>CAJTVO010000068.1 GCA_910579485.1 uncultured Oscillospiraceae bacterium | reverse complement strand
TAGGACTGTGCGCAGAAGTAAGCACCGGCATCGGCCCAATGCACGGACGATAGACAGCAAATCCGAAGGTCGTAGCGTAAATAATAACCCCCGTAATTCAGGAAGGTTCTTAGGAAACGTAGTTTCCTAAGCGAGCTTTTGGTACTTTTCCCTCGCGGGAAAAGTACGCCCCCGTCCCCGCCCCGGCAGGGGCGAATCTAACTGTTAGAAACAAGCGGAGGCGGCCCCGCAGGGGCCGCAGATCAATTCCCCGCCGGACGGTAATTCTTCTCCCTGTACCGCTTGGGCGTCTCGCCCACATACCTCTTGAACGCCCTGATAAAATGACTCTGGGAGCTGAAATTGAGAATAGAACTGATCTCCGCGCTGGAATACTCCGTATATTGGAGCATATTCCGGGCGGCTTCCATCTTCTTCGCCATGATGTACTCGGAGATCGACTGCCCCATCTCCCTCTTGAACAGCGTGGACAAATAACTGGGGTTCAGGCCGGTGAGACCGGCCAGGTCCTGGACCGGGATGGCCTCGTGGAGATGGTTATAGATATAGTCCAGACAAAGAGAAACATGCTGGGAGACAATATGCTTCTTCGCCGCGGCCTGGACCTCCCGCAGGTAGAACGCAAACATATCGTTCCCCAGACATTCTATCTCCTCGGGGTCTTCCATCAGATCCATCTTCTGGATATACAGATCGCTGATGCCATAGGCCCGCTGCTCGTCTACGCCGCCCTCGATGGCCGCGCGGCAGGCGGACGCGATGTTCGTGACCATCAGGTATTTACAGTTCCGGAGGGGGTCCAGGGAGACCGTGCCCGGCTGGTTGTTGGCAAGCGCCTTCTGCCGGGCCTCCAGGGCCCGGGGATCGCCGGCGCGGAGCAGCTCGAATTGATTCCGCTCCTCCCGGTAGGTGTGGTGGCGGATGTTCTCCTCCCGGGTGATATACTCCTGATAGCGCAGCGCCTTCTCGTTGACGTAGTGTCCCATACGTTTTCCTCCCTGACGGATAAGTTGCCTAAGAATTATACTATAAATCGAAGACGGATGCAATATTTCCTCCGGCGCGGTATGGTAGAATAACGCCATCAGCCGGAGAGAAAAACAGCACTTTTCCGGTTGGTTTGCAGATAGAGTCGGCTCATTTTTTAAAAAATTATAACAAGGAGGTCTTCGTTATGAATCTTCGCAATGTAAACACCGCCGGAAAGCCCGAGACCATTCAAACCACCATGGAGAAGCTGCGGGAAGCCTCCGCGCGCTGCTGCCGTATCTGCCGGAAACGCCATCGCGACGACGCTTTCCGCGATCATATCCAGTACTTCGCCAACAGCAACGTCTGCTATGCCAGCGTCAACGGCATCTCTATGCCGGTGCCCCTGGGCTGAGGGACATAAAACGGGCCGGACCGGCGTCTCCGAAGAAGGAGTGCCGGTCCGGCTGTGTTTATTGGGGAAGGTCCTGCGCCAGCATGTATTTTTTCAGAGGGACGTACAGCAGGGCGGCGATCGCCAGGGCCAGGATGGTATTGGGCAGCATATAGGAGCCGTTATATACCAGAGAGTAGAAGCCGGGGTTGGAAAAGGTGGTACCCATCAGCTCGGTGGGCTCCAGGATCTTGTAGATGGTCACGCCGCTGATATAGTGGACCACGAAGCGGCAGAAGCAGCCCACCACGGTGCCAGCGAAAATGCCCCATTTCCTTCCCTTGAACAGCCCCGCCAGGCCTAGGGGCGTGAAGGCCACCAGATAGTCCAGCAGCATGGACTGCCAGCCCCAGGCGTAAGCCCCGTCAAAAATGAGCTGGAGCAGTCCGAACGTGAAGCCCGCCAGCAGTCCGGGCTTGAGGCCCCAGCGGACGGCGAAAAAGATCATGGGGAACATGGCGGGCGTCAGGGACCCGCCGTTGGGCAGCTCCAGCAGCTTGATATAGCTGAGGATCTGGGCGCAGGCCACCATCATGGCCGCCTCTGTCAGGCAGCGGATGGTGATGATGGTATTGGCCGCACTTTCATAACGTTTCTCGTTGGCGTTTCTTTCTTCGGACATGAAAACTTCCTCCTTTTAACGGCGGGAAGTGCCTGCGGAGGGGCATAAAAAATTTGCCGTACATCCGCAAGGCGTGGGTATACGACAATACGTCCTATGTAATCGCATTCCTACGCCGGCATTACCCGGATCAGGTTTGAGGGACAGGACGGCATTGCGTCTCATCTCAGCCGGCGTGCGCCAGCGCCCCTTGGATTGTAAGTGCAGTATAACAGGTTTTGAGGGAGTTGTCAACAGGCGCGCGCGGAAAACAGGGAAATCAATTTTACGTCTGTAGGGCGCGACGGCCCCGGCGCGCCATTGGTAAAACCTGCCATCAGCGGCGTTATTTTCTAAAAATTGATTTCCCTGGCGGCAAAACGGACGGAAGAAGCTGCTGTCCATGCAATCGCTGAAAAGGAGTATGCTATATTGCAAACCGAGAGCAAAAAGCGGTATACAGAGCACAGGGAGGAAAATCGTGACCGCCAGCGGGAGGCATGGTGATGATTTTCCTCTCCCCGCATTTTGGGGAAGGAGCGGCAAGAAATGAAGCAAACGCCCGCCTAACGGCGGGCGTAGCGGAGTGGAGGTTATCTCGATGTGCAGCCGCCAACAAGCCAAGGCATTGCTGGTACGTCATTCTGCCGCCATAATAAAACTGCGAGTGTCAGCTTTCTATCTCCCGCAAACGCTCAACAATGGTGCGGCGGTTAACGGAACGGTACGTCAACAGAGGGATCAGGACCCCCAGGATCAGAAACAGCGGTATGACCGCCAAAACCGGCAGGACGGTAAATCGATAGGTGAAAAACCAAAAGACAGAGCAGAGCGATCCCGCCAGCCGTCCCAGCGCGGCGCTCAGAACCAGAGAGAGGGCGGCGGACAGCATCGTATAGTACAGTCCCTCGTACACCAGCATGGTATTCAGCTGCTTCCCGGTCATACCCACGGCTTGGAGCATGGCCAGCTCCCGCTTCCGGGCCAGTATGCCCGTCAGCACGGCGTTGATGAAGTTGAGCACGCCCACCAGGCCGATGATCCCTGCCAGTGCGCCGCCCATGGTCAGGAACATACTCCGGAAGCCCTCGAACTCCGCCGCCATGCTCTGTTTGCTCTCGTAGTCATAGGTGGGCTGGACGGACTCTGTGTATTCTTGCAGGAAGTCCTCCATAGCGGTGCTGGCCGTCTCGTCAGTGTTGAAAGCGTAGATCATGACGGAGCTGGTGCCGGTATCCTGTTGGAACAGCTCCGCTCCCATCGCCAGCTTGCTGCCTCCCAGGGTGGTATAGCGGTAAGTGAGGGCTCTGGGGATCTCGATCATGGCGCAGACGGTGTACTCCTTTTCCTCATAGACCTTGGCCCGGGGAACGAAATTCGTCTCTCCGCGGTTCCAGCGGGCGTTTGAATCCTCTGCGGTGATTTCCTCCCCGGTGTCCGTGTCGACATTCACCCACTCCTTCACATAGCGGAGCGTCACGGTATCCCCCACCTTGAAGCAGTTGTCATCTTCATGGATCACTCCGTAGTCGTCGGCGGCATAGACGGCGGCGATGGCGTTCCGGCTGGGGTCGGACAAGGGGGCGGTATCTCCCTCCAACACGTTTATCTCGCCGAGAATGAAGTCCTCCAGGCCGTAGAGCTGGGCGCTGCCTACGACGGTGTCCTCACCCACATGCTCCCGGGAGGCGACAACGCTGTCCAGCTCCTCCTCGGAATAAGCGATGCTGATACCCTGGCGGTGGTACTCCTCCGGCAGAAGGGCTTGGATCGTGCTCTCCTGACCGTAGACCCTGCCCCCTTCGGTGATGCCGCCCTGGGAGATGACCTGGGCGATGACTTCCTCCGGAAGCGCCTGGTCCGCCAAGCGGAAGTTGGCGCTGCTCTGGAAGTAGCCGGCATGGCCCAGGACAAAGTCGGTGGCTACCAGGTCGGAAAGATATTTCTCCATGTCGAAGCCGTTCGTAAACGTATACACCAGGTTCATCAGCACCACCGCCAGGGTCAGGGAAATCATGGTAACGACCGTTTTACTCCTGCTCCGGCCCAGGTTGGCCCAGGCCATTTTCGGCAGGGATGCGCCGGCGGCAGCCTTCCGCTTGCCGCCCTTCTTCCCGGACTGCTGTCCGCCTTCGGTATAGCGCACCGCCTCCACCGGGGAAACCCTGGCGGCGATCCGTCCGGGCCGCGCGCAGGAGAGGAACACCGTCAGCAGGGAAAACGCCGCCGCGCCAATGAAAATCCAGGGATTGAAGGACACGAACGAGTTCTTATAGTTGAGATGGGCCATGATGACCGGCGCCAATATGTTGCCGGCGGCGAAGCCCAGAAGCAGGCCGATGGGGATGCCCGCCAGACTGAGCAGGAGCGCCTGCTGGCGGATCATCCGCTTGATCTGCCGCCCCGTGGCGCCGATGGTTTTCAGCAGGCCGTAAAACCGGATGTCATTGGTGACGGAGATCTGGAAGATATTGTAAATGATGAGATACCCGGTGAAGATGATCAGCAGAAGAATCACCACAATGGTAAGGAAGGGCACGGGGTCAATGCCGTTAGAGATCCGGTCCCCGGTGTAGCCCCAGTTCACGCCGATAACCAGGTAGTTCTTTGTCCCCGCCTCGGTGCTTTGATAGCCATAATTTTCCAGCACCGCGCTCAGGTTTTCTTGAATGCCTATGGCGCTCTTGAACATGATGTCTAGGTTCCAGACGCCCGTCAAGGAGTCCTCCTCCCCGTTGGACAGCGCGCAGATCTCCTCGGCGGCGGAACGGGGCAGCAGCACGTTGTTGCCGGGCATGGCGCTGTCGTATTCCCACCAGCCGGAGAGGGTGAACGTCCGCTCTATTGTGCGGGGATGCGGGGTTCCCTCGTCCAGCGTAATGGGCATGGTAAATTGCGCGCCCACCCTGGGCTCGACGCCCAGCAGGGCCAGGACGCGGGTATCCGTCGCGGCCTCGCCGGTGCCCTCCCGGGGGAGCGCACCCTCCACGGGGGTGCAGAAGTAGTGGGACGCGCCGTTGGGCTCAATATAGCTGACCTCCACATGGGATATGTGAAAGGGCGGGTCGTGGGGCATTCCCACAAAGAGACGGCACCAGGAATCCTGGATCAAAGGGTCCCGGCGGAGCTGCTCCGCCTGTTCCCAGGTGATATTTTTCACCGTGCCGTGGGCGTCGCCTGCGGCCCGGCGGAAGTTCTCCTGCTGGAAAGAATAGTTGATGGACGCGGCGATGGTAAACAGGGAGGTGAACAGCACCGTGGTCAGGGCAATTGCCAGCACTGCGACGGCGTTCCGGGCCCGGGCCGCTTTCATGGAACGAAAGCCCAGCCGCCGGATACAGCTTCCGTTGGATACTTTGATCATGCCCCTCACCCCCGTACCACAATACGGCCGTCCTCGATGCGGATGACGCGGTCAGCCATCTGGGCGATCGCCTCATTGTGGGTAATCATCACGATGGTCTGCGCAAACCGCTGGCTGGTGACCTTCAGCAGGCTCATGACGTCCTGGCTGGTCCGGCTGTCCAGATTTCCGGTGGGCTCGTCCGCCAGGATGATCGCCGGCTTCGCCGCCAGCGCGCGGGCGATGGCCACCCGCTGCTGCTGGCCGCCGGAGAGGTTGTTGGGCAGATTCTGCAGCTTGGAACCCAGGCCCAGGGTTTCGATGATCTGGTTTGTATAGTCTTTGTCCGGCTGTCCGCCGTCCAGTTGGATAGGCAGGACGATGTTTTCATACACGTTCAGCACCGGTACAAGATTGTAGTTCTGGAATACGAAGCCGATTTTCCGCCGCCGGAAAATGGTCAGTTCCTCGTCCTTCAGAGTGGAGAGTTCCCTGCCGTCCACAATGACGGAACCGCCGGTAGGCCGGTCCAGCCCACCCAGCATATGCAGCAGGGTGGATTTGCCGGAACCGGACGTGCCCACGACGGCGGCAAACTCGCCCTTCTCCACCGCCAGGTCCACGCCGTCCAGGGCCCGGACCTCCGTGTCGCCGGAACCGTATACTTTCCGCAAGCCGCGGGTCTCCAATATAGCCATACGATCTACCTCCATAGCGTAAAGTCTGCACTGCCTTTCGGCAGTACAGACTTTAACACAGAAATCTTTCCAGATCCTTTCTGAAATCTTACAGTTTGGAAAGATTTCAGCTCCGGGGCAGATAGAAGGAGAAGCAGCTCCCCCGCCCCGGCTGGGAGGACGCCTTGACATACCCGCCCTGCCCCTCCGCGATCTGGCGGGTCAGATACAGGCCGATCCCCACGCCCTCGATCTCGTAGGCGGCGGGGGAGCGGTAGAATCGCTGGAATATCTTGGCCCGCTCCGCTTCCGGGATGCCGGGGCCGCTGTCCGTGACGTTGACGCGGCAGAACATCTGGTAGGGGATGACCTCTACCGCGACCGTCCCGCCGGCGGGCGTGTATTTTACCGCGTTGTCCAACAGGTTGCATACGGCCTCCGCCGTCCACTTGGGGTCAAAGGCCGCCTGGGCGTCCGTGGACGCCAGCGTCAGGGCGATCCCCTTCTCCGCCGCTTTAGGGGTAAATTGAGCCACGGCGTCTTCCAGCATGGGCGCCAGCGGCCCTGCCTTGGGGTGCAGGGCCAGGATGCCCGCCTCCAGCCGGGAGGTCTTCACCAGCGCGTCCACCAGGGCGCGCAGCTTTTCCACCTGGCCCTCCAGGGCCCCGGCGCAGTCCCGGCCCTCCGGGGAAAGCTCCTGCTCCGACAGAAGCTGGGTATACAGCAGAATATTGGCCACCGGGGTCTTCGTCTGGTGGGAGATGTCGGCGATCAGAGTCTTGATCTTGTCCTTTTCCTCCTGGAGCTTCTGGGCGGAGACGGCGTTGGCGGCCAGATAGTGGGCAAACCGGGACTCCACGGCGGAGAGCAGGCTTTCGTCGAATTCCCGCTCCAGAAAGGTCCCCGCCATGGCTGCGTCCAGCATACGGTTCAAATTTTTCATGACGCGCCTGGCGTGAAGGCGGTTCCAGACCGCCGCCGCCAGCGCGGCCGCCGCGAAAACGGCGATGATGGCAGTGATCCACGTCATGTCAATTCACCGCCCAGGTGTAGCCGATGCCATAGACCGTTCTCAGAAAGCGGGGCTTGGAGGGCGTGTCCTCCAGTTTGTCCCGCAGGCGCTTGACGGTGACCGACAGGGCGTTTTCCTCCACGTACTCCCCGCCGCCCGGCCACACCCGCTCCAGCAGCGTCTCACGGGACAGGACGCGCCCCCGGTTTTCCGTCAGGACCCGCAGCAGCCGCTGTTCCGTTTTGCTCAGTTCGATGAGCTGGCCGTTTTTGCGGAACTCCATCCACTCAAAATCAAAGGAGAACCCCTCCAGCTCTACCGTGGCTGCCTGCACCGGAGTACCGCGCCGCAGCTGGGCGTTGACCCTGGCCCGCAGTACAGCCAGAGAGAAGGGTTTGGTGATATAGTCATCCGCTCCGGATTCAAGGCCCACGACGATGTCGGTTTCCAAATCGTTTGCCGTGAGCAGGATAACGGGGACGCTGGAATGGCGGCGCCGCACATCCCGCAGCAAATCGAGCCCGCTCCCGTCCGGCAGGTTGACATCCAGAATGAGCAGATCGAAGTCTCTGCCGGGCAGAATGCCTTGCGCCTGGGATAGCGCGGTGCATAGTTCCACTTGAACGCCGTCATTTTCCAGGGCAAACCGGATGCCTTGTCCCAGGGCGGCGTCGTCCTCCAGCAGCAAAATGTGCTTCATCGCGGTCCTCCTATCAGGTGGTAGGCCTATCATACCCTCCTTCAGGCGTTTTTTCAAGGATTTCTTGCGCTGCTCAGATCAAACATACACAAATACTGCTGGAACTGGATGAAATACCGAAGAACCGTTCCTGCCTGTTGTGCGCTCTTAAAAAATCAGGCGCGAATATCCACATTTGACAAAGGATATCTCTGAAAATGGCCTTTACTGAATACCTGAATATTCTGTAAGAACCTGTTAAGCGCGGCATCTCCACCGAGGACATTCAACAGAGCGTCAATACTTTTCAAATCATCTTTTGACCGGTCGTAGGCAAACGTCGTGCTGCTTCGTTTTACATCTCCGTTTGAATCTTTCCTCACTTTATCATGAATCGAAATAACTTTCAATAGCGATCGCTGAATTGCAAGAAAAACGTGCAAATGCAGTCTTATGGCACAGCTTCAGAAATGGCTGGGCAGCCCGGGAGCTTTTCAAGCTCCCGGGCTGCCGGAATATTATTTACAGTCCCTGCGCGATCATGGCTTCCGATATCTTCTTGAACGCCGCGATATCGTTCCCGGCGATCAGGTCATACCCCAGCCCGTACTCCTCCGCCGCCGCGGCGGAGGCATCGTAGATGCTGCTCATAATGGCCCGCAGCTTCTCGTCCACCTCCCGCCGGGACCAGCTGTAGCGGATGGCGTTCTGGGCCATCTCCAGGGCGGACACGGCCACGCCGCCGGAACCGGAGGCCTTGGCGCCCGCAGTGAGGATCTTGGGGCTGAGCCGCAGCAGCTTCAGCGCCTCCGTGGTGGCGGGCATGTTGGCCCCCTCTACATAATAGCGCACGTTGTTGGCGATCAGCAGCACCGCGTCGTCCACCGCCAGCTCGTTCTGGGTGGCGCAGGGGACCGCCACGTCGGCGGGGACCTCCCAGGGCTTCTTCCCCGCGTAAAACTCTACGCCGAACCGGTCGGCGTAGGCCTCCACCCGGTCCTCGCCGCTGTAGCGCATCTTCACCATGAAGTCATACTTCTCCTGGGTGTTCACGCCGTCGGGATCGTAGATATACCCGTCGGGGCCGGAGAGGGTGACCACCCTGCCTCCCAGCTCGGCGGCCTTGCGGCACACGCCCCAGCTCATGTTGCCGAAGCCGGAGACGATCAGGCGTTTGCCCTCCAGGGTCTCCCCCTGATGCTCCAGCATCCGTGCCAGGAAGTACACCGTGCCGAAGCCCGCCGCCTCCTGGCGGATGCGGCTGCCGCCGTAGGTCAGGCCCTTGCCGGTGAGGGCGGAGCTCTCCGCCCGGCCCGTCACCTTCTTATACGCGCCGTAGAGCCAGCCCACTTCCCGCGAGCCCACGCCGATGTCCCCGGCGGGCACGTCGGTATCCGCGCCGATATAGCGGTACAGGGCGTACATGAAGCCCTGGCAGAAGCGCATGATCTCCCGGTTGGACTTGCCCCGGGGGTCGAAGTCCGCGCCGCCCGCCGCGCCGCCGATGGGCAGGCCGGTGAGGGCGTTCTTATAGGTCTGCTCGAAGCCCAGGAATTTCACCACCGAGGGGGTCACGCTGGGGTGGAACCGCAGGCCGCCCTTATAGGGCCCGATGGCGCTGGAGAACTGGACCCGGTAGCCGTGGTTGGTATGGGTGACGCCGTTATCGTCCACCCAGGGGATCAGGAAGGAGAACATCCGCTCCGGCTCCACCATGCGGGTGATGAGATCCAGCTTCTCATACCGGGGGTCCTCCGTGGCCGGCGCGATCATCTCCAGCCAGGAATGGACGCACTGGAGATACTCCGGCTCATGGGCGTAGGTCTTCGCCAGCCGCTCCGATACGCGGGCGATATAGTCATTCATCTGCCCGCCCCCTTATACGATGCCGTAGGCCAGCATGGACTCGCCCACCTTCAGGAATCCGGCGATATTGGCTCCCGCTACCAGATTGCCGGGGGCGCCGTACCGGGCGGCGGCGCTGCTGGCGTTGTGGTACAGGTCGGTCATGATCTTCCGCAGGTGGTCGTCCACCTCCTCGAAGGTCCAGTAGAAGCGCATGGAGTTCTGGCTCATCTCCAGGGCGGAGGTGGCCACGCCGCCGGCGTTGGCCGCCTTGGCGGGGGCGAAGAGGAGCCCCGCCGCCTGGAAGGCGTCCACCGCGTCGGGGGTGCAGGGCATGTTGGCCCCCTCGGCCACGGCGAAGCAGCCGTTGGCGATCAGCGCCTTGGCGGAATCCAGGTCCAGCTCGTTCTGGGTGGCGCAGGGCAGGGCGATGCCGCAGGGGATCTGCCACACTCCGGAGCATCCGGCGTGATACTCCGCCTCGGGGTGGGTCTCCACGTAGGCGGAGATGCGCTTGCGCTCCACCTCCTTGAGGCGCTTCATCAGGGGCAGGTCGATGCCGTTCTTATCATACACATAGCCGCCGGAATCGCTCATGGCCACCACCTTCGCGCCGAACTGGGTGGCCTTCTCGCAGGCGTACAGGGCCACGTTGCCGGACCCGGAGATGACCACCGTGGCCCCCTCGAAGCTCTTCCCCGCATCCTTGAGCATACAGTCGGTGAAGTAGCACAGGCCGTATCCCGTGGCCTCCGTCCGGGCCAGAGAGCCGCCGTAGGTGAGGCCCTTGCCGGTGAGGACGCCGGTGAACTCGTTGCGCAGGCGCTTGTACTGGCCGAAGAGGTAGCCGATCTCCCGGCCGCCCACGCCGATGTCCCCGGCGGGCACGTCGGTATCCGGCCCGATATACTTGAACAGCTCCGTCATGAAGCTCTGGCAGAAGCGCATGACCTCCAGGTCGGTCTTGCCCTTGGGGTCGAAATCGCTGCCGCCCTTGCCGCCGCCGATGGGCAGGCCGGTGAGGCTGTTCTTGAAGATCTGCTCGAAGCCCAGGAACTTGATGATGCCCTCGTACACGCTGGGGTGGAACCGCAGGCCGCCCTTGTAGGGCCCGATGGCGGAGTTGAACTGGACCCGGAAGCCCCGGTTCACGTGGACGTTGCCCTGCTCGTCCTCCCAGGGCACGCGGAACTTGATGATCCGCTCCGGCTCCACCAGGCAGTCCATGACGCCCTCCCTGATGAACTCGGGCCGGGCTTCCACCACGGGGACCAGGGAGGTCAGGACCTCCCGCACGGCCTGGTGGAACTCCGGCTCCGCCGGGTTCCGGGCGATGACCCGCTCCATCAATCCGTTCAGATACTCATGTTTAATGCTCATTTTCATTACCTCCAAGCCATATCCCGGCTTTCGCCGGTGCTTTAATTGATTAAATCGTAACACCGCTTTTTCCATTCGTCAACGTTTTTTTGCGGTGTTGAAAAAATTTTGTCTGCGCAAACAAAACAATTGTCTCTGTGGCGCGTCCTTTGGTGCATCTTTTCTACCAGTTTTCCCCGCGGGGCGGCGGATATCCCCCCGGCGCGCCGGTCCGGCAAACAGGAACCCGCGGCAAAAAGCGGGTACTGATAAGGAAGCACCCGATCGATCCGCCCATGAGCCAACAAGCAGCAGCACCGCTTTGGCAGCAGAAAAAAACTGCTTGCACCTTTCGCGTAAATGGTGTAGAATAGTGGCAACGAGGCAAATAAAAGGCAGGGCGCAGGATGCTACCAACACCCCGCGCCCCTATGCGGGAGCCGTTCCTCCCACACAACAGTATATTACTGTGCCAACCCCTATTATAGCGGAAATCTGCCGTTTTATCAAGAGGGGCTTTGTGTCTGTATATATGCGGTGTGGGGTTTTATATCCCGCGCCGCTTTCTGTTTGCCTCGATGGGAACGCCCGCCGGGGGCCGGGAAGGAAAGTACCACCCCCGGGGCAAGTACCATTGAGACAGGGAACACCCATACAAAAAAACAAAGGAGAGAACGAACATGAAAAAGCGGTTTTCAGCACTTTTCCTCGCACTGGCCCTGTGCCTGGGGCTGGCTGTCCCGGCGTTCGCGGCGGACGAGAACGCTTCGCCGGAAATTACCTGCCAGGGGCCGGAAAACTCCGGTATCATCTATGAATCGCAAGCAACGGATGCAGGGGTCATAGGCTTTGCGCGGTCCGGCAGCAATAACGCCCACATTACCTATGGCACCCTTGAGGACTGGGGGAGTGGCGTTTTGAGACTTGTCCCGAAAGGGGTGGATATTGTTGTAACTGGCGTTCAGTCGGCGGAAGACGTTGAGTTAAGCGCCTTCTCCCCCATAGATATAAAAGGAGTCACACGCCTTTTCTGTCGGCTGTTTGCCTGGGAGGACGGGAAAGATGTTTCTCTTGTGCCTCTGGACACGGATGACCCGATGGGATTTGAGTATGATGACCCCCAGGACGGGAAAAACCATGTGGCAGGGCACGTTACTGCCGCAGATGCTGGTTTCCAGGCCAATGAGGACGGAGATGTGGTTCTCAATTCCGAGCGGCTATATGCGTTGTTGGGCGAGGGCAATGTGCTCCGAATTGTAGTGGGGAATACGTTCGGGTTTTACCAGCTCTCCGGCGAGCCTAAGCTGATCTCCGATGTATTTACCGATGTACCCGTGGGGAACTGGGTCACTGATCCCGTGGTCTGGGCGGTGCAGAATAATATTACCAACGGTACCGAGAAGGACAAATTCTCTCCCGCTCAGAACTGCACCAACGCCCAGATCCTGACCTTCATCTGGAGAGCCTACGGCGAGCCGGAACCGACGGTCGAAAACCCCTTCACCAATGTCATCCCGGATGGTTACGCAAAGGCGGCTGTCTGGGCCTCTGAGAAGGGCATGGTATCCGGCACCACCTTTGACGTGGACAAGCCCTGCACCCGCGCCATGGCCATGACCTACCTGTGGCAGGCGGCGGGCAGTCCCGAGACGGAGCCCACTGGCAAGTTTACCGACGTGGACGCCAGCGATCCCTACGCCCAGGCGGTGGCCTGGGCCGTGGCCAACGGCATCACGAAGGGCGCCACGGACACCACCTTCGCCCCCGAGAGCATCTGCCAGCGCGGACAGATCGCGGTGTTCCTCTATAACGCCGTGGCCAAGAACTGATCTACAACATGGCAAGCCCCGCCTCACGCCGTTCCGGCGCGAGGCGGGGCTGTTTTTGTACTTGGAGCGCTCACTCGGCAAGCGCCTTGGGGAATCCCATCACACCGGCGAAGTCCTCCCCGGACATGGTCTCATGCTCCAGCAGGTAAGCCGCCGCGGCCTCCATCTGCTCCCGGTGGGCGCTCAGCACCTCCTGGCAGCGGCGGTAGGCGGCGTCGATGATGGCCTTGACCTCCTGGTCGATCTGGGCGGCCACCTCCTCGGAATAGGTCTTGGCCTGGGCCATGCTGCGGCCGATAAACACCTCGTCGCTGCCCGAGTCGAAGCTGACGGAGCCCAGACGCTCGCTCATGCCGTAGGCCGTGACCATCTTCCGGGCGATCTCGGAGGCCCGCTGGATGTCGTTGGACGCGCCGGTAGAGATATCGTCCAGGAACAGGCTCTCCGCCACCCGGCCTCCCAGCAGGGCCGCGATCTCCTCCTCCATATAGCGCTTGGAGTAGTAGCCCCGGTCCTCCCCCGGCAGGGAGATGGTCATACCCCCCGCCTGTCCCCGGGGGATGATGGTCACCTCGTGGACGGGGTCCACGCTGGGCAGGCAGTGGTGCATGACGGCGTGGCCCGCCTCGTGGTAGGCCGTGAGCCTCCGCTCGTGCTCCGGCACCACGCGGCTGCGCTTCTCCGGACCGGCGATGACCTTGATCACCGCCTCCTGAAGGTTGTCCATGGTGATGAACTTCTGTCCCTTCCGCGCGGACAGCAGGGCCCCCTCGTTGACCAGATTCTCCAGATCCGCCCCGGTGAATCCAGACGTGGACTGGGCCAGGACTTTCAAGTCCACGTCCTCTGCCAGGGGCTTGTTTCTGGTGTGGACGGCCAATATCTCCTCCCGGCCCCGGCTGTCAGGACGGCCCACGTAGACCTGCCGGTCGAACCGTCCGGGCCGCAGCAGGGCGGGGTCCAGGATGTCCGCCCGGTTGGTGGCCGCCAGGACCACCACGCCGGAGTTGCTGCCGAAGCCGTCCATCTCCACCAGCAGCTGGTTGAGGGTCTGCTCCCGCTCATCGTGGCCGCCGCCCAGGCCCGCGCCTCTCCGGCGGCCCACGGCGTCGATCTCGTCGATGAACACCACCGAGGGGGCCACCTTCTTGGCCTCCTCGAAGAGGTCCCGCACCCGGCTGGCGCCTACGCCCACGTACAGCTCCACGAAGTCGGAGCCGGAGATGGACAGGAACTGGACCCCGGCCTCCCCGGCCACGGCCTTGGCCAGCAGGGTCTTGCCGGTGCCCGGAGGGCCTACCAGCAGCACGCCCTTGGGGATGCGGGCCCCCAGGTCCAGGTACTTCTTGGGCTCTTTGAGGAAGCCCACGATCTCCTGGAGCTCCTCCTTTTCCTCCCGCGCGCCGGCCACCTGCTCGAAGTCCGTCTTCTCCTCGCTGTCGGAGCCGAAGCGGATGCGGGCCTTGCCGAAGCGCTTGCCCTGGTCCATGCTTCCCCCGCCGCTCTGGGCGCGGATCATCATATACTGCCAGACCAGGAAGATGCCCCCGATGAGCAGCACGTACAGCAATATCTCGCTCCACCAGGGGGGACGGTACACGGGGTCGAAGTCGTAGTCCACCAGGATGCCGGCGGCCTTCTGTTCCCGGATCAGCTCCCCCAGCTCCTCCCGGAACCGGTCCGTGCTGCCCAGCTCGTTGCGGACGGTGGCCCCGTCCCGGAGGGACAGGTACAGCTCGCTGCCGTCCTTCACGTAGAAGCTCTGGACCTGCTCCCGGCGGAAGAGGTCCTCCACCTGGGCATAGGACACCCCCGGCACCCGCGTCATATCGAAAAAGAGGTAGTAGCCGCACAGCAGCAGCAGGATCAGGGCGAAATACACGCCCACGCCGGGGCGGTTTCTCTGCTTGGTCAAAAAATCACTCCTTTGGGCGGACCTGCCGGTCCGGGCCGGTTCTCGTTACACTATTCTTCCCCGCCGCCGTAGACCTCCGGCTTCAGGACGCCTATGTAGGGCAGGTTGCGGTATTTCTGGCAGTAGTCCAGGCCGTAGCCCACCACGAACTCGTCGGGGACGGTGAAGCCGATGTAGTCGGCGGTGATGGCCTTGGTCCGGCGGCTGGGCTTGTCCAGCAGGGTGCAGATGGACACGGAGGCTGCGCCCTTGGTCATGAAGTACTGCTTGAGGAAGTGGAGGGTATTGCCGGAGTCCAGGATATCCTCGATGACCACGATGTTCCTTCCGGTGATGTCCTGCTGGATGTCGTGGGTGATCTTCACCGCCCCGGAGGAGGAGGTTGCGTTGCCGTAGGAGGATACCGCGATAAACTCCACGTCGCAGCGGACCTGGCAGGCCCGCACGATGTCCGCCATGAAGACGAAGGCTCCCCGCAGGACGCTGACGAACAGCGGGTCCTTGTCCTTCAGCGCGTCGTACATTTCCATGCCCATGGCTTCGATCCTTGCGGCGATCTGCTTTTCGGTATAGAGCACCTTCAAAATGTCCTGATCCATCATACCCATTTTTCTGTTCTCCTTTTCTTTGATCGTCTGATAACGGCTTCTTCGCGCCTCCGGCGCGGGGAAATCATTTTCGCTGCCCGCGGCGGATGCCTCGGGGCGTTTTTCAGGATAGGGCGGTTCGCCCCGTCAGCTCTTTTCGCAGGATGATCTCCAGCGGTTCGCCGGGCAGCAGTAACGCGCCGCAGTCGGTATAGCCTCTTTTGCGGAAGAAAAACTGCCCCCGCTCATTGGACAGCGTGGAGGTCAGGACCTCCCGGTGACCGGCCCCGGCCATTTCCGCCTCCCAATACTGCACCAACCGAGCGCCATACCCTTTTCCTCTGTATTCCTCAAAAAGGTACAGCATATTCAAAAAAGGGAGGTTGTCCCAAAACAAATTATACCGCAGCCATCCGGCGGCGCGGCCTCCGTCCAGTATGAGAAGGACTCGTTTTGCCGCGATGCTGCGTTGCAGCTCATCCGCGCGGATATGCCGGTCATGACCGCGCAGCAGGGCGAGATCGCCCTCGTTGGCATATCTGACGGTCATCTGGGAGCCTCCCCTCTGAGCGGCTCCCATGTGATCACCAGACACGCCTCGTTCTCCTGCGGCCGGCAGGCTCGATCCACTGCCACCTTCAGCACGGCGACCGGCGTTCCATCCAACAGTACCGCCGGGTATTCCCTTCTGCGCTCTATCGGGACGCCCGCGTCGGAGAACAGCCGCTTGATGGTCCGGCTCCCGTTCTCCACCGCCAGACGGCCCGTGCCGTCCCAGGCGGCAGCGGTCAGCTCGCCGCCGGTATCCCGGAGGACGATCCTGTCCGGCCCACCCTCCACGGGGCCGGTCCGCCGCTCCAGCGTGATCCTCCAGCGCCCCCAGTCCTGCCGGCCTTCGCGGAGCACCAGGGGCGGCGGGAACGGGGCGTGCCTCTTTAAGCACAGGCGGTGGGGCTTCCGGACGGCGCAGAGGTCCTGGGGCAGGTCCAGACAGCCGCCGCTTTTGAGGGACAATACTGCCTCGGTCTGGGCCTTGGTCAGTTCAATGCCCAATTTCCGGCCCATGGTCCGGACCAGACGGCGCTGGACGGCCTTATCCTGCCGCTCCAACACCGGGACGGGCAGGGTCACCGCGCCGTCCGATGCCTCCGGCACAAGGGCCTCCGCCTCCCGGCGGAGATGGCCATCCTCCTCCCGCAGCAGCTCCGCCGCCGCCGCGATCCGTCCCCCGCAGCCGGGGGATAGTTCCTCCAGCAGGGGCAGGACCTCCAGCCGCAGGCGGTTGCGGGTGAAACGGGTATCCCGGTTGCTCTCGTCCTCCACATAGGGGACGCTGTTTCGCGCCGCATATGCGTCGATCTCCGCCCGGCTGGTCTCCAGGAGGGGCCGGACGATGGCGCCCCGCACCGGGGCGATGCCGCCCAGGCCCTGGAGCCCCGTTCCCCGCAGAAGATGGAGGAGTACCGTCTCGGCGTTGTCCTCCCGATGGTGAGCGGTGGCGATATGGTCCGCGCCCATATCCCGGGCGGCGGACTCCAGAAAGGCGTAGCGCAGCTTCCGGGCCGCGTCCTCAACGCTCAGGCCCTCGCGGCAGGCAAATCCCCGCGCATCCCCCGCCCCGCAGGTCAGGGGAATGCCCTGTTCCCGGCACCAGTCCCGGACAAAGGCCTCGTCCCGGTCCGCCGTGGGCCGCAGCCGGTGGTTGAAATGGGCGGCGGCGATGTGAAAGCCCCCCTCCGCCCCCAGGGCGGAGAGAAGGCGGAGCATCACCATGGAGTCCCGCCCGCCGGATACGGCGCACAGGACCAGCCCGTCCAGCATATTCCATTTTCTGGCGTAACTCCAGACCCGCCAGGCCAAAGGATCAATCATCTTCATCGTACCGCATTTCCAGGGTGCTGAAAGTCACGTACTCGGGAGCCCAGCGGAGGGGCACCTTTCCGGTCTCGCCGTGGCGGTTCTTGGCCACGATGCACTCCGCTACGTTCCGGTTTTCGGAGTCGTCCTTGTAGTAGTCCTCCCGGTAGAGGAACATGACAATATCCGCGTCCTGCTCGATGGCGCCGGAGTCCCGGAGGTCGGAGAGCATGGGGCGCTTGTCCTCCCGCTTTTCGTTGGCGCGGCTGAGCTGGCTGAGGCAGATGACGGGGACGTTCAGCTCCTTGGCCATGATCTTCAGCATACGGGAGATGTCGCTGACCGCCTGCTGGCGGTTCTCCCCGGCGTAGCTCTTGCCGCCGGAGGAGCTCATGAGCTGGAGGTAGTCCACCACCACCAGGCCCAGGTTTTCCAGCCGCCTGCACTTGGCGTTCATGTCGGCGGCGGTGAGCATGGGGTTGTCGTCGATGCGGATGTCGGTCTGCCGGAGGGTCCGGGCGGCCTGGGTGAGCTTCCCCCAGTCGGAGGCGCTGAGCCGTCCGGTCTTCAGCCTGCTGAGCTCCACCAGGCCCTCGGAGGACAGCAGGCGCTCCAGCAGCTGCTCCTTGCTCATTTCCAGGGAAAAGACGGCCACCGTCTTCTGGGACTGACGGGCCACGTTCATGGCCATATTCATGGCGAAGGAGCTCTTGCCCACGCCGGGTCGGGCGGCCAGGAGGATGAGGTCGGACTTGTTCAGCCCGTGGATCTTCTGATCCACGGCGGA
>CAJTVO010000067.1 GCA_910579485.1 uncultured Oscillospiraceae bacterium | reverse complement strand
TGGGGGGCTTGGGGAGGCGAAGTCTCCGAATTGGAGGGGCTTCTTCTGCCGGTCTGGTACTTGTAGTACTTCGCCTGCCGGCCTTTTAAAGGGGTACTGCCTGCAAGGCGTTAGGCCGCCTACGGCGGCCCCAGCCCTAAGCCGGCCAAAGGCCGGCCCACGGGAGCACGCGGTCTAACGGTACATGGTTCTGATTCGCACCCTTCATGCCAGGCCATCGTGCCGAGTGTCGCGAGGCAACCGGCACCTCCGATAGGACTGTGCGCAGAAGTAAGTGCTGGCATCGGCCCAGGGCACGGACGATAGACCAGCCAATCTAAAGGTCGTAGCGTAAATAATTACCCCCGTAGTGAAGGAAGGTTCTCAGGAAACGTAGTTTCATGAGTGACCTTTTGGTTCTTTTCGTTCATACGAAAAGAACGCCCCCGCCCCGGTAGGGGTGCTGTTTATATAATGTAGGGAAAGAAGAAAAAGTTGCTGGGGGGAGGACAACCGGGGGGGAATTTTTTGTTTTCGTATTGCCATTTTTCCTTGTCTCCTTTTTACCGCTCCTCAAGTGTGTCGACTATATCAGATATCCCGACCGTGAAAGCATCCCACTTCTTGACAAATCCACACACAAAAGCTATAATACTGTATTAACCCAGCAAAATACACATGTACAAAGCTATACAACGCAAGATACGCGCCGCTAAAGGAGAGGGATACATGATTCTCTGCGATAGAATGATCAAAGAATGCTGCTTGAACAGCAACGCCCCCTTGCTGGACCCCTTTTCGGAGGACCAGCTCCAATCCGCCTCTTACGATGTCAGCATGTCTGGTAATATCGCTGTCCTGAAGCGGATCGGACGAGCTATTGATCCAACGGACAAGAGCGATCTTGCCGATATGTACCAGGAAATAGAAATCGGCGCCGATGGCTATCTGTTCTCTCCCGGTGAGTACCTGCTGGCAGAACTGACGGAGATGGTGCGGCTCCCCTCTCAAATGGCAGCCCATATCCGGCCCAGGACGCGCTTCACCAGAGCAGGTATCTTGGTGGCCGGTCAGCACTGCAACCCAACTTACGCAGGCAAGCTATATATCGGCCTGCACAACGCCGGACCTAACCCCGTCCTGCTGTGGCCCGGACTGAAAATCGCGCAGCTCGTCTTTGAGGAACTCTCCGACGAGCCGGACATGCTGTATGCAAACAAGAAAAACGCCGCTTTTCAGAACGAACGATCCTTCCGAGGCGCAAGATTTGGTGAAGCAGGCTGGTCGGAGGAACAGAAAAAAATCTATCAGAATATACTTGGCTCCTTTGACGAAAAGGGGGCGCAGTCGTGAACCCTTCACGGCTTGATCAGATCCTGGAATCCTACGCGGTGCGTAACCACATGTACGATCCGGCAACCGCCAGTGCAGAGGATAAGCAATTTGTTCTGGATGCCCTTAGGGAGCTGATCTCATCCGATCTGCGCGATCAATTTATCCGGCAGCTCAAAAAGGATGCGTGCGAAGAGGCAAAGAGATATAAGAAATCTTTATTCAAAAAGGTTCGGACAAGTATTATTATTGAGACGATCCTTGTCGCTTTTCTAGTTGGCCTTATTGTCAATCAGGTTACTTCCCTTTTGACTGGATACGCTGTATCAGCCACTATCATCATTGTTGTCTCGCTCCTGTTATGCATTCTGCTGATCTGGTTAGAAACAGGAAAGGATTAGAGCAGCTATGCAGTTTCGTGATCGTGAAATTTTGGCTGGACGCTATTACAGGCACTTCAAAGGCGGACTGTACTTGGTCATAGGTATCGCTATACACACCGAAACCGAAGAGAAAATGGTGGTGTATCAGGCGCAGTACGGAGATAAGCTCTTATTCGTCCGGCCATACCGGATGTTTGCGGAGCAGCTGGACCACAGGGAACATCCGGAAGCCAAGCAGAAATACCGGTTTGAGCTAGCTGAGGATCCATAATTTTCTGATACCATTCTCCGATGAAAAGCGCATTACTGCTATTGCGCGGAAATCTTGGGGATCATTGCTTTGATCTCCGCATGCATTTTGACCTCCACTTTTCGTTTGGTTACATTAGAGCCTGTCTGATGCTTTTGCTTTCAAGAAAAAGTATCAATGGAAAATCTGTATCAACAGCTGGAAGCCTCGTCTCGGGAGAGATCCCGGGACGAGGCTTCCTTTGTGTGTCAAAAAAGGTGCTTTGCACCTTTTTTGAGAATGGGGTCCGGGCAGAGTTCGGCCCGCAAAGCTATGTATTGACCCGGTTGGCGTATTGGGATGCCGTTAAAACCTCCACCCGATCATAGCAATAAACTTCCCCGCTCTCATCCAGGAGCAGCAAGTACTTTTTTAAACTGCTTCTAATCTGTCCAAGCGAAGTGCGGGACTCTTCCTTCCGCTTGCTCAATCCTGTCAAAATATCTACCATACCATCTACCGCGTCCGCGTCAGCAACAACGATGAACGCAAGCGGCAGCGGCTCCCCGGCCTCCGGGCAGAGCGGCAGCAGTTTCTTTTGCAGGGTCAAATAACTCTCTACCGCCTTGAATTGGATCGAAGAGATCAGCTCGCCGGTATCCTTTTTCTGCTTTTTGAAAAACAGTCCCCAATAGTCCTCGCAAACCTCACCCGCTTTCTTACAGAGCCCCTTCTCCACATCAAAATTCTCCCGGGTGATCTTTTTGCGGAAGCCTGTCTTAAATTCGATCAGCCGTACCTCCCGGGGCGTTATTTCCAGCCCGTCCGCAGAGGCTGGTTTTTTATCCTCTGGAAACAGCAGCCCACAGATCGTATCAAAATCATACAGCTGCTTCCCGCTTTCCACCAGAGGCGTCCCATTCTTTTTATCCTTTGACAGCTCCGTGACCGCCTTCAGACAGTCTTTCCAATCGGGGGCGAGCGCCGTTAAATCCTTATTGATCATCGCTCGTCCTCCTGCCGGACATATATCTATCCCGCAGTTCCTTCATCTCGGAGAGATACCGCAGGAAATCATCGTAGATCCGCTCCATATTGTCATTGACGCACTGATAGCGGACAAAGCCCCCACCGACGGCTTCCGTCTGGTAGAAATTTGTCCGGTCCCCCATGTCATACTTTCGCATGTGGGCGTCCAAAGCCAGCATGAAGTTGGGACTATGGGTGGTCAGCAGAACGCGAACGCCAAGCTCCCTGACCAGCAGCACGATCACCTCCGCAAAGGCATTTTGCCATTGGGGATGGAGGTGGGCCTCCGGTTCATCCAGGATGAGCATAGTAGAGCCGTCAAGTTCTCCCTTTTCCAGCAGTATCTTAATGATGGAGAACATCTTGGAGCCGGTAGCCATGTTGCCGAGCTTTACCTTGGCCCCATTCTGAAGATAGTAATTGCTTTCCTCAGAGAATTTAAAGGAGCCGGAAACAACACTGTCGATCTGCTCTCTGATCGTTTTCAGATTCGCGTCCAGGACCGTCTGCTCGAAAATATTGGATGTCGCCGGCATTCTGAGAGCCCTTTTCAGCTTCTGATTGTGGGTCTGGATACGGGTAGGGGTCACAATCATTTCCGGCATATCATGGGAAAGTAATCGTGCCGGGTGCCGGGGTGCGTTGAAATCATCCAGAATGAATGGATCATCGACCATATAGACCTTCTTAACAGGAACGCCCCCAAATACCGGATGGCCGTCGTTGACAATGCTGTTCCCTTCCACTGAAAAATGAAAATAGACCGGGCCGCTGCTGCCAGACTCTGACAGCTCGACCAGAGATGCGGCATCCGGCGCTCTTACCGGCTGAATCTGCCCGCTAAATTCTGCCCGGAGAGTCTGGTTGATACTCTCGCGGGTATAATCGACCAGGTCCGGGTCCCTCTCCAGGGCATTAAACATCCGCTCCAAAAGCGCCAGGGCCTGCTGACGCTGCACATCAAAATCCTCCTGCGGTTTTGCAAAACGTATACCGCCTGCCGTTTCTTCAGAAATATACCGCAAGTTATTTATCCGATAAGACTCCATCAGCGCACTGTCGACTACACGAAGTTCCTCCTCGAACTGATGAGCGTAGATTTCCATATCCTGCAGTGAATTCAAAATATCCTCCCCAAACAGCAGTATGCAGAGAGCGGGATACCGGGAGAACTCGGACTTTTCGGGTTTGTAGGAAAATCGAAACCCCGTTGTCAGTGTCTGCCAAACCTCAGCAAGCTGCCCGCGGATATAAAGATTCCGATCAATCTGCGCTTTCTTCTGCACATCCGCAACAGCGTCCAGTATCGCGTACAATGTTTTACCCACCGTTGTTTTGCCGGAGTTGTTTTTTCCCGTAATCACCGTCAATCCATCCAGCGCAAGCGTGGAATCGTTGATAATACCAATATTTTTCAGCCTGATCTGCATATCTGCCTCCTCATTCCTGCCGCTGATATAGTCAAATCACTTGAAAAACAGCTTTACTGCTTTTCGGGCGGGCTTTGCCTGCCCGCGTGTGAAACACTAAGAGTCTATTTTCATTATAACAGAATCTACCCGCAAAATGCAATTCTTGTCATAAAAAAATGTATTGACACAAATCTTTTTAAAAAATTTTCGAAAGGTTGCTCTTTCGGGGGCAACTTTTTGGTGTTTGGGTCCTATGGGTGAAGGGACGGTGATCGAAGAATGGAGCTGGATCGGGATGAGATCCTGGAGGCGCTGAAACGGGTGGCGCTCAGTTCGCCCAACGACGCGGTGGCGCTGGCGCTGGAGCCGAAGGACGCTTACGTCAAGGATCTGGACCTTTGGGGCGTCAGCGAATTTAAGGTGAACAGCGTGGGTTCGGTGGAGGTCAAGTTCGCGGACCGGGTGAAGGCCATCGGACTGCTTCTGGAATGCGCGGGCGGCGGCGAGGACGGGATGAGCGCGCTGCTGAACGCGCTGGAGGCCGGTGAGGAATGAAGATCAAACGGTTTTCTCCCAAGCAGAAGCGCGTTATGTGCTGGTGGGGCCCCAAGTCCGCGGACCGGCACTGCGACGCCATCATCTGCGACGGGGCCGTGCGCAGCGGCAAGACGCTGTGCATGGGGCTGAGCTTCGTCTGCTGGGCTATGGTCTCCTTTAACGGGCAGCAGTTCGCCTTCTGCGGGAAGAGCGTGGTGTCCCTGCGGCGGAACCTTTTGCAGGAACTCATGCCCGTGGTGCGGGAGCTGGGGTTCCAATGCAGGGAGAAGCGGAGCGAGAACCTTTTGCTCATCAGCCGGGGCGGACGGGAAAACCGGTTCTACCTCATGGGCGGCAAGGACGAGGGCAGCGCGGCCTTTATCCAGGGCGTGACCCTGGCGGGCGTGCTGCTGGACGAGGCGGCGCTGATGCCCAGGTCTTTCGTGGAGCAGGCCATCGCAAGGTGCAGCGTACAGGGGTCAAGGTTGTGGTTTAATTGTAATCCTGAAGGACCACAACACTGGTTTTATCGGGAGTGGATCCTGAAAAGCGAACAGCGGAACGCGCTGTATCTGCACTTTACCATGGAGGACAACCCTTCCCTCTCACCGCGTATCCGGCAGCGCTACCGGTCCAGCTACAGCGGGGCCTTTTACAGGCGGTTCATCTTAGGGGAATGGACCGCCGCCAAGGGGCTAATTTACGACTTCTTTTCTCCGGAACGGGACGCGCGGCCTGTTCCCAGGGGAGAGCTGGAGGAGTATGTCATCTCTGTGGATTATGGCACCGCAAATCCCTGTTCCTTCGGACTCTGGGGACTCAGCGGCGGCGTATGGTACCGGGTGAAGGAATATTATTATGCTTCCAGACGTACCGGCGTGCAGCTGACGGACCAGGAATACGCGGCGGAATTGACGCAATTGGCTAGCCAGCATCGTATCCGCTGCGTGGTGGCGGACCCATCCGCCGCCAGCTTTATCACCGCTCTGCGGCAGGCGGGCTACCGCGTGATCAAGGCCGACAATGACGTACTCTCGGGGATACGGATCACCGCCGATCTATTGAAAAGAGGGCGTATCGTGATCTGTGACACCTGCGAGGACTGTCTGCGGGAGATCGCGCTGTACCGCTGGAGCGAGGAGACCAGCGGGCGGGACGCCCCCCACAAGGACAACGATCACGCTATGGATGATATGCGGTATTTTGCTGTCACCATGGCGGTGAGAGAGGACAGCGAGGGGGTGTTTTGTTCGGTGGCAAGGGGGTGATCTGCGGCCCCTGCGGGGCCGCTCCCGCTCTCATCTTTTAGATTCGCCCCTACCGGGGCGGGGACGGGGGTGTACTTTTCGTGTGAACGAAAAGTACCAAAAGGTCACTTAGGAAACTACGTTTCCTAAGAACCTTCCTGAATTACGGGGGTAATTATTTACGCTACGACCTTCAGATATCCGGTCTATCGTCCGCGCTCTGGGCCGATGCCGGTCTGTACTTCTGCGCACAGTTCTACCGAGGGACGTCATTGCCGCTTCGCGGCAACGACCGTCCCGGCAGCCTGCGGCTGCCCGGTTGCCTCGCGGCACTCGGCACGAAGGTCTGGCGGTGAGGGTGCAAATCAGAAGAATGTACCGCTAAACCGTGTGCCCCTTGCACCGCAGTACCCCTTTGAAAGGGCGGCAGCCGGAGTTCTACAAGTACCAGAGCGGCTGAAGGAGGTCTGAAATTCGGAGGCTTCGCCTAACCAGGCTAACCACCGCACGGCCCTTTACTCCCCCGTATAGGGAAGCGGCATGAACATGCCGCCCCGTCCAGGGATTCTTAAACCGTAGGTTTAAGCGCGTTTTTGCCTACTTTTGCCGCGCGGCAAAAGTAGGTCAGGGGTCCGGGGGCGGACAGCCCACGGGCTTTCAAGGAGAAACAACTCCCCGCCGCGCAGAGCGCGGCAATGGAAAAGGAGTGAGTGATGAAACTCTTTAACCGCAAGAAAAAAGAAATCGACGCCGGGGCGGCGGCCACGCCGCAGATCCAAAGAAGCGATACGCCCCCCTTTGGCCTGCCGGGGTACTATACCCCCCTCCAGACCGGAGACAAACACCTCTATCGGGCCATCCGGGAGGCCGTGCCGCTGGTGGACGCCTGCATCTACAAGATCATCCGCCTCTGCGGCGGCGTGTCCGCCGAATGCGACGATCCCAGGGCGGACAGAGAATTGAAACGGTTTCTGGAGCAGGTGGATGTGGGCAGAGGCCAGAGAGGCATCAACGCCTTTTTGGACCAATATCTGGACTCCATGCTGGTCTTCGGACAGGCCGTGGGGGAGATCGTTCCTACCGCCGACAGCTGCGACGTGGCCGCCCTGCTCTGCGGCCGGGTGGAGGACGTGCACATCCAGGAGGGAGACGGGCCGCTGGATTTTAAGCTCTGCGGACAGGATCAGTATGGACAGGTCAAGCCCCTCCCACACCAGGACCTGCTGCTGTTCACGCCCTTCAATCCGGAGGCCGGCTCACCTTACGGCGTGTCCCTGCTGCGGTCCATGCCGTTTTTGACGGAACTGCTCAGTAAAATTTATTACGCCATCGGCGTGAACTGGGAGCGGATGGGCAACGTGCGCTTCGCGGTGGTCTACAAACCGGGAGACGGCGAGTGGGAGCGGGGCATGGCCCAGGAGCGCAGCAGGCAGCTGGCCAGCGAGTGGAGCAGGGCCATGGAGCGCACCAGGAACGGGTGCGTGCGGGATTTCGTGGCGGTGGGCGACGTGGACATCAAGGTCATCGGCGCGGACAACCAGATCCTGGACAGCTCGGTGCCGATCAGGCAGATTTTGGAACAGCTGGTGAGCAAGACGGGGATACCCCCCTTTATGCTGGGGCTGAGCTGGTCCAGCACGGAGCGGATGAGCACACAGCAGGCGGACCTGCTGACGACGGAAATGACCGCCATCCGGCGGTCCCTGACGCCGGCGGTCGAGCGGGTCTGTCAGATGTGGCTGAGGATGCACGGGTACGGGT
Organism: uncultured Oscillospiraceae bacterium; assembly: GCA_910579485.1. Classification (GTDB taxonomy): domain Bacteria; phylum Bacillota; class Clostridia; order Oscillospirales; family Oscillospiraceae; genus Pelethomonas. Next base: position 10,329 of record CAJTVO010000067.1, on the reverse strand, counting down.
GCGGCTTCCGGGTGGTCTGGGACGACATCAACCTCCAGGATCTGCTGGAGGAGGCCAAGGCGGCCTGGTATCGGGAACAGACCAGGAAGCTGGCACTGGAAAATGACGCGGCGGAACGCGCCGCCGGCAGGACCGAGGCGGAGCCGGCGCGGGCGGATGGCCGCGGCTGACGGAAAGGAGTATGCTTTTGGACGTGAGAAAGGAGCCGGGCGGCGTGATCCGGCACAGCGTGTCCCGGGAGGACATGATCCTCATCAACCGTTTGAGTAAGACGGAGCTCAAGCCGGATCAGGTGTATACCTTCGCCATCCGGCTGTGCGACAACGAGGTGGATCGGGACTGGGAACGGTTCGATCAGGATGCGTTGGAGACGCTGAGCCGGTTGTTCGTGGGGAAAAGCGGTATCTTTGACCACAACTGGTCTACGGAAGGGCAGACGGCGCGGCTGTATCGGGCCGAGGTCTGCCGGGAGAGCGGCACCACCAGCGCGGGGGACGGCTGCCAGTTTTTGAAGGGCTACGCCTACATGCTGCGCAGCGAGAAGAACCGGGCGCTGATCGAGGAGATCGAGGCGGGCATCAAGAAGGAGGTCAGCATCGGGTGCTCCGTGACGGGGCGGCGGTGCTCCGTATGCGGGAAGGAAGCCTGCGGCCATCAGGGCGGGAAGATGTATGATGGCAAGCTGTGCTACTTTACACTGCGGGAACCCGTGGACGCTTATGAGTGGAGCTTCGTGGCCGTGCCGGCGCAGAGGAAGGCAGGCGTTATCAAGAGCTTCGTCCATGAGCAGGGAGCCGAGCTGAAGCAGCTGCTGGCCTCCCACCCCGGGTGTATGCGGCAGTGGGAGGAGCTGGAAAAGCAGGCGAAGCTGGGGCGGTCCTATATGGACGGGATGCGCAAGGAGCTCATCCGGCTGGCGGGGCTGACGGATGAGACGCTGGATCTGGCCATCTTTGCCAAGATGGCGGAGAAAATGGAGGAGGACGAGCTGCTGGAGCTGACCAAGGTCTACCGCCGGCGAATGGACGAGCTGTTCCCGCCCGCGCCTCAGCTGCGGCCCCAGAAGGCCGCGCCCCGCGAGGATGAGGATCGGGCGTTTTTGATCTGACGGGCGGTACGTTGGGTTTCCGATTTTATGATACGAAGGAGGATCTTTTATGAGCGTTTCTTTTGAGGGCGTGGGTCAGGTCTGCACTACTTTCCTGGGCGGCGGACTGACGGAGGGCCATGTGGTCAAGCTCTCCGGCAATGGCACGGTGGGAGCCTGCAGTGACGGAGACGGGTTTATCGGCGTGGCCGTCTGCTGCAAGGACGATGCCTGCACGGTGCAGGTGGGCGGCTTCGTTACGGTGAGCTATTCGGGCACGGCACCTTCGGTGGGCTGGCGCGCGCTGGCGGCGGACGGGAATGGCGGCGTCAAGGCCGTTGGGGACGAGGAGACGGAAAGCGGCAGAGTGCTGCCCGTCGTCAATGTGGACGCCGCGGGTAAGACCGTAACGGTCCTGCTTTAAGGAGGAGATGGAATATGGCTTATACTTACGACAATTTGAGACTGGAAAAGGGTATGTATGGGGAGGCAGGGCGCTCCTTTACGCAGGTACTGGAGGCGGCGGACCCCAGTGAGAATTACCGGGGCACGCCTCTGGAGGGGTTGGACGCCTTTCAGCGGCAGCTGAAGCGGTTTGACATCCACGTGAAGGGCAGCCGGTCCGATGTGGTGGAGAAGTTCTTCCGGACCACGGAGTCGGCGGTGCTGTTCCCGGAGTTCGTGTCCCGGGTGGTGCGTCAGGGAATGGAGGAGGACAATGTGCTGCCCTCTATCACCGCGACTACGACCCAGTTTGACGGGATGGATTACCGGTCTATCTCCTCCGTGCCCAGCGAGGAGGAGAAAAGCCTGAAGCGGGTGGAGGAAGGGGCTCAGCTGCCCCAGACCACCGTGCGGACCCAGAGCAATCTGGTGAAGCTCCACAAGAGAGGGCGGATGCTGGTGGCATCCTATGAGGCCATCCGGTTCCAGAGGCTGGATCTGTTCTCTATCACTCTGCGGCAGATCGGGAGTCATATTGCCAGGATGCATCTGGAGGATGCCATCAAGGTGATCACCGAGGGTGATGGCAACGACAATCCTGCCGAGGCGTTCTCCGTGGGGAGCAGTCCTATCGGCGGCACGGCGGGGTCGCTGACGTATGAGGCGCTGCTGGACTTCTGGGGGCAGTTCGATCCGTATACCATGAATACGATCCTGGTGCCCAACGCGGTGATGCTGGACATGCTGAAGATGAGCGAGTTCCAGAATCCGCTGACGGGGCTCAACTTCCAGGGCACCGGTACGCTGGCTTCTCCTCTGGGTGCTACGTTGCTGCGGACCAGCGCTATGCCCAGCGGCAAGCTGATCGGTCTGGACCGCAACTACGCCCTGGAGATGGTCAGCGCCGGGGACGTGATGGTGGAGTACGACAAGCTCATCGACCGGCAGGTGGAGCGGGCGGCTATCACCAGCATCTCCGGGTTTGCGAAGCTTTACACCGACGCGGGGAAGATCCTGACCATTTAGCAGAACGGCGGAACATGAGGAAGGGGGCAGAGAAATGCTTGAGCAGATCGTACATCTGGCTGAGGCTATCGTCCAGCCGTCGGAGGCGGAGAAGCCGCTGCTGACGGCGCTGTGCGCCGCCGCCGGGGCGGAGATCGAAGGGAGGCTGCGGGATGGGATATCGCCGGAGGATTGCGGTGATGCCTTCCCTTGCGCCGCCGCCCTGCTGGCAGCTGCCGGCGTCCTGCCCAGCAGGAGCGGCGGGGACGTGGAGCAGTTTTCTGTGGGAGATGTCAGCCTGCGGACGGGCGGAGGCGGTCAGGTGTGTGAGGCCGCGGCGGCTATGCGCCGTCAGGCTGCCAGTATAATGGCGGGTTACTGGGGTGATGATGCGTTCGCCTTTTTGGGGGTGCGGGGATGAGGGCCCGGTTGGAGGAGCTGATGGGCGCCTATGGGCAGAAAGTCACGCTGATTTCCAGGAAGAGCGGGGAGGAAGTGGGGGTTATGGCGTTTCTGCAGCCGGTCTTGAAGGAGCGGACGGCGCCGCCGGTGACGGCTACGCCGCTCGGGGCGGTGAGCGGGCGGCGCTGGCTGTATGTCGGACCTGCCGGCCGGGAGATCCGGCCGGGAGACCGGCTGCGCTTTGACGCTCTTCGGCTGGTAGCGCAGGAGGCGGAAGCGTTGTATTTTCGCGGAGAGATCCTCTATCACCGGGCCGTGCTCCGGCAGGAGAAGGAGGCGGCGGAATGAACGGGCTGGAACAGGTGAAGGACGCGATCTCCGCCGCATTGGAGAAGGCGGGGGTACGCACGCAGACCGCCTATGCGCCGGAGTGGGCGAAGGCCTATTCGGAACCGGTGGTGGCGGTAGGGCTCCGCACGGGGGAGAGCCGGGGCGGGGCGCTGAGCAGCTATCTGGGGCAGCGGACGGACCCGCGGACGCAGGTCTGCCAGGAGGTCTATGGGATGCGGCTGGAGCTGACGCTGTCGCTGGATATCTACTGTCCGCCGGAGATGGGAGCGGCGGGCGGCGAAGGGGTCCTGGAGACCCTCCATCAGATCATGCTGGAGGGTCTGCCCACCGGCCTTCGGCCCACGGAGCTGAAGTGGGAGGAGGCATTATGGGATACGGGCACCGCCATGTTTTTGCGGAGGGGAAGCCTTGCTTGCAGCGCCTACTTCATCGCGGCGGCTTCGGAGGATGGAGCCGTGTTTTCTGATTTTATTTTGAAAGGTGTGGTCAAGAAATGAAGGGTATCATCCATGAGCGTCCGGGAGTCTACTCCTCCTATGACGCATCTGCCGCCGTTCGGGGCGGCCGGGCCGCGCGCACCGTCGGGGTCGCGGCCAAGAGTGTCAGCGGAACGGTCAACGCCGCCGTCCGGCTGACCAGCTATGAGATGGGACTGAGCGCATTCGGCGAGGACGCTGAGGGTACGCCCGGTATGTCCGCCATCTTGAAGCTGCTGTTCTTGGGGGGCGCGTCCACGGTGGTTGCCGTGAAAGTGAACGAGGATGATTACGCCGCCGCCTTCAGGGTGCTGCAGACGGTGGAGAACCTGCAGGTCATCGTCTGCGACAGTGGAGAGCTGACGGTACAGCAGGCTCTGCGGGTCAGTCTGGAGAGCGCTTCCGCCGCGCGGCGCGAGCGGATCGCCGTGGTCGGTATGAGCGATGCGTCTACGGCAGACCTGACGGAGCGGGCCAAAGCGTTGAACAGTGAGCGTATGGTACTGGTGGGCCCCGATGGGCTGGACGGCACGGGGAAGCCGGTATCCGGCGTCTTTACAGCGGCGGCAGTCGCGGCGGCGGTGGCCATGACGAGAGATCCGGCGATCCCCCTCAATGGTACGCCGCTGAATGGGCTGACAGGCGTCAGCGTGGATTATACGGACAGCGAGATCGATGTACTGGTGCGGGGCGGCGTGACGCCGCTGGAGGCAGTGGGCGGCGTGGTCTCCCCCGTCAGAGGCATTACAACCAGGACAACCACCGGCGGGGCAGACGACACCACCTGGCGGGAGCTGACCACGATCCTGATCGCGGACGATGTGATCCCCGCCATCCGTCAGAGCCTGCGCAGCCGGTTCAGCCAAACGAAGAATACCGTGCAGACCAGAGGAGCGATCCGGTCCCAGACCATCGTGGAGCTGGAAAACAAGCTGCGGGCGGAGATCATCGACAGCTACAGCGATGTGGCTGTATCGGCATCGGAGGAAGACCCTACGATCTGCCTGGTGGAGTTCAGCTTCGCTGTGGCCCATGGGCTCAATCAGATCTATCTTACCGCTCACATTACGATTTAAGGAGGATGAACAGGAATGGATGTGACTGGATTTCCTACCAGCTGTGATATTTATCTGGAGCTGGATGGCCGGAAGGTCGCGGTCGTTCAGAGCTACACCGCCAAGGCCACCAAGACCAGCCAGGTGGTAGAGGCCTTCGGCGAGAGCGAGCCTGTGGCTACGATCAACGGGCAGAACAAGTATGTATTGGAACTGACGCGGCTCTATGCTACCGATGACGCCATCAGTGACGGGATCGACTTTTTTGCGCTGGCCGATTTCTCCCTGGTGATCTGCAAGCCGGATCGGAAGGTCATCTACAGCGGCTGTCAGTGGAGCGCCATCCAGGAGGAGGGCAAGGTCGGTTCGATGGTGGCTGAAAAAGTGACCGTAGTTGCCGCAGGCCGCATCGAGGTAGCCGCCTGATGGAGGAGCGGGAACTTGTCCGGATCGATCTGCAGCTCCCGGCCAGCGCGCTGGACAGTCTGTCCCGGCTGGCTGAACAGCTGCGGCTGCTGACGGCTGCGGCCGGTAACCTCCGGCTGCGGCCTGGACAGGAGTACGCGGAAAATGCCTCCTTTGATACGGAGCGCTTCCGGAGCTTGCAGCCGGAGGAGCGGCGGAAGAAGCCTGTGGAGATGCGGGTGGATGCTGTAACGGATGTGGGTGCCGCCGTACCGGTGCGGTCTTCGGTAACGGAGGATGTACCCTCGCCGGAACGGGCAGGCAGCGAGGTCGTTGATCATCGGGAGGAGGCCGCGCAGGCGGCCCCTCCCGGCGGCGATAGTATCCCTGACGCGAAAACAGCAGGCTCCGGCATCCAGGATGAACTGGCTGTGAAGGACGCAGAGAGAGAAATCACGGGGAACTTGGAGGATATTCCAACCGTCCGGCCGGAAGTGGGGCAGGATACGACGGAGCTCCCGGCGGCTCGGGAGGAGATGGATGCGGAGGGCGCCGATGTGCCTGTATGGAATACAACCGGGCCGGAGGATGGGCAGTATGGGATCGAATCCCCTTTGGGGGCGGGCGTGGTAGTCACGGCAGAGCCGGATATGCCGCAGAGCCGGTGGACCAGCATCACGGAGGAACTGGTAACGCCGGGACCCGCGCCGCTGACGGCGGAATCTGTATCCCTGGCGTTCCAGAGGGACGGCAGGCGCTATGACAACGGCTTCCCCTTATATTGACGGGAGGGATCGAAACATGCGGTTAACACCCATGCGCTACAAGGACTATATCTGGCCCTATAATCCCGCGACCTATTCCATTACCTACGAGCGGCAGGTAGCGGTCCATAAGGTCCCCTTTGGACGCTACTGTATGCAGGATCTGGGGCTGGGCTGCCGGATCATGCGGGGACAGGGGGAATTTTCCGGGAAGGACGCCTATGGGGAGTTCAAACGGCTGGCCTCCATTTTTTACAGCGGCGGGCCGGGCCTGCTGATCCATCCGCTGTGGCAGATATCCAACGCCTATTTTACCAGACTGAAGCTGGAACAGGAACCGCGTCCGGACTATGTTCGATACAGCTTTGAATTTCGGGAACGGTACGACGGGTACAATGAGGAGCTGTCCGCACTGGGTTCTTCCGGTGGAGCGTCCACCGCCGCGGCCAAGAGCGCCCGGCAGGAAAACGCCTGTATCGTAGTCAGCGGCGACACGCTGTGGGGGATCGCCAGACGCTGGGACGTGCCCCTGGAGAGCCTGCTGAAGGCCAATCCCGGCATTAAAAATCCCAACCTGATCAATCCCGGCGATAAGGTGGTGATCCCATGATGAATATACTGCTGGATACTTACGGCGGCGTGCGGTACGAACTGCCGGTCCTGCTGCGGTGGGAATTGGATCATACGGGAGCAGTCCCCTGCGACAGCATGACGGCGGCCTGCCTGTATGACGCCGGAATGGCGGAGGTCCTGCCTAAGGCTACCCGGTTTACCGCCTTTCAGGATGGCAGGATCATGCTGCGGGGCGTTATAGACGCATATGAGGTCTCCCTTTCCCGGCAGGGGCTGCTGGTGGAGATCGAGGGGCGCGGTATGGCCGCGCTCCTGCTGGATAATGAATCGGAGGCGCTATCCTATGAGAGCGCGCCTCTCTCTGAGATACTGGAAAACCATGTGGCTCCCTATGGAATCGAGGTGGAGCGGCAGCGGGACATTTCCGGGAGCGGCTACGCGGTGGCTTCCGGTTCCAGTCAGTGGAAGGCTCTGCAGGGATTTACCCATCGTTTCGGTGGATTTGATCCATACTTCACCAGGGAGGGGGCGCTGGTAGTCGAGCCGCTCTGGGGCAGCGGAAAAACGCTGTGCATCAATGACGCTTCGCCACTGCTGTCCCTGCGCAAGCGGGAGCAGCGCTACGGCGTGATCTCCGAAGTACTTATCCAGGACAAGGTCCAGGGGATCAGCCATCCGGTCAGGAATGAGAAATTTTTGCAGACTGGCGGACAGCGTCGGCATGTCCTGTATATGCCCAGGAGCACCGCCGAAGACCGGCGGTATACCGGGGAATATCAAATCGAACAGTCCGCCCTGGAACAGGTAGAGATCAGTCTGGAGCTGCCGTTCCCCTTTGCCGCGATGCCGGGCGACCGGGTGGAGTTGGCCCTGGGCAGATTGAATTTGTCCGGGGTTTATGAAGTGGTCCGCTCCCGCAGCCGGATGGATGGCGATGGGGAGCGGACGGAATTGACGATCGGTGTGAGGTGAGAAATATGTGGTTATCAAAAACGATTGCCGCACGCCAGCGGACGGAACGTGAGAGTACCGCTGCCGATATGGGCGTGACCACCATCGGCGGCGGCAGCGCCTCCGTGATGACAAAGGGCGAACAGCGGAATTTGGAGATCTTTGCGCCGGGCGGCCTGATCTGGCAGCCGCAGGCGGGAGATACCGTATTGGTCATCAAGGGTGGGACTGGCGGACAGGAGCGGTGCGTGGTGGCCGCCGATACCTCTGCGGCTGCGCCAAAGGATATGGCTCCGGGGGAGCTGTTCCTTTATTCCTGCGGCAATGCATCTATTCATCTGCGTAAAGACGGCAGCATCGTCATCAAGGGCAACGGCTCTGTCACGGGAAATTGGGTGATAGAGGGCGATATCGAGCTGACCGGAGGTCTGAAGGTGACTGGCGGCGTGGAGCTGCATGGCCCGGTCTCTATGGATGGGGACGTTACCATCAACGGGAGATTGACGATCAATGGGCAGCCTTGCCGTCCATGTTTTTGCGGTTGATAGGAGAAACGTTCAAATGGAAGTGAGAATAAAAAATGGCGATTATATCCCGGACGGACTGGGCGGCGTGGTCCGCTGTCAGGGGGCGGACGCCCTGCTGGAGCGGGTGTTGTTTCGTTTGACCGCGCACAGAGGAGGCTTTCCGATCCTGCCGCAGCTGGGGAGCCGGTTGTACCTGCTGAGCCGGGAGCCCGCCGCGCAGCGGCTGTCCGCCGCGCGGCAGTATGTAGCGGAAGCATTGGCGGAAGAGGCGGTCACGGTCGCAGACGTCGCTCTCGCCCCGGATGGGCAAGGGCGCATACGGCTGACGGTACGGCTGGAATACCAAGGAACAGAGCTGCCGGTCTCGTTAACGATATGATCTGGGAGGTGAACCGATGGAAAAAAGTATAGATGAGATATATGAGGAAATGCTGTCCGCTTTTGGCGAAGCCAGCGGGTATCTGCCCCATTCTTCCTGTGATCTGGCCGCGCGGCTGTATGCGGCGGCGGCCCAAATCAGGGGATTGTACCTGCAGGCGCAATGGCTGCTGGATCAGAGCTTTCCGCAGACAGCCAAGGGGGAATATCTGGAACGGCACGCATATTTGAGGGGACTTAGCCGGGGGATCGCCACCTGCGCGACCGGCGTACTGCGCTTCGGGCTGTCTACTGCGGTCGGCGGCGATCTGACGATAAAGTCCGGGACGGTGTGTATGACGGCGGCGGGCATCCGGTTTGCTACCACGGATAATGCCGTGCTGAAATCTGGCAGGCTCTATGTAGACGTGCCCGCCGTGGCGTTGGAACCAGGGAAGCTTGGAAATGTTGCCGCAGGCACTGTCACCATAATGGCCGCCATGCCGGTGGGGATCAAGGCCTGTACCAACCCGGAAGCCTTCAGCGGCGGTGATGACGCGGAGGACGATGAAGGGCTTCGCCGGAGGCTTCTGGACAGCTACCGCCGGCTTCCTAATGGCGCGAACGCGGCTTACTACGAGCAGACAGCGCTGTCCTGCACCGGCGTAGCGGCGGCGGTGGCGGTGGGCCGCCCAAGAGGGGTCGGTTCTGTTGACCTCTATATCGCAACCGATGCCGGTATCCCAGATGAGGCACTGTTGGCGGAGGTCAATTCGTATCTGCAGGAAAAGCGGGAAATATCCGTGGATCTGCGCGTGCTGGCACCCACACCGAAGGCGGTCAATATCTCGGCTGCCATTCAGCCGGCTGATGGATTTACCTTTGAAGAGGCCCGTGCCGCCGCGGATGCAGCACTGCGGGAGGCATTTACCGGAGTCCTGCTGGGTAAAAGTGTTACGTTGGCCTATTTAGGCAACCTGCTGTATGATCTGGACAGCATTCAAAATTACCGGTTGACCACGCCTTCTGCGGACATAGCGGCCAGTCCGACCGTTCTCCCATGTTTGGGGACTGTGACCGTCTCGGAATGGGGGGTATGATATGGCATATGGCGAGCATTTGCGTAACCTGTTGAGGCCGCTGGGTATCTACGACCTTGCGCCGGGAAGCCTCAGCGGCAGTGAATTGGATGCCCTTGGGTGTGGACTGGACAGCCTGAGCGCGCGGATGGACTATGTGGAACGGGAGAGCGCCCTGGCGACCGCCGAAGGCGAAGGCCTGCGGCGAAGGGAGACGCTCTTTGCCCGTACTCCCGTCCATTACAGCACGGATCTGCGGAGGCAGGCCATCTCCGCGCTGCTGCGTATCGGCGGAGACTGTTTCACTTTGTCCGATATCAACAATACCATTTCCGGCTGCGGAATCAAGGCGCTGGCGTTGGAGAAAGAGCGGTTTGGCTATATTCGAGTCATTTTTCCAGATGTGGCCGGTATTCCGGAAGGATTTGAGCAGATTCGAGGGATTATCTTGGATATCATTCCTTGTCATCTGGATGTGGAATTTTACTTTCGCTATCTCACTTGGCAAGAATGCGAGGCCTTTCAATATACGTGGGCTATCATCCATGAGAGGAAATATACCTGGTACGGCTTTGAGCTGGCCGTTTGAAATAAAAGGCCGGAGACATGGCGTGTTGCTGTGTCTCCGGCTGAATTTTTATCCGCAGATAAATATTATGTAGACCGGATTGTTAATTGCTAAACTTGTGTCCTGATTTTGAGAAAAAATGGTCAATATTTGAAAAACCAAAAAATTTTCACAACCCAATTATGAACAAACCATGAAAACGCTACCACCTGGCTACCAAGGTTTTCGCGGCTGCTACCAGCTGCAAATTGGTGGAAAATAACGAAATCAGTTGACATAAGCTGA
>CAJTVO010000066.1 GCA_910579485.1 uncultured Oscillospiraceae bacterium | reverse complement strand
CCCGCAGGCAGCGGCGGTCCTGCTTCTGCCGGAAGGGCCGGGAAAATTTTCTCCGGCAATCCCCGCGCCTCTGGCGGGGAGGGGGCCGTCAGCATCCCTCTCCTCCGTTTTTTGAGGAGGGCAAGGCCTTCCGGCATCACGATTTGGACGATTTTCCGCCTGCGCGGGGCGGGGGCGCGTAGGGCCATCCGGGGATTGACACTGGAAGGGAAAAAATAGTATAATAGGGCAGATCAACACCGGACGGCTTTCGCCCGGCACTTCAGGGATCGATCGGCGCTTTTGCGCGGCGCCGGAATGGAGAGCGACGATGAAAGAGAAACCGGAGAAACGGGAAAAATGGGGAGGGCTGCCTCTGCTCTTCTCCATCGTGTTGGTTTTTTGTATTTTTGGGGCGTTCGTGTTCAGCGTTTCCCGGAAGATATCCCGGGAGATGTCCGAGTCCGCCATCCAGAACCTGAGCGAGAGCCTGGACCTCATCGAGAGCACCATCGAGGCCATCCTGCGCAGCGAAGCGGAGTTCCAGACACTGATCGCCCAGGAGATCGCCCGGACGGATGACCCGGAGAGCTATATCCGGACCTATGAGAAAAATCAGACCATGTCCAAGATGTCCCTGATCCTGGCGGGGGAGACCGAGGGCGTCTCCAACTCCGGGGAACGCTTTACCGAGGAGGGACTGGACTTTTCAGCGGGAGGCTCCGTCATGGGGCTGCCGGTGTCCCAGTCTTACCTCAATTATATGGGGACCTGGTCCTATACGATCAAGTGTCCCGTGACCCGGGACGGAGTGGAGATCGGGACGCTCTACGCCGAGTATGTCTACGATGCCGTGGACCGGTCCCTGCCGGACGGCTTCTACAACAAGCAGGCGTCGCTGTATATCATGGACGCGGAGAGCCGCCGCTTCGTCCTCAAGCCCAAGGGGATGGGGAAGCGGAACGCGGGACACCTGAACCTCAGCGATTTCTACCGGGCCAACAGCATTGAGGACCCGGAGATACACGAAGAGGTGGAGGCCTGCCTGCAAAGCGGGAAGAACATCCTTTTCTATCACGATATCCGGGACGTCCAGGCCCTCAACTACATGTGGGCGGTGAACGGCGGGACGATCTTCCTGGTGGGCTATGTGCCTGTGGAGGCCATCCAGCAGGAGGGGCGGTCGGTCAGCCAGAACATCGTCATCGTCGTGGTTTCCATGCTGGCGGCCTTTTTCCTGTGCATCGGCCTGTACTATCTGAGCCGCCGGCAGCAGGATAAGCTCCGGCGGGAGCGGGAGGCGGAGCGCAGGCTCCACAGCCAGCAGCTGGCCGAGGCTCTGCAGGCCGCCCAGATCGCCAGCGAGTCCAAGACCACCTTCCTTTCCAACATGTCCCACGATATCCGCACGCCTATGAACGCGGTCCTGGGCTTCGCGGCGCTCCTGGGCAACGAGGCGGGGAACCCCGCCAAGGTCCGGGAATACACAGGGAAGATCATGGCCTCCGGCCAGCACCTCCTGAGCCTTATCAACGACATCCTGGACGTATCCAAGATCGAGAGCGGCAAGGTGGTGCTGAACCTGGAGAAATTTGCCCTTAACGACGTGATCTCCTCTGTGGACGCCATCATCCAGCCCATGGCCAGGGCCAAGGGGCAGGCGTTCCATCTGGAGCTGACGGGCGTCCGGCACGAGTATCTGGTGGGGGACGAGATGCGGATCAATCAGATCCTCATCAACCTCCTTTCCAACGCGGTGAAGTACACCCCCGAGGGAGGGAGTATCTGGCTGCGCTTTATCGGGCTCAAGCAGCACTCCAATCAGTATGAGCATATCCGCATTGAGGTGGAGGATAATGGCTACGGCATGACGCCGGAGTATCTGGAAAAGATATTTGACGCTTTTACCCGGGCGGAGAACAGCACCACCAACAAGGTCCAGGGCACCGGCCTGGGCATGGCCATCACCAAGAGCATCGTGGAGCTGATGGGCGGCACCATCGAGGTCTTCAGCGAGGTGGACCGGGGCACCCTCTTCCGGGTGGACCTTGAGCTGCGTATTCTGGAGGGGGCGGTGGACCGTCAGTTCTGGGAGCAGCACGGCATCTCTCGTATCCTGACGGTGGGCGAGACGCCAGAGGATATGGAGAGCGCCAGAGCCCTGATGGGGGACGCCGGGCTCCAGCTGGACGCGGCCTCCGATACCGGGGAGGCCCTGAAGCAGATCCGGGGCGGGAACTGCCAGCTGGTCCTTCTGGACTGGGAGGCCTGCGGCCTCCCGGCGGCCCAAACTCTGCGGGAAGAGCTGGGGGACGGCGTGCCCATCATCATTCTGGCGGAGTACGGCGCGGAGGACCTGGAGGAAGCGCTGGCCCTTCCACGCACCGGAGCGATCTCAAAGCCCTTCTTTGTCTCCGCCTTTCGGGAGAAGGTGACGGAACTGTGGGGCGAGCCGTCCGTGCCGGAGGAGGATGCCGGCGATCTGAGGGGGATGCGCTTTCTTGCGGCGGAGGACAACGAGATCAACGCGGAGATACTGGAGGAGCTTCTGGCGGTGGAGGGAGCCGCCTGTCAGGTGGAGGCCAACGGCCATCTGGCGCTGGAGCGCTTCCAGCGCGCCGCGGCAGGCGAGTTCGACGCCATCCTGCTGGACGTGCAGATGCCGGTAATGAACGGCCACGAGGCCGCCCGCGCCATCCGCGCGCTGGACCGGGAGGACGCGAAGAGCATCCCCATCATTGCCATGACGGCCAACGCCTTCGCCGAGGACGAGAAGGCCGCCCTGGCCGCCGGGATGGACGCCCACGTGCCCAAGCCCCTGAATATGGACCTTCTGAAGAGGGTCATCAGACAGCAATTCAGCAAACGAAGGGAAGAATCATGAGAAGATGGATCGCCGCCTGTCTGGCGGCTTTGACGGTCCTGACGCTGGCCTCCTGCGGCGGCCACACGGACCCTAAGAACCTGATCTCGCAGGACGACGAGGAGGAGCGGATCATCAATCTGTTCAGCCCCATGGAAAAGTCCGACCCCAACGCGGAGAACGTGGCGCGCACCGCCTCGGACCTGACGGTGGCCATGGCGGAGGAGGCCCTGGGCGCCACCGTGGTATACAGGACGTACACCGCGGAGAACTATCAGGACAAGACCTATGACGAGGTCTGTCTGGACCGGGCCCGGAACGATATGGACGACGTGTATCTGCTCAACCCGGATGCCATCCTGACCCTGGGCGCGGAGGGGAAGCTGCGGGACCTGTCGGGACTGGACAGCGCGAAGAACCTGCGGGAGATCATCCGCACCGCCAACACGGTGGACGGGAAGCTGGTGGCCATCCCCCAGGAGGTGGTGGCCTACGGCCTGTTCGTCAATGTGGACCTGTTCCGGCAGTGCGGTCTGGAGCTGCCGGAGACGCCGGAGGAATTTCTGGAGTGCTGCCGGGCCTTCCAGGAGAACGGCATCGAGACCCCTGTCGGGGCCAACCGCTGGTGGCTGGAGACCTTCGTCTTCGCCCAGGCCTACGCGGACCTCTACAACGGCGGGAACACCCGGGCGGAGATCGAGGCCCTCAACAGCGGAGAGGCCCGGTACAGCGACTATATGCGCCCCGGCTTTACCTTCCTCCAGACGCTGATCGACGAGGGATATATTGACGCGGAGAAAGCCCTGGTCAGCGAGGCCATCGAGGGGGAGGGGGCGGACTTCCTGGCGGGGAAGACCCCCATCGTCATGGCCTACTGGGGCGCGGCCAACACGGAGACCGCCTATGGCAAGACCGATTTTGAGATGCAGGTCATCGGCTTCCCCAGCAGCCGGGGCCAGATGCCGGTGATGCCCATGACCGGCTGGGCCGTGGGCGCGGAGGCGGAGCACGCGGAGGACGCCATGGCGATGATCGACGTGATCACCTCCGATGAGGCCCTCAAGCTCTATTCGGAGACCAATCGGGTGATTTCCCCGTCCAAGAATATCAAGGTGGACTGCGTCCCTGCCCTCCGGCCCCTCAACGACCGCATCGAGGAGGGGGTCTATGTCCTGGGCTCCAACGCGGGGATGAATGTGGAGCAGTGGGGCAACACCTGCCTGATCGTCCGCGACCTGCTGGGGGGCGCCACGGTGGAGGAGTGCATGGCCTCCTTTGACGCCCTTCAGGACGAGGCGCTGAACAAATAATGTCCGGACGGAATACGGAAAATACGGGAGAAAGGGAGGGCGACCCCATGCCGGTCCTGCCTCAGGAGCAAGAAAAGAGAAGCTATTCCTATACCCAGAGCCGGGAGCTGAGCTGGCTCCGGTTCAACCGCCGGGTGCTGGAGGAGGCGGGGGACGAGACGGTGCCCCTGCTGGAGCGGCTGAAGTTCATCTCCATCTTTACCAGCAATCTGGATGAATTTTTCATGGTCCGTGTGGGAAACCTGTTCGACCTCAGCCTGGTGTCCCCGGAGGAGGCGGACAATAAGACGGGCCTTACCCCTGCCGGGCAGCTGTCGGAGATTTACAGCGTGATCCCAGGGCTCATCGAGATCAAGAACCGGCTGTACGCCGACGTGGCGGCCCTGCTGCGCCGGGAGGGCGTCTGCGACCTGGCCATGGAGGAGCTGTCGGCGGAGGAGCGGAAGTTCGCCGCCACCTACTACAAGGCGAAGATCCTGCCGGTGCTGTCGCCCCAGATCGTGGACGCCCGGCATCCCTTCCCCCATCTGGCCAACAAGGCGCTGTATGTGGCCGGCCTGATGCGCAGCCGGAAGGGGACTGCCTCCCTGGGCTTCCTGCCGGTCCCGGCAGGGCTCCCGTCCATCCTGACCATGCCCGGGGACCCGGGGCGGTTCATCCGGATGGAGACGGTCCTGCTCCACTACGCGCCTTCCCTCTTCGGGGAGTATAAGCTGGAGAGCAGCTGCATCCTGTGCGTCACCCGGAACGCGGACCTGAACCTGGACGCGGAGCTGCTGGAGGAGAGCGGGGAGGACATCCGCAGCCGCATGAGCAAGCTCCTGAAAAAGCGGGCCAGCCAGTCCGCTGTGCGCCTGGAGCTGTCCAAAAAGATGGGCGGCGAGTTCATGCGCCTGCTGAAGGGCCGGGTGGGGCTGGAGAACCGGCAGATCTATGTGGATCAGGCGCCCCTGGATATGCACTACGTCTTCGATCTTATGAAGGCCCTGCCGCCGGAGAAGGCGGGGCCCCTGAGCTTCCCTCACTACCGTCCCCGGTGGCCGGAGGACCTGGACCGGTCCGCCAGCATCATCGATCAGGTGCGGCAGAAGGACCGGCTGCTGTTCTTCCCCTTCGACGGGGTGGACCCCTTTTTGCAGCTGCTGGAGGAGGCGGCGGCCCGGCCGGACGTGGTGTCCATCCGGATCACCATCTACCGCCTGGCCAGCTCCTCCAAGGTGGCCCATATCCTCTGCAAGGCGGCGGAGAACGGCAAGGAGGTCACGGCGCTCATGGAGCTCCGGGCCCGGTTCGACGAGGCCAACAACATCTCCTGGTCCCGCCTGCTGGAGGGCTCCGGGTGCAAGGTGATCTACGGCGTGGAGGAGTACAAGTGCCACAGCAAGATCTGCCTCATCACCCTGCGGAAGGGGGACAAGCTCAGCTACGTCACCCAGATCGGCACCGGGAACTACAACGAGCACACCAACGAGCAGTATACGGACCTGAGCCTCATGACTGCCAACGAGGAGATCGGCCGGGACGGCGCGGCCTTCTTCCAGAACATGCTGGTGGGGAATCTGGAGGGGCGCTACCGCCACCTGCTGACGGCCCCGGCGGGGATCAAGCCCCGGCTGCTGGAGCTCATCGACCGGGAGATCGCCAAGGGCCCGGAGGGCTATATCTGCGTGAAGGCCAACGCCATGACCCAGCGGGAGGTCATCGACAAGCTGGTGGAGGCCTCCCAGGCGGGGGTCCAGGTGCAGCTCATTCTGCGGGGCATCTGCTGTATGCGCCCGGGCATCGCCGCTCAGACGGAGAACGTCCACGTGACCAGCATCGTGGGGCGGTATCTGGAGCACAGCCGGATATACCGCTTCGGACGGGGGAAGGACATCCAGCTGTTTATCGCCTCCGCCGACCTCATGACCCGGAACCTGGACCACCGGGTGGAGATCGCCTGCCCGGTGTACGATCCGGAGGTGAGGGAGATGCTCCTCAAGATACTCCATACCCAGCTGGAGGACAACGTGAAAGCCAGCTCCCTGTTGCCGGACGGCTCCTACTGCCGGAAGGTGAACACCCTGCAGCCCTGCAGCAGCCAGGAGGTCTTCATGGCGGAGACCCTCCACCGCCGCCCCGCCGCCCCGGCGGAGAAGCCGGACGCACTCCACCGCCTGCTGGACGGCCTGTGGGGACGGAAAAAGTAAAAAAGACGGCCAGGGCCCGGACGAGATCCCGGAGCCCTGGCCTTGCTGTCAGGAGAATTTTTCTTTGTCGCGGGCGATCTGCTTGGCGTACCGCTCCTCCTCGGAGAAGACGCAGCCGCAGTACTTCTGCATGTAGAGCCCCAGCTCCCGGGCCTTGGCCTGCCCCTGGCGGAAGCCGGGGCGGAAATCCCGGTAGAGGAACGCCACGCCGTACCGCTCCGCCAGCGCCTCCGCCGCTTGGCGGATTCCGTCGTGGTCCTGGTAGGGGCTGACCAGCAGGGTGGTGGAGAAATGGGAGAAGCCGTGGGCGGCGGCGTACCGGGCGGTCTCCTCCAGACGGCAGGTGTAGCAGTGGCCGCACCGGCGGTCGATGTCCCCCGCCACCGCCCGGACGAAGTCCCGGAGGCCATAGTCATCGTGGACGATCAGCTCCAGCCCGATGGACTGGCTGTATTCGATCAGCGTGTCCCGCCGGGCCTTGTACTCCTGGTAGGGATGGATGTTGGGGTTGTACCAGAAGCTGGCGGGCTCGATGCCCTCATCCCGCAGGGAATCGACGCAGTAGACGCTGCACGGGGCGCAGCAGGTGTGGAGAAGAAGACGTTCCATGGTAAGCTCCTCGGTTTCATCAATATGTGAGGCTATCATACCACAGCCCGCCGCCGCTGTCAAAGCGGCGATGCCTCAAAATTCCGGGATATATCCCTCGTACCGCTCCGCCCGCTCCAGCAGCGGGCCTTTAGCGCCCATGGTAAAGGCGATGTCGCTGCTGCGAATGGCGAGCAGGCGCATTCCGGCGGTCAGGCTGAGAAATTCCAGCGCGGAGGGCGGCAGACGCAGTTCCATAGCGGGGGAGAGGTCCGTCCAGCAGTAGGCCCGGCCTTTATAGGGAAGAAATATGCCGGGTTCCGCCGTGTGATCCCGCAGCCCGGGCAGGTCCCGCAGGATGTGGCCCAGCTTTGACGGTTCCAGCAGGTCCTTCCGGGTAATGCAGAAGCCGCCCGTGCTTTTGCTTCCGGTAAAGAGATAGACCCTGCTCCCGGCAGTCAGGCCATATTCTTCCGCAGCCTGATCTGGGAGGCGGACAGTGCCGTCCTCGTGGACTAGGGACCTTCCAAAGATGAATTTTCCACCTCGATTCATTTGCGGCATATCATGCTCCGTCCTTTCGACTGTATTTCTTACAATAAACTATTGAGATTATAGCGTGTTTTTTTGCTTTGTCAATATGGCTCGCGAAAGTGTTTCCAGATCAGGTTGACAAAACTTTCACGACCCGGTACAATAAGGAGCGAAAAAACGAACGGGGGGCGATCTCATGGAACAGGCTGCGCCGCGTGTCCTGCTGACCGGTGTCAGCAGCGGGTGCGGGAAGACCACCGTTACCTGCGCGGTCCTTCAGGCTCTGGTGGACAGGGGTCTGCGGGTGGGGGCCTTCAAATGCGGCCCGGACTATATCGACCCCATGTTCCACAGCCGGATCATCGGGGCGAAGAGCGGCAATCTGGATTTGTTCTTCTTCCGGGAGAACACCCTGCGGTATCTGCTGGCGCGAAACAGCCGGGACCGGGACGTGTCCGTCATCGAAGGGGTCATGGGCTACTACGATGGGGCCGGTCTGGCCAGCACCCTTGCCAGCAGCTGGGAGACCGCCCGGGCGGCGGAGGCTCCCGCCGTGCTGGTGGTCCCGGCGAAGGGTGCGGCGCTGTCCATCCTGGCGGCGATCCAGGGATTCCTGGACTTCCAGCCGGACAGCCGCATCCGGGGAGTCATCCTCAACCGGTGTACCGCCATGACCTGCCGGGGGCTGGCGGAGGCCATCCGGGAGCGGTTCGGGGGCAGGGTGAAGCCTCTGGGATTCCTGCCGGAGCTGCCGGAGTGCGCCCTGGAGAGCCGCCACCTGGGCCTGGTCACCGCCGCCGAGGTGGAGGGACTGCGGGAGAAGCTCCACATCCTGGCCCGGCAGGCGGAGGAGACCATCGACATGGACGGTCTGCTGGCCCTGGCGGAGAGCGCGCCGCCTCTGGTTTTCGAGCCGGTGGCGCTTCCGCGGCATGAGCCAGTGCGGATTGCCGTCGCCCGGGACCAGGCCTTCTGCTTCTACTATGAGGACAGCCTGGAGGCGCTGGAGGAGATGGGGGCCGAGCTGGT
This sequence comes from uncultured Oscillospiraceae bacterium, assembly GCA_910579485.1. Taxonomy (GTDB): domain Bacteria; phylum Bacillota; class Clostridia; order Oscillospirales; family Oscillospiraceae; genus Pelethomonas. The sequence goes on along the minus strand of CAJTVO010000066.1, from coordinate 10,043 downwards.
ACCCTTCAGCCCTCTCTCTGACCGGACGCTGCCGGAGGATATCCATGGGCTCTACCTGGGGGGCGGCTACCCGGAGCTTTACGCAAGGGAGCTGTCCCGGAACGAGTCCATGCGTGCCGCCGTCCGGGAGGTGCTGGAGGGGGGACTGCCCTGCATCGCCGAGTGCGGGGGATTCATGTACCTGACCCAGGCCATCGGGGAGGAGCCCATGGCGGGGTTTCTGCCGGGAAAGTGCCGGGACAACGGCAGGCTGACCCGGTTCGGGTATGTGACGCTCCGGGCGAAAAAGGACAACCTTCTGTGCCGGGCGGGGGAGGAGATCCCTGCCCACGAGTTCCACCACTGGGACGCCGGGGACCCCGGAGGGGATTTCACCGCCGGAAAGCTGAACGGGCGGCGCTGGGACTGCGTCTTTGCCACGGACCGGCTGTACGCCGGGTATCCCCATTTCCATTTTTACGCCAACCCGGCCTTTGGGGAACATTTTTATCAAGCCTGTATAAGGGAGAAGAAACGTCATGCTGGAAACGATGAAGCCCATGGATATTGAGAAACGCAGCTTCGAGATCATCACCGGGCTGCTGGAAGGCCGGGTCCTGGACCCGGAGAACGAGCTGGTCGTCAAGCGGGTGATCCACACCACCGCGGATTTTGACTATGCGGACAATCTCTGTTTTTCAGAACACGCCGTGACCGGGGGCATCGAGGCTTTACGGGACGGCTGCGATATCGTGACAGATACCCAGATGGCCCGGGCGGGGATCAATAAGACCGTGCTGGCCCGGCTGGGGGGCCAGGTCCACTGCTTCATGTCCGATCAGGACGTGGCGGAGGAGGCCAGGGACCGGGGCGTTACCCGGGCGGCGGTCTCCATGGAGCGGGCGGCGGGGCTGGGGAAGCCCTGCGTCTTCGCCATCGGCAACGCCCCCACGGCGCTGCTGGCCCTCCACGAGCTGATCGCCGCCGGGAAGGTGGAGCCTGCGCTGATTATCGGCGTACCGGTGGGGTTCGTCAACGTGGTGGAGAGCAAGGAGCGGATCATGACTGCCGGGGTCCCTTACATTGTGGCCCGGGGCCGCAAGGGGGGCAGCAACGTGGCCGCCGCCATCTGCAACGCCATGCTCTACCAGATCGACAGGTGATGGAGGAATACATCGTCAAGGGCGGGAAAAAGCTCCGCCTGGGGTATACCACCGGTTCCTGCGCGGCGGCGGCGGCCAAGGCGGCGGCGTACATGCTGCTCACCGGACGGCGGATGGAGCGGGTTGCGCTGGCAACGCCCAAGGGCATCCGGCTGGAGCTGGAGGTCAAGGAGATATCCATAGGGCCGGACGCCGTGTCCTGCGCCATCGAGAAGGACAGCGGAGACGACCCGGATGTGACCCGGGGGACGCTGGTCTTCGCGGAGGTGTCCCGTCACGAGGCACCCGGAGTTGCCATCGACGGCGGCGTCGGGGTAGGCCGGGTGACCAAGCCGGGGCTGGACCAGCCGGTAGGGGCGGCGGCCATCAACAGCGTGCCCCGGCGGATGATCTTGGAAGCGGTAGAGGAGGTCCGGGTCCTGGCGGACAGCCGGGAGGGACTGAAGGTAGTCATCTCCGTACCGGAGGGGGAGGCGCTGGCAAAGAAGACCTTCAATCCCCGGCTTGGTATCGAGGGAGGCATCTCCATCCTGGGCACCACGGGGATCGTGGAACCCATGAGCGAGCAGGCGCTGGTGGATACCATCCGCGTGGAGCTGCGCCAGCGGCGGGAGAGCGGGGCGGAATACGTCTTGCTGACACCGGGGAATTACGGCTCGGACTTCATCCGGGACGGCCTGGGTATCGACCCGGCCCTGCCGGTGCAGACCTCCAATTTCATCGGCGACGCGCTGGATATCTGCCGGGAGCTGGGCTTCCGGGGAGCGCTGCTGGTGGGACATATCGGCAAGCTGGTGAAGCTGGCGGGGGGGATGTTCAATACCCACTCCAAATACGGGGACTGCCGGATGGAGATCATTGCCGCCCATGCCGCCGCCGCGGGACTGCGGTCGGAGCGGGTGGAGGAGATACTGCAGTGCGTGGCCTGCGACGACGCGCTGCGGATACTTTGTGAGGAAGGACTGTGCGAAGCGGCGCTGGCGCGGCTGACGGAACGGATTGCCTCTCGCCTTCGGGGCAGGGCCGGGGAAAGTATGGAGACCGAGGCGGTCCTGTTCTCCAAGATCTATGGCGAATTGAGCCGGACGGCGGGAGCAGGAGACTTACTCCAAAAAGTTGTTTGCGTGAAGGGATAATCAGGAGGTAAACGAATGGACCATCATATCATCAACGATATAGGAAACTTTATATTCGTATCTGACGAGCCGGAAAAAGCCGATGTTATTTTCCTGCCCGGCGGCTCTCATCCGGCACAGCCCGAATATGCTTCCGAGCTGTATCACCGGGGCTATGCAAAGTGGCTGATCCCTTCGGGAGGGGTCAGCGTAAAACGGGATAAATGGCCGGGAGTTCGTTCAAAGGCGGACATATACAACGGCGATTATCGATCCGATTGTGAATTTTTTACGGATGTACTCCTGAAAAATGGCGTACCGGCTTCGGCAATTATCCGGGAAGATCAGTCCGGTCATACCCGCGACAATGCGTTCCTCTCGCGGAAGATCGTTGACGAACGCGGCGTTGCAGTCAAAACAGCGATGATCGTCTGCAAGGCGTTTCACGCCCGGCGGTGTCTCATGCTCTACCAAATGGCCTTTCCCGATGTGAATATAAAGGTGTGTCCCGTACACTGTTATAACATCACCAAAGATAATTGGTATCAAACCGAAACGGGAATAGACCGTGTCCTTGGCGAGCTGGCCCGGTGCGGCAATCAATTTGTTGGGGATATCAAGCAGTATTTAATGTGAATCCAATAGAGCAGGCGATAGCCTGCGGATAAAAGTTCTTTTGATACTTTTCTTTCAAGAAAAGTATGTATACCTATTTATCTGGAGGCACTTATGGTACATTTTGTAGGCGCTGGCAGCGGCGCGGCGGACCTGATCACGGTGCGGGGCGCGCGGCTGCTGGGGGAGGCGGACGTGGTGATCTACGCCGGGAGCCTGGTGAACCCGGCGCTGCTGCAATACACGAGAGAGGGCTGCGAGATCCACAACAGCGCGGAGATGACGCTGGAGCAGGTCCTGGCGGTGGTGAAGGCCGCGGAGGCGGCGGGGAAGACCACCGTGCGGCTCCATACCGGGGACAGCAGCATCTACGGCGCGGTGCGGGAGCAGTTCGACCAGCTGGAGGCGCTGGGCATCGCTTACGACGTCTGCCCCGGCGTCAGCTCCTTCTGCGGCGCGGCGGCGGCATTGAAGGCGGAGTACACTCTGCCGGATGTGAGCCAGACGGTCATCATCACCCGCGCCGCCGGGCGGACGCCGGTGCCGGAGAAAGAATCCATCCGCTCCCTGGCGGCCCATCAGGCGACAATGGTGCTGTTCCTCAGCACCTCCCTAGCGGGGAAGCTGCAAACGGACCTGCTGGCAGGGGGCTACGCCCCGGAGACCCCGGCGGCGGTGGTCTATAAGGCCACCTGGCCGGAGGAGAAGGTGTACCGCTGTACCGTGGAGACGCTGGCGCAGACCGTGGAAGGCAACGGCCTGACCAAGACGGCCCTTATCATCGTGGGGGGCTGCCTGGGGACGGAGTATCTGCGCTCCAAGCTGTATGATCCGGGCTTCACGACGGAGTTCCGGAAGGGGAGCGGTTCGTGAGGCTGGCGGTCTTCGCTTTCAGCCGCCGGGGGCTGGAGACGGCGGAGCGGGTCCGCGCCGCCCTGACGGGTTCGGGAGATGTGTGCGCGGTCTACGCTCCGGAGCGCCTGGCAGGGGAGGGGAGCCTCCCCATCACGCCGCCGCTGGCGGCGTTTGTAGGGCCGGTGTTCCGGGAGGCGGACGCGCTGATCTTCGTAGGGGCCTGCGGCATCGCCGTCCGGGGCATTGCCCCCCACGTCTGCGATAAGACCACCGACCCCGCTGTGGTGTCGGTGGACGAGCTGGCGCGGTTCGTGATCCCCCTGCTGTCCGGCCATATCGGCGGGGCCAACGCCCTGGCGCTGGAGCTGGCGGAGAAGCTGGGAGCCTCTGCGGCGGTGACTACCGCCACGGATATCAACGGAAAATTCTCTGTGGACGCCTGGGCGGCGGAGCGTGGATTGTTCCTTTCGGACATGAAGGCCGCCAAGGCGGTGTCCGCCGCCATTCTGGAGGGCCCGGTGCCCTTGAAGAGCGATTTTCCGGTGCGGGGAACGCTTCCCCCGGGCATCGTTCCGGGGGAAGCAGGGCCGGTAGGCATCTGCGTCTCTTGGAGGTGGCAGACGCCCTTTGAGACCACCCTATTGCTGGTGCCTCCGGTGATCCGCCTGGGCATCGGCTGCCGCCGGAACACACCGGCGGAGGCGATTGGCGCGCTGGTGGATGAGACCCTGGCAGCCTGCCAGATCCATCCTGCCGCAGTGAAGTCAGTGGGGAGCATCGACCTGAAACGGGACGAGCCGGGACTGCTGGCCTTCTGCCGGGAGCGGGGATGGCCCGTGGAATTTTATACGGCCTCCCAGCTGGAGGCGGCGGAGGGGGATTTCACCCCCTCGGACTTCGTCCGGCGGACCGTCGGCGTGGACAACGTCTGCGAGCGTGCGGCGGCGCTGGGCGGAGGACGGCTCGTGATACAAAAGACCGCCGGTCACGGCGTGACCGTGGCCGCGGCGGCGGAAAGATACGAGGTGCGATTTGATGGGTAAGCTGACAGTGGTGGGCATCGGCCCCGGAAATTATGACAACATGACGGTCCGCGCGGACCGCGTTTTGCGGGAATGCCAGGTGATCGTGGGCTACCACGTCTACGTGGACCTGGTGCGGGAGCGATACCCGGACAAGGAATTTCTCACCACCCCCATGACCAAGGAGGCGGACCGGTGCCGGATGGCCCTGGACGCCGCCCGGACGGGGAAGGACGTGGCCATGGTCTGCTCCGGCGACAGCGGGATCTACGGCATGGCGGCCCTGATCTACCAGCTGCGGGGAGAGGACGCGGAGCCGGAGGTGGAGGTGGTCCCGGGCCTCACCGCCGCGTGCAGCGGCGCTGCGCTGCTGGGCGCGCCCCTGACCCACGATTTCGCGGTCATCAGCCTCAGCGACCGACTGACCTCCTGGGAGAAGATCGAGGCCCGGCTGACGGCGGCGGCGGGAGCGGACCTGACCATCGTCCTCTACAACCCCGCCAGCCGGGGACGGCCCGACTATCTGCAAAAAGCCTGCGATATCCTCCTGGAGACCCTGCCCGGCGGCCGCCCCTGCGGCGTGGCCCGGAGCATCGGCCGGGAGGGGGAGGGCCGGGAGATCATGACCCTGACCCAGCTGCGGGATTTCCCGGCGGATATGTTCTGCACCGCCTTCATTGGAAACAGCCAGACGCGAGTCACCGGCGGAGAGCTGGTAACGCCACGGGGGTATCGGGATGTATAAGCTGTGCGTCTTCGCCGGGACCACGGAGGGCCGCAGGCTGGTGGAGCTGCTGGCGGACGCGCCGGTGGAGGTCACCGCCTGCGTCGCTACGGAGTACGGGGAGGCCCTGCTGACGCCCAGAGAGCGGCTGACGGTTTCCCACCGCCGCCTGACGGAAGAGGAGATGGAGGCACTGCTGGCCCAGGAACGCTTCGATCTGGTGGTGGACGCCACCCACCCCTACGCGGCGGAAGTGACGGAGAACATCGCCCGGGCTTGCCGCGGGGTGGGAGTGGAGTACCTGCGCCTGCTCCGGGAGGCGGACGCCCTGCCGGAGGGAGCGGTGTACTTCCCGGACACGGAGGCCGCCGTGAACTGGCTGGCGGGGACGGAGGGAAACATCCTCCTCACCACCGGCAGCAAGGAGCTGGCGAAATACGCCGCCCTGCCGGGATTCGCCCGGCGGGCCTACGCCCGGGTCCTGCCTATGGAGGCGTCCCTGTCCGCCTGCCGGGCGGTGGGGCTGGGACCGGATCGGATCATCGCCATGCAGGGCCCCTTTTCCCGGGAAATGAACGCCGCCCTCCTGAGGGCCGCGTCGGCGAAATACCTGGTGACCAAGGACACCGGCGGAACGGGGGGCTTCGGCGAGAAGGCCGCCGCCGCTCGGGACGCCGGGGCGGTTTTGGTCGTTGTTGGCCGTCCGGCCCAGCGGGAGGGCCTTAGTTTTGCAGAGACGGCCGGTCTGCTGTGCCGCCGGTTCGGCCTGCACGTCCGTCCCCGGGTCAATCTGGTGGGCATCGGCCCGGGCGGTACCGGCGGCATGACTGGCGAGGCCCGGCAGGCCATCCGGGAGGCGGACTGCCTCATCGGCGCCCGCCGGATGCTGGAAGCCGTCCGGGAGACAGGCCAGATGGTGTGCGAGGCGGTGGCCCCCGACGACATCCTCCAGTGCATCCGGGAGCAGCAGGGGGTCCGGCGCTTCGCGGTGGTCCTCTCCGGCGATACCGGGTTTTTCAGCGGGGCCAGACGGCTCCTGCCCCTGCTCAAGGACTGCGAGACCCGGGTACTGCCGGGACTCAGTTCCATGCAGGTGCTGTGCGCCCGGCTGGGGACATCCTATGAGGACGTGGTCCCCGTCAGCCTCCACGGACGGGATGTGGACATCGTGCCGGACGTGGCGCGGCACCGCCGGGTGTTCGCCCTGGTGGGCGGTCCGGAGGGCGCGGCGGAGCTGTGCCGCGCTCTGACGGCGGCGGGGCTGGGACAGGTCCGGGCCGCTGTCGGGGAGCGCCTGGGCTACCCGGAGGAGCGCCTGACCGACGGTACGGCGGCGGAGCTGGCTGAGCGGATCTTCGATCCCCTCAGCGCCGTCCTGATCGAAAACGAGAACGCCCGCCCCTTCGTCCCCGGCCTGCCGGACGATGCCTTCCAGCGGGGGGAAGCGGTGCCCATGACCAAGCGGGAGGTGCGCTGCTGTGCCCTGTCCCACCTGGCCCTGACGGCGGAAGCGGTGTGCTGGGACGTGGGCGCGGGGACCGGCTCCGTGTCCATCGAGATGGCCCTGCTGGCCCGGAAGGGCCGGGTCTACGCCGTGGAGAAGAACGAGAACGCTTTGGCGCTTCTGGCGGAGAACCGGAAGAAGTTTCATGTCTCCAACCTGGAGATCGTACCCGGCAGGGCCCCGGAGGCCTGCCGGGTACTGCCCGCTCCAACCCATGTGTTCATCGGCGGCAGTACCGGCGGCCTGCGCGATATCGTGACGCTGGTCCTGGAGAAGAACCCAAACGCGCGCCTGGTGCTGACTGCCGTTACGCTGGAGTCGGTGGCGGAGATGGAACAGCTTATAAAGGAATTTCACTTTATAGATGCTGATATCACCTGCTTGAACGTATCCCGCGCCCGGGAATTGGGGGCCTATCACCTGATGACTGCCCAGAACCCGGTGTATCTCTTCACCCTCCAGCGGCGGGAGGGGGCGGTATGATGTGGACGCTGTATGCTCTGCTCGCCGGTTTCGGGATAGACCTCCTGCTGGGAGACCCCCACGGCTTTCCCCACCCGGTGGTTGCCATCGGAAAGCTGATCTCCGCGCTGGAGAAGCTGCTGCGCCGCGTCCTCCCGGCGACTCCGAAGGGGGAGCGTCTGGCGGGAGGGATCTTGTGGGTGCTGGTCACCTCCATTTCCACCGGGGTCCCGGCCCTGCTGCTGTGGCTGTGCCGGAGCATCAGTCCCTGGCTTGGGCTGGCGGTGGAGAGCGTCATGTGCTGGCAGATCCTGGCGGCGAAATCCCTGCGGACGGAGAGCATGAAGGTCTACCGGGCCCTGGCCGCCGGGGATACTGAGGGCGCGCGCTATGCGGTGAGCATGATCGTGGGCCGGGATACCTCCCGGCTGGACCGGGCGGGCATCGCCCGGGCGGCGGTGGAGACGGTGGCGGAGAATACCTCCGACGGCGTGGTGGCGCCCATGGTGTTCCTGGCCGTCGGAGGCGCGCCCCTGGGGTTCTTCTATAAGGCGGTCAATACCATGGATTCCATGCTGGGTTACGTAGAGCCGCCCTATCGGGATATCGGCTTTGTTCCGGCGAAGATGGACGATGTGATGAACTACCTCCCCGCCCGTCTGTCCGCCCTGCTGATGCTGGCGGCGGGTGCGCTGCTGGGTATGGACGGCGGAAACGGCTGGCGGATCTTCCGCCGGGACCGGTACAACCACGCCAGCCCTAACTCCGCGCAGACGGAGTCGGTGTGCGCGGGCCTGCTGGGCCTGCGTCTGGCGGGGGACGCCTGGTACCACGGCGTGCTCCACCGGAAGCCCTACATCGGCGACCCGGTCCGGGAGGTGGAGCCGGAGGACATCCCGCGCTCCTGCCGCCTGCTGTACGGCACGGCGTTCCTATCCCTGGCGCTGTGCGCCCTGGCCCGGCTGGCAGCGGGGCTGCTGATGCAAATATAAAAGAGACGCGGAGCGGGGGGAACCGCTTCGCGTCTCTTCTGTGCTGTTTTACCGTTTTCTGCCCCGGTAGCCGCTGGAGCCGCTCTTCCGGGCCGCCTGACGGCGGTTGTAGCTGCTGCGCCGTCTGGACTTGAAGATAGCCCGGAGGATTACCAGCAGGATGATGGCCGCGCCGGAGGCCCCAAGGACGATCCAAAGGGTGGGCTTGTGGAGGAAGTCCAGCAGATCCCTGCGGAAGACCAGCAGGCGGGAGACGGCCACGTCCTCGTCGGCCAGCAGGTCCACCGTGCCATAGACGGTGTCGCCGCTCTGGAGGGTGATGGTCCCCATGACCTGCCCCTTGACCACGGGGGCCTCCACGCTTTCGGCCTCGTAGGTGATCATCCGGTCCACGTCCTTCACGGGGTCCAGGTCCGCGGGGACCAGCCGCTCGATCGCCTGAGAGGGGTGGACCTTCACGGTGTTCTGCTGCTGGGAGAGCTCCACGCCTACCTCGCCCACCAGCTCGTCACCGGCCAGAAGGACCTTCCGGTCGAAGTCATCGAAGCCGTGGTCGAAGAGCTTGGCGGTCTCGATGAAGCTGTAAGTCAGGGTGATCTCAGGCGTCACCACCCGGTCTGCGCCCAGCACCACGCTCACCAGGCTGCGGTCGTCTCTTTTGGCGGAGGAGACCAGACAGTGGCCCGCCGCGCTGGTGGAACCGGTCTTGATGCCGTGAGCGCCCTGGTAGATGTAGTAATTGGTCTTGTAGCTGGAGATGAGGTAGTTGGTGGTGTAGAGATCCCGGGGCTCGGCCATGTTGGTGGCGGGGACCTGGTGGTAGACGGTGTCCACCAGGGGCATGAAGTCGGCGTAGGTGCAGGCCTCCTTGGTGATGAGGTAGAGGTCCCAGGCGGTGGTGTAGTGATTGACGTCGGGCAGGCCGTTGGTGTTGCAGAAATTGGTGTTTTCACACCCCAGGTCCTGGGCTTTCTGATTCATGCGGCCCACGAAGGCGGAGATGGAGCCGTCGATGGCCTCCGCCAGCATGTTGCACCCCTCGTTGGCGGAGGAGAGCATGATGCAGTAGAGCAATTCCTCCACGGTGAGCTCCTCGCCCACCTTGATGCCCACGTTGCTGCCGTCCGGGGGAACGGCGGAGATGGCGGTCTCGCTGGCGGTGATGACCTGGCTTTTGGAGAGCCTGCCATCGTCGATGGCCTCCAGCACCAGCAGGCAGGTCATGATCTTGGTGACGCTGGCGGGATAGAGGATGTCGTGGCTGTTCTGCTCATAGAGGATCTCTTCTGTTTCCGGGTCGATGAGCAGGGCGGCCTTGGCCGCCACGTGGAACCCGGCGGGTTCCTCCGGCTCAGGGGGCTCGGGTTCCTGGGACTCGACCGGCGTCTCGCCCTGCTCCTGAGGAGGTTCCTGGGGCGCTTCGGCGGCCAGGGCGGGGGCAGGGAGGGAGAGGAGCAGGAACAGTGCAAAAAAAAGAGCGCAAAAACGGCGAATTTTCATATCATTCTCTCCAAGAATATGGTATACTGGTAGGTAGAAGCGGGGAGGCCCCCGCTTCACAGGGGCTTTTTATAGTATAGCAGAGCATTACGGGAAATTCAACTTTATTTTG
>CAJTVO010000065.1 GCA_910579485.1 uncultured Oscillospiraceae bacterium | reverse complement strand
TAAACCGTAGGTTTAAGCCCGCTTTTGCCTACTTTTCGCGGGTGCGAAAAGTAGGCGCAGGGTCCGGGGGCGCGTAGCCCCCGGGGTGCGCAAAGAAACAACTCCCCTGCCGCCCGAAGGGCGGCAAAAAATTATTGACAAACAATAATCCCTGTGTTATTGTATATATGAAAATTATTGTTTTACAATAACCAAAAGGAGGCCACCCCATGGATAAACGAACCTTCTCCGTAGGAACGGCGGCAGCGTTCCTAACGGTCCCGCTGTTCCTTCTGCCAGCCGAAACCATCCCCCGCTTCGGGGAATGGCTCCGCGAGCTGTCCCTCTCCGGTGCCGCAGGCAACATCCTCGCATGGGCCATCGTGCTGGCCCTGTCGGCCCTTCCGGCACTGGGACTGCTGTGGCGTCCCAGATGCCAATGGGACTGGCTTCTGCCGCTGGCGGCAGCGGAGACCTTCGCCGGACTGTACCTGCTGGTCAACCCTTCCCTGGTCTCCAACGTCCCCGGCATCGATGGTGGAAAATTTATTGCCCTGGCGGCGGTGGGGAGCGTATCCTCCACGCTGCTGGCCTGGGCGGTCCTGCGGAGCTTGAAGCACATCGAGCAGAGCGTCTCCCCCGGGAAGACGCTGGAGCGTCTGCTGTGCTTCTCAGCAGCCCTCTTCGGCTGGCTGGCCGCATGGACCACGGGGGCCGGGGCGCTGGAAAAAATCAAAAATGTGGCGGAGACCAACACCATGCCGGGGGTCTCCCTGGAGTGGACCAACTTCTCCATCGTCCTGCTGGCGGCGGCCGATCTGATCCCCACCCTCCTGGGCTGCGGAGCCCTGATCCTGGCGGGACGGCTGGCCCGGACCATCGAGGCGGACCCCTTCGGCGAGGAGACCGTCCCCCTGGCGGAAAAGCTCCGCCGGGACTGCCGCGGGATCGCCGGGGCCTCGGTGCTGATCTACGCCGGGGGAAATCTGTTCCAGTTCCTGTTTCTCCCCCTTCTGCGCCGCGGAGACCTCAGCGTGTCCTTTCCCATGTTCCCGGTGCTGCTGGCGGCGGCGTTGGACCTGCTGTGCCGGTACTTCCGGCGGGCCAAGGCCGTCAGCGACGACAATGAGAGCATCATATAGGGGGGCGTCATGGCCATTACCGTACATTTAGACGAGGTACTGAAGGCCCGGAACATGACCGGCAAGGAGCTGTGCGTGAAGATCGGCATCACCGAGGCGAATCTGTCCATCCTGCGCTCCGGGAAGGCCAGCGGCGTGCGGTTCCATACCATCAACAGGATATGCTACTATCTGGACTGCGGCGTGGGGGACATCCTGCGCTTTGACGGAAGATTGGAGGACGAGGATGAATAGAAGTAAATGGCTGGCGGCGGCGCTGGCCGTGCTGCTGCTGGCAGGATGCTCCCTGGCACAGCCGGAGAAGGAGCGGCAGGAAGACCGGTGGGTCGGTTTTTACGTAGTGCCCAGCCAGGGGTACGAGAGAGATTTCTATAACAACCCGAATCTGGAGGAATACGGCTCCTTCCAGGCGGAAACGGACCAGTTCGGGACCCTGGCCTTCCCTCAGGAGGTTCTGTTCGCCGTGGAGGACGAGGCGGGCAATTACATCTTCCCCGGTCTGGAGAAGGGATACAGCCTGTTCGTCTATCGGGAGTATGGCGTCGGAGAACCAGACCATAAAGGCCGGAACTACGCCGTGGGCATCGTTTCCAACATGGGCCCTGGGGAAGAAGGGCCGCAGTACAAATATACAGACGAGGGCGTCTCTGAAACCGCCAGCGGAACGGTCTATTTCGGCCCGCCTCCTGGCGTCACGGACTGGGACGATCTGACCAGCGGGATCGTCTGGACCTTCTATAACGTATATCAGACCCAGGAGGGCCGGATCTACCTCAACGGCTACGGGGATTCCGTCAACGGCGCCATGTCCAAGACCCAGACGGAGACCCGGAAGACCAGTCAGGACGGCAAGACCGTCCAGGAGGAGACGGTCTCAATAGCGGTAGCTATCAAGACCGTTCCCCGGCTGGAGAAGCTGGTGGCGACCCAGTTCGACGAGAACAACGCCATCCTCCAGTCCGACGATCTGAATCTGCAGAACGACCGCCCGGAGCTCTGCTGCCTGCCGGAGACCGCCTGGGTCCTGGTAGAGGAGTTCACCTCCGACAGCACGAAGCGCACCGTTTATGATCCCCCCGAGGGGGAGGACCCAGTCTCCCACGAGTACGTCCTCCTGGACGAGGAAGGTCTGGGGAGCATGGCCTATCTCAACATCTACGCCCACCAGCCGCCTTCCCAAACATAAAAAATAACGCCGGACGGGAGGATTTTCCCGTCCGGCGCTTGCCGTTTTCAGTCGTAAATAGATTCCGATTCAAACTCCAAAATCGTTCCGTCCGCCGCGCTGATCTCCATCTCATACTCCATGGCGTTGTAGATGATCTCGATCTCATAAACCGGACGGCCATCATTCCGGTCCAGCTCCAGCTTGACGATATTCTCCTCCTTCGCGCCGGGGACCTTGGCCAGGGCGATCTCCTTGGCCTTTTCCATGGTAATAGTCCCGGAGGAGGCGGGAGGCGTGAAGGACTCGGCGTCGTAGTCCATCTCCAGCACCGCGCCGGTCCTGGCGTCGATCTCGTAGTCGTACTCCTTATAATCGGCGGTATAGAACTCGATGTCGTAGATCTCCCGTCCGTCATCCCTTTCCAGCTTCGCCTCAGTGAAGGTGACCTGACTGGCAGTAAGCCCGGCGTTCTCCAGAGCCTTGGCCTTGGCCTCCTCCACGGTGAGAATAGGCCGCGCGCCGCCGGTGGGACCGGCGGGCGTCGTGGTATCGCCGGGAACCGGCGTCTGTCCGGAGAAGGAATCCGCGTCGGTGACGGTGCTGCCCGACAGGGTGACGGTGTTGGTGGCTGCGTCCCAGGCCACGGTCTTGCCCATCAGCTCGCCGATGGCCCGGACGGGGAGATAGGTGGAACCATTGTAGAGCAGGGGATAGACCGTCTTGCCGTTGGCGTCGGTGAAGGTCCGTTTGCTCCCGTCCACGGTCACGGTAAAATCGCTGCGTACCTCTACGGAAACATCCTGCGCCTTGGAAGCGGTATCCGCCGTACCGGGAACAGAGGCGGCGGTGCGGGCGCCGCTCAGGGCGACTGTCTTGGTGCTCTCGTTCCAGTCCACGTTCCTGCCCATCAGCTCGCCGATGGCCCGAACGGGGAGATAGGTGGTGCCGTCATAGGCGACGGGATGCACCTGCTGTCCGGCCGCGTTGTAAAAATCCCGCTCCGCTCCATCGATGATGATGGTGTAATCCGGGCGCAGCCGTGCCGTCACGGTATCCGCCGCCTGGGCGCACCCGATCAGGGGCGTCAGCAGCAGCACCACGCACAGCATCGGCAGAAATAGCCGTTCTGCCAGTTTTTTGAACCAGGTCTTGCTCATCATTCGCATCCTCCGTCTGTTTGATTTAATTTTGATCTCCGGCTTATTCAGCCAGCAGCCAGAAGCCCTCTCCGGGCTCCTGACGGAAATCCTCCTCCGCCTCCGCGAGGGCCGCCAGCAGTCCGGCGTACTCCTCTTCGGTCAGCTGGTATAGACGTCCGCTCTCCCAGTCCAGGCCCAGTTCGTCCTCCACCCAGCGCCGGGCGGCCTCGCCTCCGGCGGAGAGGGTTCCCTGAGAAAGCGCGCCCGCTTCATCACGCTCATATACCGCCGCGCCATTGTCGTGTTCCATGCACATCTCCGCATCCCCGGCGGGAGGCGCGGCGGCGGGGGCGATAGACAGCGCTTCATCCTCCAGCTTGGCTTCCTGCGGTTCCGGCTGGGGTGGGGGTTCATCGCTGGCCATGCGCAGCTTGGGGGACTCTTCGGGAACGGTCCCGGCCTCGCCGCCGTTCAGCGCCTCCGGGATACCGGCACCGTCTGGTGCCGCATAGGGCACACAGGCGGCTACAGCGTCCTGAGCGGCCTTCTGGTTCCCCTGTGCGTTCCGGAAACTCCACAGTCCCAGCAGCGCCAGGGCGCAGCAGGCGGCCATGGCCGTCCACTGCCGCCAATGGGACACCTTGATCACTTTTCGGGGCTTCTCCTGCTCCGTCTCCCCTACCCGGGCCATGAGCTGTTCCGCAAAGCCCTCCGGCACGGGTGCTTCCTCCTGATCCAGGGCGTCGTGGATGGCTACCAGATCGTCAAAGTACCGCTGGCAGGACGGGCAGGCGGCCATGTGTTCCATCAGCTCCGCCCGGTCTTTCCCTGACAGCTCCCCGTCCAGGAAGGCGCTGATCCATGGTTCGTATTTCTCACAGGGCTCCATCACCGGCCGCCTCCTTTCTCCGCAAATTCTGTTGGTTTAGACGGCAGATAGCCGGATAGGTTCCCGCTTTCCTGCAAAATTTTTCGCAGGGCGCTCCTGGCGCGGGAGATCCGGGACTTCACCGTCCCCATATCCACCGCCAGCGCCGCCGCGATCTCCTCGTAGCTCAGGCCCTGCACCTCCCGGAGGACCAGGGCCTGCCGGTGGGCGTCCGAGAGGCGGAACAGCCCCGCCGTCACCGCGCCGCGCAGCTCCGCGGCCTCGGCCTGCTCCTGGGGGGAGGGGGCCCGGTCCACGGCGTCGATACCCAGGTTTTCATCGTCCAGGCTGGCTTCCCCCCGCTGGCGCCTGTTCCGGCGCAGCAGGTCGATGGCCGCGTTGCTGGTCAGGCGGTAGAGCCAGGTGGAAAAGCCCGCCTCCCCCCGAAAGGAGGGCAGGCCCCGCCAGGCGGAGAGGAACGCCTCCTGGGCGGCGTCCCAGGCGTCCTCCGGATCGCCGCACATCCGCAGGGCCAGATTGTATACCTTTTTCTCGTGGAGCGCCACCAGCTGGGCGAAGGCGTCCTCGTCTCCCCCGGCGGCGGCCCGCACCAGTTCGTCAACCATCATAGAGGTCCCTCTTAATCCCTTTCGTCACCCGGTACACGTCCTCCAGCGTCTCCATGCGGACGATCTGCTCCTTGTAGAAGGAGGCGTGGGGCACGCCCTTGAGATACCAGGCGTAGTGCCGCCGGGCGGTGAGGACGGCGATCTTCTCGCAGTTGTACTCCGACGCCAGCCGGATCTGGCGCACGGCGAGGTCGCACCTCTGGGCCAGCGGCGGCCTCTGGGGGATGGGCTCCCCGGCCAGGGCGGCCCGGGCCTCCTGGAAGATCCAGGGGTTTCCGAAGCTCCCCCGGCCGATCATGGCCATGTCCGCGCCGGTCTGCTTCAAAATGCGCACCGCGTCCTCGCCGGAAAACACGTCCCCGTTGGCGATGACCGGGATGGACACCGCCTCCTTGACCTCCCGGATGGTGGTCCAATCCGCCGTGCCGCCGTACATCTGTACCCGCGTGCGGCCGTGGACGGCGATGGCGGACACGCCCGCTTCCTCCAGCATCTTCGCCAGGGGGACGGCGTTGATACTGCCCTTGTCCCAGCCCCGGCGCATCTTCACCGTCACGGGGACGGGGGAGGACTTCACCACCGCCTCCGCCAGCCGGGCGGCCTTCTCCGGGTCCTTCATCAGGGCCGCGCCGTCCCCGGAGGAGACCACCTTGCCCACGGGACAGCCCATGTTGATGTCCAGCAGGTCCGCCCCGCTGGCCTCGATGGCGATCTGGGCGGCCTCCGCCATGCAGGGGATGTCACTGCCGAATATCTGGGCGGCAAAGGGATGCTCCCCCGGGAAGGGGCGCAGCAGCTGACGGCTTTTTTTATCCTGATAGCACAGGGCCTTGGCGCTGACCAGCTCCGTATAGGTAAGGCCCGCCCCCAGCTCGGAACATATCTGCCGGAAGGCGGCGTCGGTCACCCCCGCCATGGGGGCCAGGGCCAGCCGGGAGTTGATTTTTACTCCGCCGATCTCCATGGGGTCTCTCCTTTTTGCTTAGGCTTAATTGGATGCATTATAGCACAAACGCGGCCGTTCAGCAATAGGATGCGTTCTCCTGCCGGGAAATCAATTTTGCATCCGTAGGGCGCGCCGGGCCGTCACGCCCTGCAAACACGGCTTCATTTTCTCAAAATTGATTTCCGTCAGAAGAAACCGACATCATTTGACAACATGCGGCGCGTCCGTTATAATGGACATGCCCGCCAATCAGGCGGGACAGGAGGGACCGTCATTGGGCTGACGCCCAACGACCGGTCCGGCGGCGCACGCGCCGCCTTGGCGCTGTTACATATGGCGGTCAGCTCATTTCCTCGCGGATATGATTCGGGAGGAGGTGGTGCGGATGTAGAAAAGGAAGCTGTTGAAAGCTCTGCTTACCGTGATCTTCGCGGTGATGACAGCGATCTTACTTACCACAAAAGCGTGCTGACTGCCCGGTGGCACGAGCAGTCAGCATTAGGAAACTGATGTGAATTGTGAGAGCTGGCCGTCTTGTAACAGCGCCCTTCTGTCGTTTATTATACCCAACCGCTTCCGTTTTGTCAACGAGAGCGGTTCATTTTTCAGAGAAATCCATTTTGCGCCTGCGGCGCGCCGGGGCCGTCGCGCCCTACGGACGCGGCGTCATTTTCCGCGTCTGGGCACGGGCTTGTTAATTATTCCATTTTCAAGGAGCAACGCGACAGCCCTTTGTAAGCCCGGCTGCGCTGGTCTGGTACCCGACCTAGGCATCGACTTTCTTCCGTACGTGAAAACGCGGAGGTTTGTCTTCCCTCAAATGCAGCCCGAAAGCAGGGGGAAGTTGCCGGGGACGGAGCAACGGCGGGGGAAATCTTTTGCGGGCGTCTTCCACGGCGCGGTCTGACGGGGGCGCGTCCGGCATGGGGGCGGAGAAAATCTGCCGCCGGCGTTTCCCGCCTTCTTTACTTCCCTTTCGATCTGTGTTATAGTTGAGAAAACCAAAAAAAGAGGGGCTATTCATGAGCAAAAATTTTCACCGGGACTACGCCGAAAGCGTGGGCCATTTCTGTCAGAGCATCCCCGCCGGCCTGGGCATCTGCGCCCAGGAGATCGACACCTACTTCCGGGCCTGCACCCTCTGCCTCTGGGCCGTGGGCGGCGAGGCCGGGGGAAACCGGGGCGGCGACGTCACCGGCATCAACCAGATCTACACCGACCGGCAGGTGAAATTCTCCCCCGCCCAGTTCGACAAGGCCATCTCCTACTATCAGGCCAACCCCCACTATACCGTGGGGGTGCCGGAGTTCTTCCAGAAGCTGGCCGGGGCCGACGCGGCGGCGGGCACCACCTACAGCCGGACCTTCGCGGAGGTGCAGAAAAACCTGCTGATGCTCTGCGCGGCCTATGACGGCGCCTTCTCCTTCGCGGAGAGCCGCCGGATCACCCTGCTCTACGACCAGCTCGTCCAGTGCTGCGACGAAGCCGGTGTGCCCGCCGCGCCGGCGACTCCGGGGCCCGGGGACTATTTGGGCGGCGCGCCCCAGCCCTCCCGGGACGCCGGGAAGGAGCTCAATGACATCATGAACGAGTTCAGCAAGGTTCTCCACCGGGACAACAGGCGGAACGTCTATGACGACTTTTTCGGCGCGCCGCCGCCGTCGAAGAATCCCGGCGCGCCCGGGGACCCCATGAGCCCCCTGCCCGTGGCCGGAGGCGCCCCGGAGACGGAGAAGCCCCCGGAGGCCTCCGCAGGCGGCCCCGCCGCGTCCGAGGAGCGGGAGGAATCCCGGCCCACCCTGGAGGAGGCCCTGGCGGAGCTGGACGGGCTCATCGGCCTGGACGTGGTGAAAAAGGACGTGGACAGCCTGGTCAACCTGGTGAAGGTCCGGAAGCTCCGGCAGGAGCGGGGGATGAAGACCCCGGACATGTCCTTCCACCTGGTCTTCTCCGGCAACCCCGGCACCGGCAAGACCACCGTGGCCCGGATCATCGGCAAGGTCTACAGCGCCCTGGGCATCCTCTCCAAGGGACATCTGGTGGAGGTGGACCGCTCCGGGCTGGTGGCCGGGTACGTGGGCCAGACCGCCATCAAGACCCAGGAGGTGGTGGCGAAAGCTCTGGGCGGCGTGCTGTTCATCGACGAGGCCTACACCCTCGCCCCTGAGAACGCAGACAAGGACTTCGGACAGGAGTCCATCGACACCATCCTCAAGGCCATGGAGGATCACCGGGATGACTTCGTGGTCATCGTGGCCGGGTACGCCACGCTGATGCCCCGGTTCATCGACTCCAACCCGGGGCTGAAATCCCGGTTCAACAAATATCTCTACTTCGAGGACTACAACGGGGAGCAGCTCTTCGAGATCTTCAAGGGCCGGGTGGACCGCAGCGACTACAGGCTGGACGAGGCCGCCGCCAGCGCGGTGAAGGACCACCTGCAGGAGCTCTATGAGGACCGGGACGAAAACTTCGGCAACGCCCGGGACGTGCGCAATCTCTTCGAGAAGATCGTCTCCGCCCAGGCCGACCGGGTGGCCCGGCTGGAGGACCCCACGGACGAGGATATCTCCACCATCACCGAGGAGGACCTGAAGGAGCTGATGGACGTGCCCCTGCGGACGGCGGAAGGGGAAGAAAAGGAGTGCGAAAATGGAGTTCCGGAGGATCAGGGACCTGCGGGAGGACAGTGACCGGACCCAGCAGGAGGTGGCGGACTATCTCGTGATGCACACGAACGTTTACCGCAGGTATGAGCTGGGACAGCGGGAGATCCCTGTCTGGGCGGTGATCAAGCTGGCAAAATTTTATCGGGTCAGCACGGATTATCTCTTGGGGCTGACGGATGAAAGGAAGCCTTTGTAGGTAAATGATCTTTTATCAGGCGGGCGCTTCGCGGGGGCCGGTGGGGACACCGGCCCCCGCTTTCCAACGTATTTATGCTGCAAACGTCCACGGAGGGAGTTTATACGAATCACTTATAAAGCGCTTCAAAATTGGGGCAAGAAGCAGTATAGTGAATCGGGGTGATAATAGGCGGCAGCCATATCTACTATGTACTACGCCGTCATGGCTGGAGGAAGGTGATGCCGCGTAGCAGGCATCCGAAAAAGCCAGCGAGGAGGTCATAGCGACCTCAAAAAAATTAAAGAAAAAGTGAGGGAACTGCAAGTGGAAATCCACAATTGCAGAAGAAATAGTGGAAAAGTGCGTCTGATGTTCCAGGATGAAGCTTGTTTCGGAAGAATCAACAAGCCCAAATACTGCTGGTGCGCAAAGGGGACCCGTCCCTGTGTGCCCTGCCACCATATACGGGAGTACTGATACGCCTATGGAGCGGTGGAATCGCTGACCGGTAAATCCTGCTTCCTGATCATGCCCTATTGTAATACGGTATGCATGAATCTGTTTTTGAGGGAATTATCCAACCAATTCCCTGACGATATCGTTCTGCTTTGCTGTGCTGGCGCTGTCTGGCATAAATCGAACATGCTGGACATCCCGGAAAACATTGTATTTTTTACATTCCTCCCTATGCCCCTGAAATGAATCCCATTGAGCAGATTTGGAAAAAAATCAGGAAACTGGGCTTTAAAAATGAGGTCTTTACTTCCTTGGACAAGGTTGTGGATCGTCTCTGCCTTACTATTCCCTACCTCTTGCCTGAGCTTATCTCTCGCATTACTGGGAGATATTGGTTTTTAAATGTTTTTGTTGGTGATTAGTATTATACAACGCCGTGGATCAGGTCTGCGACCCGGACGAGGCGCTGACCGCCATCATACGGGAGGAGGCGCTGTCCTTCCTCGACGGAAGCCGGACGCTGGACGATACCGTCCGCCTGATCGAGAACCGCGGCAAGCTGTATCTACAGGAAACGCAATAACGCAGGAATGCCGCCCCGGCCAGCCGGGGCGGCATCCTTGCGCTATAGGTTCATATTAACGATGGCAGCCGTGCCGGTATCCGACACCGGTCCCAGCCACGGCGCAGCCGCCGCCGCAGTAGCCCGCCTCATGGTGGTTGCCGCAGTAGGTCACGCCGTCATGGATGTGGGGACCGGCGGTGGTGCAGCCGTCCACGGGGCACAGGGTCAGGCACTGGCCGTTGCAGTAGCCGCCCTCGTGGTGGCTCCCGCAGTAGGTCACGCCGTCATGGACGTGCCGTCCGGCGACCTCGCAGCCCTCCACGGTACACAGCGCCAGGCATTTGCCGTCGCATACGCCGTTGGCATGGGCGTAGCCGCAGTAGGTCACGTTGTTGTGGACGTGCCGCCCCGCGATCTCGCAGCCTTCCACAGCGCAGACGGTGATCTGGGTCTGGACCTGGGTCTGGGCGCTCCACCCACGGCCGCAGCCGCCGTGGCCTCCGCCGCCATGGCCGTGGGCCATAGCCGGAACCATCAGGGCCAACGCGGTGACGCAGGCCAGCACCAGAACCAGCGTCCGTCTGCGGAAGGGTTTGCGAGGTGCGGGTAAATTGCTGTTCATGGGTCTATCCTCCTTGCATTAAATACTATTTCAGAACGGCCAGGCCGAAGTCAGGCCGTTATCTGACAAAACGCGCTCCAGGTCCGCCATAAACTCGCTGGTCTCGGGACCCAGATCATGGGAGATCGTGCCGTCCAGCTGTTTGTAGGACCCGTCATCAAGGATCTGGAACACCAGATAGCTTCCGTTGGGATCGTAGAAGCCGCCCACCCAGCCGTCCTCGTCCAGATAGGCCCCGCCGGGCAGCGGGGTTACCCGCTCCGGTGTGGTGGTGTGGACATCGTAGCGGAACTCATACACCGCGATGCCCATGCCGTTCTCCGGCTGTCCCGCTGCGAACTCCACGGGATAAACCAGGTCCAAGGCGGTCACGCAGTAGTCGTCCCACTCCGGCGGGGCTTCCATGCCCTTGCCATAATTGTCGGTCCACGCCCTGGCGTTGGCCTCCGCCGCCGTTCGGGCGGCATCTACTACCACGCTCATATCTTGGACCCCAGCCAGCAGATGGTTCACCATCTCCCGCTGGCCCTTCGCCATCTGGAGGCTCTGACCGTTGAAATAGATCTCTCTGTAGGCGGTAGCGAGGACGTCCGTCACCTGCCCGTCCTCGATCACGGGCACATCGGCGTAGACCTTCAGGTACTGATCGGCAACGTACCAGCCGAGGAACTGGACGGAGGACGCCTCGGTCCAATATTCGCTCAGGAGGCTCCCGATGTTGGCTTCATGGAGCTTTCCGTCCCGCTTGAAGAAGATCTGCGCCATACCATTGCAGTCCGAGCCGATCAGCTCCATGGTCCCGTCGCCGTCCAGGTCCACCACCTCCGGCACGCCGCAGACACGGGCCAGCAGATAGACGTCCGTCCCGGACGCGCCCTCCTCGAAGACGTAGTAATCGCAGAAGGAGCCGTAGTAACCGGTCTCCGGGTCCCTGGCGTTGTAATCGATCATCACGCCGCTGTATCCGAGGATATTGGTAAACGCCTCCTCACGATAATACGTCTGCTCCGGGATGCACAGGAAATAATCATCGGGGAAGGAGCTAAGCCTGAGATCATGGGAGGAGACATAGGTATTCCCATCATAGCTCCAGGCAAAGGTGCCGCAGTTCTCCGTTGTACGGCATCCGCCGCCGGTATGGTGCCTGCCCTGACGGCGGTCTTCGTGTTCCCCGCTGTGATGGTCCGGCATCAAGTCGCTGGCGGAATAAGTCTCCACCTTCTCCAGCTCGTAGGACAGCGCGTCCGTCAGGGGGATGGTCAGCATATCCACCGGCCTGTCTTCCGGGCCAACTGGCTGGGAAGACTGCCGGTCAGAAGGTGCGTTCAGATTTTCCGGCGAGGCTGATGGCTCATAGGGGAGATTAGAGACGAAATGATACTTCCCTTCCCCTACATCCCGCAGCGTTACGCACTTCACGCCGTCCCCATAGAAGGTATCGTCGTAAATCAGGCGGATCAGATCGCCCTCCCGCTCACCGGACTGAAAGATGACCTCTCCCCGGTAATTGGTGTCGCCGTGGCACCAGTAATAGGTATCATAGTCCTCCAAATAGGTCAGATAACCTTTTTCCTGCGCCAGCTCGTTGGCCTTTGGAAGCCCCACCTTATTGGTTTTTTCCAGCGGCACACCGGTGTACTCCAGCAGCAACGCGTCCAGTTCAGCGGAAGAGACCTCATAGGCGGCGCAGTCCGGCCAGTTTCCCTCGTAGACCCTCTCCAGGATAACAGCTTTATCAGCCCGGGGCGGCTTCTTCACATCCGACAGAAACGGGATGCCATTATAAACCAGCTCGAAGAGGTCTATATTCTCCGGCGTCTCGTACAGGGAAGACAGGAACATATTCCGCATGGCCGCGGGGCACAGATAGCCGCCGTCCGTATAGACCATGTCCGGGTTGAAATACTCTGTGTTAAAGGAATCCAGCTCTTCCTGGGTCAGGGGAACAGCGCCGCGGCCATGGGCCACACACCCCGTAAACGTCACCGCGCATACCGCCGCCGTCACCGCCAGGGCGGCGCAGAGGGCGGCGGCCCTCATTTTCCGATTCGCGGCAATGCGGGTGATGCGCTCCGTCATCCGCTTTTTGTCGGAGGTCATGGTGGTAGCCGTCAGCAGCATCCCGCCCGACAGCTTTTGCAGGGGAATGAGCCGCAGCAGGGTCTGCCCGTATGGGATGCGCTCGGCCTCGCCCAGCCGTCTCAGGGCGCTCTCGTCGCAGGCCAGCTCGCAGTCCTCCCGGGCGGCGGCCGCCGCCCACCAGACCAGAGGATCGAACCAGTACACCGCCAGACATACGCTCCGCAGCAGGGACCACAGCGGGTCCCCATGCCGCCCGTGGGTCTCCTCATGGGCCAGCACATGACGCAGGCCCTCCCCGCTCTCCATAGCGGCGGGCGTCAGATACACGGCAGGCCGGAACAGCCCGAAGAGGCACGGCGATACCAGCCCCTCCTCCACCAGATACACCGGATACCGGCACTCCGGCAGCTCCATGGGGATCCTCTTTTTCCGCAGCATATGCCAGAACCGGAGGTTGGATACCGCCAGCCACAGCCCCATGCAGCCCATGCCCGCGACCCAGACCAGGCCCAAAGCCTCCTCCAGGGTAAAGGCATATTTCGTCAATACGGCAGGCCCGCCCTCCGCCTGGGTGACCTCCGAATAGCGGCCCTCCATTGGCAGGATCACATTGGGTCTTGCAGAGGAGCGCGCGATCTCCTGCGTAGACACCGGCAATACATAAACCGGCTCCTCCTCCAGCCGTTCCTCCATCTGCACACGGGCGGGCTCGGAGACGGACAGCACGCTGAAATCCGCCGCCGGAAGGTTCACCGGCACCAGCAGCCGCAGCAGCACCAGCCCCCAGAGGGCATATTGAACCCGCCGGGAAATTTGCTTCCGGAAGACCCGCCGCAGGACCAGCAGGGCCAGGATCAGCGCCGAGGAGGTCAGCAGTACCTCTCTCATTTCGCACCGCCTCCCGCCTTCTCCAGAATGGCGGACAGCTCCGCCACATCGGCCTCCGTCAGGCGGCGGTTTTCCACCATGGCGCTCATCATGAGCCCCAGGCTGCCGCCGTAGACCTTGCCCAAAAAGTTCTCCGTTTCCTGCCGGGCGGCGTCCTTCTGCCGCAGAACGGGGTAATAGCGTTTGGCCCGGTCCTCCCGTTCACATCGGACCGCCCCTTTGCCCTCCAGCCGGGAGAGCATGGTAATAACGGTATTTTTTGACCATCCGGTCTCCTCGCGGAAGCGGTTGGTCAGCTCCATGATGGTCATCGGCTGTTCCCACAGCCGGTTCATCAGTTTCCATTCACAATCGGAGAGATTAACTTTTTCTCCTGCCATTGGCTTGGCGCCTCCTTCCGGGTATACATCCGTATACCTTTATGTTTATAGTACACGACCGTCTACCTGTATATCTTAGCACATTGGTAGACGGTTGTCAACTAGTAAATTTGAAAAATTTGGGACAGTTTTTCTGCGGCCCGGAGAGTCGCCTCGACTCCTATCTATCAGATAGATTCGCGCCTCGCCGGCGCTTAGAAGCTGTATTCATAAGCGCTTGATCAGCGTGTGGAGATGAGAAATTTTAATCATAGCCTCAACGGAAGAGATGGATATCTCATAATCTTTGCTGAAGCGTCTGGAATAATTGAACCAGGAGAGGGTACGTTCATCCCCCCATCGCCAGGGGAGCATTTCCCATTGATGGGGCTTGATTTTCTCCGAAATATCAACGCCAAAATCAAACTGCACCTTCTAAATCAGAAACGAAAGTTCCTGAACCTATACCTACTTCTCCTGCGGTCAAAACTGCAACCGGTGCAACCAAAACAAATACACCTGTTGCCTTGGGAGGCACTGTGCCACCAACTACAGCAGAAACGCCAGATCCTGCTGCTAAAGTGGAGGTAATGACTGGAGCGTCTAGAACAATTATTCCAAAATCATAGGGCTCAGCAAATGAGATCGTGCCACCAATGTCTGTACCCACAACTCCAACCAAGACTTCCGGGATGGCACTTTCTCGAATAGTTCGCTTTGGATCATCTAAAGCCGTAGCAGCTTCGTTTACTACATTAACTACTTGCTGAAGAGCCTCTACACTTTGGAAATTCACGTTTTTCTTCTTTTTTACATACTCGCCCATATCTCCCTCCTCCTGCTTTCTCTTGGTATTAATGAGGATTTGACATATCATTCTACCCGTATCCATATATCAGCATTCGACAAAATTGCAATATGTTTTCCCGAAATATGAAGGATGCAAGAAGTCACATCATATCGTTGCGTACATAGGGCCGGGTAAACTCACAGCTCTATTTTTGTGCCATAATCAAGCTAACAAAAGGAGCAATCATATGACAGAAATCGAAATCGCACAGGCTAGCGAAATCAGGGTACAGGAGATTGAATGGCGCTGGTATCCCTATGTCCCCTTCGGCAAGATACCAGTGATGCCGGGGGATGCCGGGGACGGCAAGAGCACCCTTGTCCTCGATTCCGCCGCTATGCTAAGCCGGGGCCAGCCCATACCATTCACGGACGGCACGGGGCCAGCCCCCATCAACATCATCTGTTAATCCAGCGAGGACAATGCCGATGATACCATCGTCCCCTACATGAATAAGGCTATCGGACAAAAGGCCATCAACCGAGCCGTCGGTTCCACAGACATTGTGGGTGCTGTCCAGTGCATCGAGAAAACTGCCAGGACTGCAGATGAAGTGCTGGGCAATCTGTTCGCCAACCTGGGCAGACCTGACACCCAAATGCGGCAAGCCAAGGAGGTAATAAGAGCCTATCTGCAAATAAGCAAACGAAGTATAATATCCGCCAAAGGCGGTGGGAAAATGGAGAAAAAGAGCTACAAGTCATGGACAATATCAGATACGTTCTGGGAGGCCGTAAAGGATGAGATACCAGAGCAGCAGCGAGGAGAAGACAAAACATATAAGCGTAAGCCCGGCGGCGGAAGAAAACCATTGTCCAAACGTCGTGTATTAGAGGGAATATTCTATGTATTACGAACGGGCTACCAATGGAAAGCAGTGCCCAAAGAATACGGAGTAGCCAGCAGCAGGATATTTTGAAAAGATATGGTCCAACGGCCTGGAAAAATATGAAGAGCTAGAAGGGATCGGCTGGGAAATGGCAAAGTCTAGACGGCTGCATAGTAAAAGCACCGCTGGCCCTGGAAGCCGTTGGAAAGAACCCAACGAATCGAGGAAAAAATGGGGACAAAGCGCAGTGTACTAACGGATGAAAACGGCCTTTCTCTGGCAGTTGTTCTTTCCGGAGCTAATACACACGATGTCAAACTGTTGGAAGATACTTTGGATCAAATTATGGTGCTGTGATATGCTCCCGAAAAGGCAGACAGCGAAATAATAAGAGGGAGAGGGAGGAAAGATGAGAAAACAGATCGAAATGGATTTAGCGGAAAAGGAAAAGGCGGCGTTAGATAACGATACTTCCCAAAACAAAAGAAAATCAATGGGTATGGGCGACAGGTAAGCATGGTATGTACGAAACAAAAAAGCGGTGTTCTCTGCCTCGCTCTGGCTGGGAACGCCGCTTTATACGCTGAAAGGAGCAGAAATGATAGTATTTCATGTTGCGAAGAACACAAATTACTATGTATCCGCACTCCCAGTCATGGAGCAGCCGGGGAGAAATCAGCCGCCACACACAGTCGGCACCTTTACTACTGACAGGCCACAGAGCAACAGCCCCCTCCGGTGCTTCATAATACTCGAAAGTAAAATCTTTCAGTTCACCCGTGTATGTGCCATCGTTTACACGCTCCGTCAATGACTTTCCGACACCAACAATGTACATTGTCGCCTTATCAATAAAAATCGGATATGTCTGATTGGGTCTTGTTGTTTTATCAAAGGTGCTTAAAGTCAATCCCTCAAAAGGAGAACGCTCAATACCTCCAGTGAAGCTCATTGCATTTGGAGCAAATTCTTCAGGAACAATAAAAACCAGATATTCTTGTGTATATGTAAATCCGCCATTTGGCTTTCCGCCAGAAGTCTGAACCGTTACGCATACAACTTGCTTATTAGCAAAAATCTCCTGGCACAGCATAACAAGGTTATGCACCTCTTGATAGCCGATGCTGATTACAATTATTCCATTCTGTGAGAGTAGCCTTGATGCAAGTGTCAAACGCTCAGAGATAAAGGACAGCCATTCTGAGTGAATGAATGTGTCCGTCTTATCTACGAAGGTGTCATCATAAATAAAATCTTTGTTGCCGGTGTTGTACGGCGGATCAATGTAGATGAGGTCAATCCGCCCCCGCTGGGTCTTTTCCAGCAGCCGCAGCGCCGCCAGATTGTCCCCCTCCAGCAGAAAGTTCATCTCGCCGCCGTGGTCGATGAGCAGCGGCTTCTCCTCTGTCAGCACAGGGGTATGCTCCGCCAGCACTGCATCGATGGCCTCCTGGTGTTCCTCAAAAACCAGACCATATTTTTTGCCGCCCACGTCCATCTCTAGGTCGGATTGGCGAGCAGGTCATCCCGCTTCTGTTTGGAGATGTTGGTGGACATATCAGTTTCCTCCCGGATGTTTGGAGAGTTCCTTTGTAACTTTTTCCGCTCCAAGCATCAGCAGAAATTGACGGCAGTTTGCTGCGGACTGCTGAATGGACTGGGGCGGAGTTTGATTTACAGAATTGTAGACTGCTTTTTCAACTATGTGCTTTTGGGAAATGTCTTGAAGATGCTGCTCTACTGCATCCCAGTCATTTTTATACGCCAGGCAATCAAGTTTTTCAATCTCATGGCTAATATCTGCAATATCTTTGATTTCGTGAAACTGCTTCAAATAATTCAAATCTATCATGGCTGGCTCCTTAAAAATGGTTTTTGTCATTATACCATATTTTGTGGAAAAATGGGAGAGCGATTTGCGTGAATTACAAATATTTTAGGGAACAAGTATCACTGCACTGGGGGGCAGTACAATAACTTTCCGTCCCAACTTCCTCGCATACCTCACCGTCATCGCCGTCCCACCCCGCCACTCTCCGTTGTAGACCGCCAGCAGGCAGGCGGCGTGATCGACCAGATAGCGGTTGCGTTCCAACATACAGCCCTTGCGGTACTCCCGGCTCACATAGGCAACCTCGTCCGCCTGCTCCAAAATGGAATGATAGAGTTCCCGCGCCGAAGCCGACCACCCGTCTGCCTG
This sequence comes from uncultured Oscillospiraceae bacterium, assembly GCA_910579485.1. GTDB lineage: Bacteria > Bacillota > Clostridia > Oscillospirales > Oscillospiraceae > Pelethomonas. The sequence goes on along the minus strand of CAJTVO010000065.1, from coordinate 994 downwards.
TCCCTCGCAGGGCAGGACACAGTGGAGTTTCAGCGCGGGATTTTCTTTTTTCAAGGCCAGGACAGCCAGCGCCGCCCAGGTGTCGGCTCCCTCCGCCATCCCGGAAAGGAAGTCCATATATCCTGCCTCCACCAGTTTGGCGATTTCTGTAGCAAGTGCCTTTTTCAGCGCGAGGCACCGGGCGTCAGCCTCGTTATAGCCCCAAGGAAACTTCTTTGGACGGTGGCCTGTGAACGCACAGCATTTTTCAATCATCACGATTTATCTCCTGACTTTAATTTAGCTATGGGGATTATATCCCCTTAACGTTGGAGATTATAACCCCCATACTGATTGGTGTCAATCGGGAGGGGGTGAGTATGTGATTGTCTTTGATAAATTGTGGGTTGTGATGAAACAAAAGGGCGTTTCCACATACTTGCTGCGAGAACGATGCGGCATTGACAGCAAGACAGTCCGGCGGCTGAGAGCCAACGACAACATGGAAACAAAGACGCTGAACAAATTGTGTTCGGCGCTGGATTGCCGACTGGAGGACATCGCCGAGTACTTCCCCGACGAATAACAGCTCTACGGGTCTGCGGATGCAGAACCGTAGAGCTGTTACCATTTTCGGGGCGGGTATCCAGACTGCAATTTGGCAGTTTGGGTACCCAGTGATATGCTCCCTAAAAGGCAGACAGGGAAATAATAAGAGGGAGAGGGAGGAAAGATGGGAAAACGGATCGAAATGGATTTAACGGAAAAGGAAAAACTCATCCAGGAGTGCCTTGCGGGGCGGATTCGGATGCGGGAGGCAGCACGGCGTGCCGGGGTAGGCCATTCCACCATGCACACCTGGATCAGCCGGTATCGGGCGGAGGGCGTTTCGGCGCTCTCTGAGAATGGGAACGCCCAGAGGCGGAGATACAGTGAGGATATCCGGCAAAAGGCAGTGGATGTCAACGCCAATTTGAAATTGTAAGAAAACGCCGAAGAAATTTTGTAGTTTTTC
>CAJTVO010000064.1 GCA_910579485.1 uncultured Oscillospiraceae bacterium | reverse complement strand
GGCGGCGTAGCCGACAATGACGTCCCTCGGTAGAACCGTGCGCAGAAGTAAGCACCGGCATCGGCCCAGAGCACGGACGGGAGACCGGAAATCCATAGGTCGTAGCGTAACTAATCACCCCCGTAATAAAGGAAGGTCCTTAGGAAACGTAGTTTCCTAAGCGCGTTTTTGCCTACTTTTGCCGCGCGGCAAAAGTAGGCGCAGGGTCCGGGGGCGCGGAGCCCCCGGGGTATCGAATAGAAACAACCATCATGGCCGCCCGCAGGGCGGCGGAAGAAACTACTAGCCATTTCCCCTCCCCCATGCTATAATAGGACCACTGACCGGAAAAAGCAGGAGTTCTACTATGGAAACAGCCAATATCTTTGAGATCCCTGACCTGCGCCCCCTGGGGCGCTTCCACCCGGCGTCCGCCAGGGCGGCGGGGGTCCTCCCCCTCTTCTGGGCCTGCTCCGGCTGGGAGGTCCGCTTCACCGGCTCCGCGCTGGAGGTCCTGCTGGAGGCGGACTACCAGGACATGGCCCCATGGATCGCCGTGGACATCAACGGCGCGCCCGTCCTCCGCGCCCCTGCGGCGCGGGGGCAGAGCGCCCTCCTGCTCTTCCAGGGGATGAACGCCGGGACCGTCAAGCACGTGCGCTTCTGGAAGGACACGCAGCCTATGGGACAGGACGGGGATATCCGTCACTGTCTCCGGGTCCGGGGGCTCCGCTGGCAGGGAGGGGAGTTTCTGCCCCTGCCGGCTCCCGCCTGCCGTCTGGAGTTCATCGGCGACAGCCTCACCAGCGGCGAGGGCATTTTAGGCGCGCGGGAGGAAGTGGATTGGACGCCGGTACTATTCCACCCCAGCCAGGGCTGGCCCCGGCTGACGGCGGACCTGATGAACGCGGAGTTCCGGCTGGTGAGTCAAAGCGGCTGGGGCATCCGCTCCGGCTGGAACAACGATCCCCGCCACGCCCTGCCCGACTGGTATGAGCCGGTCTGCGCCACGGCGGGAGAGACGGACCGCAGGCTGGGCGCGCAGGAGAACTACGACTTTGCCTCCTGGCGGCCCGATGCCATTGTCATCAACCTGGGGACCAACGACGCCGCCGCCATGGACATCTCCGCCTGGCACGACCCCGGCGGGGCCCGCTTCAAGCAGGAGGACACGCCTGCCGGACGCCGCTTGGTGGAGGAGGGCGCTCTGGCGTTCCTCCACAAGCTGCGCCGCCTGAATCCGGGAGCCAGGCTCGTCTGGGCCTACGGCATGGCGGGGGACGCACTGCGGCCCCAGCTGGAGGGCGCGGTGGAGCGCTTCCGGGAGGAGACGGGGGATCCGGCGGTTTACTACCTTCCCCTTCCCGCCGCCGCAGAGGCGGAGCTGGGTTCCCGGCGTCATCCGGGACCCGCCGCCCATCAGGCGGCGGCACAGACTGCGGCGGCGTTTTTGCGGGAGGTCCTATAAACCAAAAAGTCTTCCCCGCAGGCTGGACGCCTGCGGGGAAGAGAGTCGTTTTACACTAATTCTCGATCATTGACGATATCAGGACAGGATCGTCCGGGCGGCCACCAGGTCTACGCCCGTGCCGCAGAGATCCGGCAGCACTACGTCCCCGGTATGGACGGGAGCCTGGACGTCCACATGGCACAGGGCCCGGGCCGCTTCCAGAAGCTTCTCCTTGGGAATGGGGGACCGGGTCTTTACCGGGCACCGGGGAAGGGCCGCGCCGTGGAGGCGGACCGTTCCCGTGAGCACCCGGACGGGGTGCAGCACCTCGTTTTTGCCGTACTCCCCCCCGCGGGGGCAGGCATTGCCGGTGACGCGGCAGCCGTTTTCCTCGTCCACCCGCAGGCGGCAGCCGTTGGGACAGACGATACAGGTCAATTCCTTCATGCTTCCGCCTCCTCCGCGCTGACGGTAATGGTATCGCCCTCCGCCAGGGCCAGCAGCTTCCCCGGCAGGAAGATCCGTTCCATTTCGCCGGGGGCCATGTGCTCCCGCTTGAAGCGGGCGATCCGCTTTTCTCCGGCGGCAACGGTGACGGCGGAGGTCCCGAATACCCGGTTGACCCGGAAGAAGACCTGCACTCCCTCGCCTGCCGCGTCCAGGCGGATGCGCTGGGGGACGGTGTAGGTCACCGCGTCCCCGTTCTCCACGCGCAGGGTGCGGCGGGAGGTGGTCCCGCCGTTTTGAATGTAGTCCGCCGCGGCCGCGCCCGCCCGGGCGCTCTCCTCGCTGACGAAGTCCACCAGGTCGTGGACCTGGAGCACGTTCCCGCAGGCGAATATGCCGGGGATGGAGGTCTCCATATTCTCGTACACCACCGCGCCGTTGGTCCGGAGGTCCATCTCCGCCCCCAGCGCCCGGGTCAGCTCGTTCTCCGGCAGGAGGCCCACGCTCAGCAGCAGGGTATCGCATTCGAAGGTCCGCTCCGTGCCGGGGATGGGGCGGCGGCCCTCGTCTACGGCGGACACGACTACCTTTTCCAGCCGCTTTTCGCCAATAATGTTGGTGACGGTATGGGATAGGTACAGGGGGATATCGAAGTCCTGGAGGCACTGGACGATGTTCCGGTTCAAGCCGCCGGAGTAGGGCATCAGCTCCACGCAGGCCAGGACCTTGGCCCCCTCCAGGGTCATCCGGCGGGCCATGATGAGCCCGATGTCCCCGCTGCCCAGGATCACCACCCGGCGGCCCACCATCTGGCCCTCGATATTGAGGAACCGCTGGGCCGCGCCGGCGGTGAGGATGCCGGAGCACCGGGCCCCGGGTACGGAGATGGCCCCCCGGGTCCGCTCCCGGCAGCCCATGGCCAGCACCACGGCTCCGGCGCGGACCGTCTGGCAGCCGCCGTCGGGACTGACGTACCGGACCGTCTTATCCGGGGCAACCGACAGAACCATGGCGTCGGTCTTCACCTGGACGGCGGTGCTCTCCAGCAGGTCGATGAACCGCCCGGCGTACTCCGGGCCGGTGAGCTCCTCCTTGAAGCGGTGGAGACCGAAGCCGTTGTGGACGCACTGGTTGAGGATGCCCCCCAGGTATTTGTCCCGCTCCAGAAGGAGGATATCCGTCACCCCCGCCTCCCAGGCGGACAGGGCGGCGGACAGGCCCGCCGGGCCTCCGCCGACGACGACCAGCTGATGTTCCCTCATGACCACGCCTCCTTCGTCTCTCCGGTGAGGATGTAGGATCCCGGCTCCTCCAGGGGCACCGCCGCCGGGGGGACGCCCAGCTCACGGGCCAGGATCTCCTGGACCCGGGGGCCGCAGAAGCCGCCCTGGCACCGGCCCATGCCCGCGCCTGTCCGGCGCTTGACGCCGTTGACGCTGGCGGGCGGGATGGGGGCGCGGAGGCAGGCCAGGATCTCGCCCTCCGTCACCGTCTCGCAACGGCAGACTACCCGGCCATAGCGGGGGTCCGCCGCAATCAGCTCGTTTCGCGCCCGGTCGTCCAGGTCGTGGAAGCGGACGCGGCGGCGGGTATCGGTAAAGCTTTCCTTTTCTTTCAGGGGCAGGCCCTTCTCCGCCAGGAGCCCGGTCAGCTCGTCCGCGATGGCGGGGGCGGCGCTGAGGCCCGGGGAGCAGATGCCCGCCGCGTTGAAGAATCCGGGGACCGTGGGGCTCTCCTCAATAATGAAGTCCCCCCGGCCGGAACCGGCGCGGACGCCGGCAAAATTCCGGATGTTCTCCCGGAAGCGGACGCCGGGGACGCTTCGGGCCGCCAGCTCCCGCACGGTCTGGAGGCCCCGGGCGGTATTGGAGGTGTCCTCCGGGCCGGAGGGCTCCGCCGTGGGACCCACGATCAGGTTGCCGTGAACGGTGGGCGAGACCAGGACGCCCTTGCCCATGGGGCCGGGGCACTGGAAAATCACGCGGCTTACCCGCGTCCCCTCGCTCTTGTCCAGCAGATAGTATTCCCCCTTGGCGGGGCGAATAGTAAAGGACGCTTCGCCAATGAGCCGGTGGACACGGTCCGCGTGGACGCCGGCGGCGTTGATGATGTACCGGGCGCGGAACACGCCCTGGGGGGTGGTGACGGCGAAGCCCTCCTCCTCCCGGGCGATGGCGGTGACGGGACAGCTCCGGCGGAGCTCCACGCCGTTGCGCACCGCCGTCTCTGCCATGGCCAGGGCATACTCCCATGGGTTCACGATGGCGGCGGAGGGGGCCAGCAGCGCCTCCAGGACCGCGCCGCTCAGCTCCGGCTCCAGGGCCCGGGCCTCGTCTCCGGAGAGGAGGCCCAGGCCCGCCACGCCGTTTTTCTCCCCCCGCTCCAGCAGGGTCCGCAGGAGGGCACGGTCCTCCCGGCTGAAGGCCAGGACCAGACTGCCGGTCTTCCGGTAGGGCACGTCCAGTTTGGCGCAGATCTCCTCCGCCATGCGGACGCCCTCCACGTTCAGCCGGGCCATTTTCGTGTCCGGCTCCGGGTCGTAGCCCGCGTGGAGGATAGCGCTGTTGGCCTTGGTGGTGCCCCCGGCCACGTCGCTGAGGGCCTCCAGCACCGTGAGGCGCAGCCGGAACCGGCTCAGGCGGTAGGCGCAGGCCGCGCCGGCTACGCCGCAGCCGATAATGATGACATCCTGCATAAGCTCTCCTCTCATCTTGTCCTATGCTCCCCGCCGGTGGGGCGGGGGATCGCTGCCCTCTATTTTATAGCAAAAACCTCCGCCGGTCAATCCGCTTTCACCACTTCTCCGGAAATACCCAATTTACAGAGGGGCGGCGACGCCCGCACCGGCGTTGGGGCGCAGCAGGGACAGGGCCCAGTCCAGAGCGAACAGGACGCCCACGCTCCGGCACAGGAGGCGGCGGACGGCGGGCGGCATCCGGGAGAAGCGGCGCAGCAGGGGCTCCCCCCATCGGGAGGCCAGCCATCCCGCCAGGGCGAAGCCCGCGAGGCTGGCCAGGCACACCCTTCCCTGGATGCTGCCGGTCCAGCCGGTGTAGTCCCACCAGCGCCGGTGGTACCACTGCTCCAGGATCAGGGCGGTGGCGTACTCCACCCCGCCGCCCAGCAGGGCGCCCAAAGCCAAAGCAGCGGCGGGGTCCCGCCGGAACCGTCCCAGAGCCGCCGCCAGCAGGACCCCGCCCACGCCGTACACCGGCAGCCAGGGGCCGTGGAGCAGGCCCCGGTTGACCCACCGCCCCGTCGCGGCGGCGGTGAGGAGGACCTCCCACAGCCATCCGGCGGAGGAGCAGGTGAAAAACAACAGCAGCCAGTCCTCCAGCGCCGCTGTCCGGCGGGCCGCGGCGGCGTATCGATCCATGTCAGGCCCTCCTTTGGACAAATTTGTACGTAATTTGTCCAAAAAGGGAATACTCTATGCAGAGAGGAGCGTTGATCCATGAAAAAGAAACGGTTGGGAGACCTTGTGCTGGCGGGAAGCATCCTGCTGGCGGCAGGGGTCCTGTTTTTGCTGTTCCGCCCCGGCGGGCAGGGGGCTTGGGCGGTGGTGACGATAGACGGCGAAGAGACCGCCCGGTATTCCCTGAGCGAGGACCGGACGGTCCGGCTGGGGGACGGGGACGGGTACAATATTTTGCAGATCTCCGGCGGCGCAGCGGCGGTGGCGGAGGCCGACTGCGGGGACCACACCTGCGTCCGCACGGGGGCGGTCTCCCGGGAGGGGGAGCGCATCGTCTGCCTGCCCCATAAGCTCATCATCCACATCGAGGGCGGCGGCGCGTCGGGCTTCGACGCCAGCGCGGGATAGGAGGCGGGTATGGGAAAGCGGATCGCGCGGTACGCGCTGCTGGTCTCCTTGGCGATGGTGCTGTCCTGGCTGGAGAGCCTGATCGTCTTTCCGGGGCTTCTGCCGGGGATGAAGGTGGGGCTCACCAATCTGGTGGTGGTGTTCGCCCTCTACCGGATGTCCCCGAGGGACGCGGCGGCGGTCTCTCTGGCGCGGGTGGCGCTGGTGTCCCTGACCTTCGGCAACGCTTACAGCTTTGCCTACTCCCTGGCGGGGGCGGCGCTGAGCCTGGCCGTTATGACGGGGCTGAAGAGGACGGGACGGTTTTCCATCCTGGGGGTCAGCATCGCCGGGGGCGTGTGCCACAACCTGGGACAGCTGGGGGTCGCCATGGCCGTGCTGGGCACGGCCCGGCTGGGGTGGTACCTGCCCTGGCTGATGGCGGGAGGCGTCGCGGCGGGGACCGCCGTCGGCGCGGCGGGAGGCGTCATCGTGGACAGAGTGAGGCCCCTGCCCTGACCCGCGGCGGGAGCGCGCTAAAAAATATTCCGTCCCCCTATGGAAACTTCGGCCAAAAAGGTATATACTAAAGCGGAATCGACAAAAGAAGGAGAGCCATCATGACTCGACAGCTGCTGACGGACAACGTCTATCTGACCTACATCCCCTCCGAGAAATTTAAGACCAGCTTCCTGAGCGCCCAGATGGCCGCCCCCCTGGACAAGGAGACCGCCGGGCGCAACGCCCTGCTGGTGAACGTCCTCAACCGGGGCACCGTCCGCTGCCCGGATATGGCCGCCATCGGCCGGGAGCTGGACATGCTCTACGGCGCGCGGCTGGAGCCCACGGTGCGCAAGAAGGGCGAGAACCAGCTCTTCGGATTCGTGGCCAGCTGCGTGGACGACCGCTTCCTGCCCAAGGGGGAGAAGCTTCTGGAGAAGCTGACGGACCTGCTGGGCGAGTTCTACTGCAACCCCATCACCCGGGGCGGGCGGCTGCTGGAGGAGTATGTGGAGAGCGAGCGGGAGAACCTGGCGGACCTCATCCGCAGCGATATCAACGACAAGCGCTCCTATGCCGCCCGGCGGCTGCTGGAGGAGATGTGCGCCGGCGAGCGCTACGGCGTGGGCCGCATGGGCGCCGCCAAGGACGTGGAGAAGATCTCCTTCCAGAAGCTGAACAGCTATTATCTGGACATCCTGCCCAAGGGCCGCCTGGAGCTGTTCTACTGCGGCTCCGCCCCGGAGAAGCGGGTGGCGGGCGCGTTCACCCGGGCCTTCGCGGCCCTGCCCCGGCAGGGCGGGCTGGAGCCCGCCGCCACCATCCGCCGCCCCGCCCGGGAGCCCTTCCAGGTGGTGGTGGACGAGATGGACGTCTCCCAGGGGAAGCTCTGTATCGGCTTCCGCACGGACAGCGCCGACATCCCCGCCACCATGCTGATGAACGCCATGTTCGGCGGCACCAGCAACTCCAAGCTCTTCCTGAACGTGCGGGAAAAGCTCTCTCTGTGCTACTACGCGGGCAGCGCCTATCACCGGCTGAAGGGGCTCATCACCGTGTCCTCCGGCATCGAATTTGAGAACTACGACCGGGCCGTGGAGGAGATCTTCCGGCAGCTGGAGGCCCTGCAAAAGGGCGAGTGGGAGGACTGGGAGCTGACGGGAGCCCGGGAGTCCCTTCTGAGCAGCCTGCGTACCATGGAGGACTCCCCCAGCTCTCTGGAGGACTTCGTCGTGGGCCAGGCCGCGGCAGGGAGCGACGAGACCATCCCCGGCCTCATCGCCGCCCTCCAGGGCGTCACCCCCCAGCGCATCCGGGAGGCCGCCCAGGCGGTCAAGCCCGATACCATCTACTTCCTCAAGGGAAAGGAGGCCCTGGCATGAATCTGTCCGAATATCCCCGCCTGGGGGAAAAGGTCTTCCGCCGCCGCCTGAGCAACGGGCTGGAGGTGGTGGTGGTCAACAAGCCCTTCCACGCCAGACGCTACGCCTTCTTCGCCGTGCGCTACGGCGGCATGGACCTCCGCTTCCGGCTGGGCGGCCAGTGGCAGGACACCCCCGCGGGCATCGCCCACTACCTGGAGCACAAGATGTTCGACACCGAGGAGGGCAACGCCCTCCAGGAGCTGGCCAAGAACGGCGCCCACGACAACGCCTTCACCAGCAACGCCATCACCGCCTATTACGTGGAGTGTACGGAAAAGTTTTATGAGAATCTGCGCATCCTCCTCTCCTTCGTCTCCATCCCCTATTTCACCCAGGAGAGCGTGGACAAGGAGCAGGGCATCATCGCCCAGGAGATCCGCATGATCGAGGACGACCCGGACTGGCGGGTCTACGCCAACCTGATGGACTGCCTCTACCACTCCAGCCCCGTCCGGGTCCCCGTGGCGGGCTCGGTGGAGAGCATCCGGCAGATCACCCCCCAGACCCTCTACGACTGCCACAAGGCCTTCTACACCCCCGCCAACATGGTCCTGGTCTGCGTCGGCGACATGGACCCGGACCGGGTGGCGGCGGAGGCCGAGACCATCCTGCCCCGGGAGAGCGGTCCCGCGATCGACCGGGACTATGGCGCGGAGGAGTCCCTCGCCCCATCAGAGAAGGAGCGGACCCTCACCATGGAGGTCTCCATGCCCATGTTCCTGGCGGGCTACAAGTGCCGCCCTCAGAGCGGCGGCGAGGCCCTGCTGCGTCAGAGCATCATCGGCGATCTGGCCTGCGACGTGCTCTTCGGGGACAGCAGCCCCCTCTACACCCGCCTCTACGAGGAGGGCGTCATCAACGGCAGCCTGGGAGGCAACTTCGACATGCTGCCCGGGGTGGCCTATCTCTATGTGGGCGGCGACGCCAAGGACCCCCGCCGGGTCTTCGAGGAGATCGGCCGGCAGGCCAAGAAACTGGGGGAGGAGGGCATCGACGAGGCCTTCTACCAGCAGATCCGCCGGGCCAGCTACGGCGGGATGATCCGCAGCCTCAACTCTTTTGAAAACATCGCCGTCAGCATGGCGGAGGGCTATTTCCGGGGCTTCGACTACTACCACTTCCCGGAGGTCTTCGACACCGTTTCCAAGGCCGACGTGGAGGCCTTTCTCCGGGAGAACGTCGCCGGGGAGCGGGCCGCCCTGTCTATCATTCAGCCGGGGACTTAGCGCCCCATCCAAGGAGGAAACCCATGATCTACGAATACGCAAGAACGGACATGCCCATCAGCTTCCCCGGGCTCTTCGGGGAGTGGTCCGTGAACCCAGACCCCATCGCCGTTCACATCGGCAACGGCATCCACTGGTATGGGATCATCATCTGCACGGGACTCATCCTGGCGGTGCTGTTCTGCTGCAGGCAGGGCAAAAAATACGGCATCACCGAGGACAACGTCTACGACATGATGATCTGGCAGATACCGCTTTGTATTATCGGCGCGAGATTATACTATGTGATATTCTACTTCGACCTCTTCCGCCGGGCGGACGGCAGTTTGAACTTCGGCAAGATGATCGCCATCTGGGACGGCGGTCTGGCTATCTACGGCGCGGTCATCGTGGCGTTCTTCGTGCTGATGGTCTTCTGCAAGAAGAAAAAGCTCTCCTTCGGGGCCTTTGCGGACCTGGGGGTCATGGGACTGCTCATCGGGCAGTCCGTAGGCCGGTGGGGGAACTTCGTCAACCGGGAGGTCTTCGGCGGGGAGACCTCCGTTCCCTGGCGGATGCGGGTATGGGTGTCCGCCTCGGAGTACATCGAGGTCCATCCCACGTTCCTGTATGAGAGTCTATGGAACCTGCTGGGGCTGGCGCTGATCGTGTTCGTCATCTCGAAGGCCCGGACCTTCGACGGGGAGAACACCTGCTTCTATTTCATCTGGTACGGCCTGGGCCGGGCCTGGATCGAGGGGATGCGCACGGATACCTTGAAGCTCTTCGGCTGGGAGCTGTTCGGGCAGCCTATTCTGGTCAGCCAGTTTCTGAGCGTTCTGTTTATTATTGCCGGGGTTACGGTGCTCGTTGTCAATAAGAGGAAGCATCCCCATGGGCAGGAGGCGCTTTTTGTGAACCGGCTGGCGGCACAAAGGGCCGCGGAGGAGGCGGCCTCCGCCGAGGGGGAGTAATGCGGCACGGGGGCGTTCTTTTCGTGTGAACGAAAAGAACCAAAGATTCTGCGACGGCCACATCGAGTGGCCGCGCAGAATTGATTGTGCATGACCGCTCGATGCGGTCATTGCACAATCTTAGGTCACTTAAGGAACTACGTTCCTTAAGAATCCTCCTTCATTACGGGGGTATTTGGTTTGCGCCCGAGGCACAGACGGTTTGGTCTACCGATAGTACCGTCCGCTTCGTGCAGCTTCAGTTTCTGTTTTAGCGTGGTAACTGTTGGCCCCTACCGTGTAGCGGGGCTAACTCCCCGGGGTGCGGGTTTATAAGATATTCCATCTTTCGTTTTTCGTTCCGCGCGGGGCGCGGCAGAGAAATTCTAGGAGAACATAGCGCTATGAAAAAAGGTATTTTATATGGGGTCGGCGTGGGGCCCGGGGACCCGGAGCTCCTGACGCTGAAAGCCCAGAGAATTTTAAAGGAGGCGGACGTCATCGCCGTCCCCGACAAGGGGACGGGGGAGAAGACCGCGCTGTCTATCATCGGCCCTCTGGCGGAGGGCAAGCCCCTGCTCTACTGCGCCGCCCCCATGACCCGGGACCCGGATTGCCTGGAGGCTGCCTACGAGCAGAACGCCAGGCAGATCGCCGCTCTGCTGGATGAGGGGAAAACGGTGGCCTTCATCACATTGGGGGACCCCTCCATCTATTCCACCTATCTGTATACCCATCGGAAGGTCCTGGCCATGGGGTATGAGGGGAAACTGATCCCCGGCGTGCCGTCCTTCTGCGCGGTGGCGGCGGCGCTGGGCGAGGGCCTCTGCGAGGGCAGCGAACGGCTGATGATCGTCCCAGCCTCCCATAAGGACGTGTCCGACTGCCTGGCGGTGGACGCAAACTACATATTCATGAAGGCGGGACGGGAGATCGGCCGCCTGCGGGACACCCTGGCGGAACAGGGCCTGCTGGACCATGCCGCCATGGTGGAAAACTGCGGCATGGAGACCGAACGGGTCTTCCCCCGATTCGCAGAGGCCCCGGCGGACAGCGGATACTTCTCCGTGGTAGTGGTGAAGCGGGATGGGAACTAAGCGGTTCCCCCTGTTCGTAGACCTTACCGGGAAAAAAGCTCTGGTCATCGGCGGGGGGACGGTGGGCCTGCGCCGGGCGGAGGTCCTGGCCAGATTCGGCGCGGAGGTGACGGTGGTCTCCCCCGCGCTGTCCCGTGAAGTGGAACGCATCCGCCATATCCCGAGGAAATACGCGCCGGGCGATCTGGAGGGCGCTTTTCTGGCCGTGGCCGCTGCGGACGATCCGCAGGTCAACGAGGCGGCGGGACGTGAGGCCCGGCGGCTGGGAGTGCTCTTCAACCGCTCGGATGCCCCGGCGGACTGCGACTTCTTCTTTCCCGCCGTCTGCGAGGGAGGCGGGATGGTGGCCGGTCTGGCGGGAGACGGCACGGACCACGGAAAGACCGCCCGGACGGCAAAAGAGATCAGAAATATCCTGGAGAATATCAACGATGAAACATGATCGAATCCTGCGTGTGGGGAGCAGGGACAGCGCGCTGGCGGTGATCCAGTCCCGGCTGGTCATGGACGCCCTGCAGGCGGCCTATCCGGACATCCGGCTGGAGCTGGTGACCATGAAGACCACCGGGGACAAAATCCTGGACCGCACCCTGGACCAGGTGGGCGGCAAGGGACTGTTCGTCAAGGAGCTGGACGCCGCCCTCCGGGCGGGCCGGGTGGACCTGACGGTCCACAGCTGCAAGGACCTGCCCATGGATCTGCCGGAGGACCTGCCCGTTGCCGCCTTCCTCCGGCGGGAGGACCCCCGGGACGCGCTGGTACTGCCGGAGGGCGCCTCGGAGTGGGACGTCCGGCTGCCCGCCGGAAGCGCCAGCCCCCGGCGGCGGGTCCAGCTGCGGGAGATGTTCCCGGAGGTGGAGGTCCGGCCCGTTCGGGGCAACGTGCAAACCCGCCTGCGCAAGCTGGAGGAGGGGGCCTACGGCGGACTGGTGCTGGCGGCGGCGGGGCTCATCCGGCTGGGGCTGGAGCACCGCGTCAGCCGGTACTTCGCCCCGGAGGAGCTGCTGCCCGCCGCCGGGCAGGGCATCCTGGCCGTCCAGTGCCGGGCGGACATGGACCGGGCGGTTTTCGACTGCCTCCGGGACCGGGAGGCGGAGCTCTGCGCCCTGGCGGAGCGGGCCTTCGTCCGGGCGCTGGACGGCGGGTGCTCCTCCCCTATCGCGGCCTACGCCCAGGTGGACGGGGACGCCGTCACCATTTCCGGCATGTATGTAGACGGGACGGACCGGGTCTGGAAGGGCTCGGCCTCCGGTCCCGCCGGTGAGGCCCAGGCGCTGGCGCGGGAGCTGGCAATGAAACTGAAGGAGGACGCTTCATGTCCGGAAAAGTAACGCTGGTGGGCGCGGGTCCCGGGGACCCGGGGCTGCTGACCGTCAAGGGCCTGCGGGCGCTGGAGGGGGCGGAGGTGGTGGTCTACGACCGCCTGGTGAGCCCCGCCGTACTGGCCCTGATCCCTCCCAACGCCCGGCGGATCGACGTGGGCAAGGAGGCCAGCCGCCATCCGGTGCCCCAGGGCCGGATCAACCAGATCCTGCTGGAGGAAGCCCAGGCGGGGCATAACGTGGTGCGGCTGAAGGGCGGGGACCCCTTCGTCTTCGGACGGGGCGGCGAGGAGCTGCAGGTCCTCGCCCAGGCGGGGGTGGACTTCGCCGAGGTCCCCGGCATCACCTCCGCCATCGCGGCGGCGGCTTACGGGGGCATCCCGGTGACCCACCGGGACTGCGCCTCCTCCCTGCACATCATCACCGGCCACGCCAAGGAGGGCGCGGAGCTGCGCATTGACTTTGAGGCGCTGGTACGGGCGAGGGGGACCCTGGTGTTCCTCATGGGCGTGACCGCCCTGCCCGTCATCGTCAAGGGCCTGCTGGAGGCCGGGATGGCCCCGGACACCCCCGCCGCCATGGTGGAGCGGGGCACCCTCCCCGGCCAGCGGCGGTGCGGCGCGCCCCTGGCGGCCCTGCCGGATAGGGCGGCAGAGATGGGCATCCACAGCCCCGCTATTATCATCGTGGGCGGCGTGTGCGCCCTGGCGGAGGAGCTGTGCTGGTTCCAGCGTCTGCCCCTCTATGGGAAGCGCATCCTGGTCACCCGGCCCGGGGACCGGGCGGGCACGCTGTCGGAGAAGCTGCGGGACCTGGGGGCGGACGTGGTGGAGTTTCCCTGCATCCGCACGGAGGCCGTCTCCCCCTGCCCCGCCATGGAGGCCGCGCTGGAGCGGCTCCCGGAATACGAGTGGCTGGGCTTCACCAGCGCCGCCGGGGTGGATGCCTTTTGGAACTGCCTGCGGGGCATGGGGAAGGACGCCCGGGCTCTGGGGAACGTGAAGCTGGCCGTTATCGGTGCCGCCACCGGGAGGGCCTTGGAGGCCCATGGCTTGACTGCCGACCTTGTTCCAGTGGTCTACGACGCCCCCCATATGGGAGAGGCGCTGGCGAAAGCGGCGGCAGGCCGGGTCCTGCTGCTGCGGGCGGAGGAGGGCTCTTCCGACCTGACGGACGCGCTGGCGGCGGCGGGCGTTGCTTTTGACGACATCGCCGTTTATCGCACGATCTACGATAATCCCCATTCGGCGGAGCTTCGAGAGGAGTTGGAGGCGGGAGGATTTGACTTCGTGACCTTTACCTCCGCTTCTACGGTGAAGGGATTTGTTTCCGCTGTGGGCGGGGACGCAGATTTCAGCCGCTTCACGGGGCTGTGCATTGGGAAGCAGACCGCCGGGGAGGCGGAAAAACATCATATTTCCGTAAAGACCGCTGCCAAAGCGGCGATCGACGCGCTGGTGGAGCTGGCGCTTGAAAAGTGAGGAATACCATGGACATCTGGGAAGAGCTGTACACTGCCGCAAGGAAGGTGCAGAATGAGCGCGCCATATCTCCTTTTATTGACGCCGGAGGCGTCGCCGCCGCCCTGCGGACCAAGGCGGGAAACATCTACACCGGCGTCTGTATCGACACCGCCGCCAGCTTGGGCATGTGCGCGGAGCGCAATGCCATGGCCTGTATGATTACCCACGGCGAAAGCCGAATCGAAAATATCCTCGCCGTCATGCCGGACGGCAAAATCGGTCCTCCTTGCTGCGTATGCCGGGAATTCATGATGCAGCTGGACCGTGACAGCGGAGAAATCGAAATTCTGCTGGACTATGAAGCGCGGGAGACGGTGCGTCTCAAGGAACTGGTCCCCCAATGGTGGGGCTATGGACGCTTTGAACCTTAAATGACCGGGAGGCTGAATGAAAAAGTACAGGTTCGCCTTCGACCCCTGGGGACTGCTGCTGTTTTTGCTGATGATGCTCCCCAATTTCGTCTGGTTCGCCGTTCCGGCGCCCAACGACATCCTGCGGCAGGAATCTGTTACCCCGGTAGTGGACGGCATCGCGTCCGTCTGCCAGGTCCTGCTTGCGGCGACGCTCTGCGCCGTCGTGAACCGGGAGCGGGAGAAGCCCCGCCTTACGCCGCTGGTCGCGGCGTCCCTCTGCTGCGGAGGGCTCTATTTTGCCGGGTGGGCGTTCTACTACGCCGGTTTTGCCGGTACGCCCGTTATCGCGCTGCTGACGCTTCCGCCCTGCCTGTGCTTTCTTTTTTACGCTCTGGACCGGAAAAACGGCATCGCGGCGATCCTGACCGTGCTCTTTACCCTTTGCCATTTGTTTTACAGTATCGTTAATTTCATGATCTGAGGAGGCCCCAACTATGGACCTGACCAACCGCCCCCGCCGCCTGCGGCGGACCGACGCCATCCGCCGCCTGAACCGGGAGACCCGGCTGAGCCCGGAGGCGCTCATCTATCCCATTTTCGTGGACGAGACCCTCTCCGGCATCCGGCCCATTGAGAGCCTGCCAGGCCAGAACCACTACGGCCTGGACAGCGTGTGCCGCGCCGTGGAGGAGTGTCTGGCCCACGGCGTGAAGCACTGCATCCTCTTCGGCCTCCCCGCGGAGAAAGACGCCTGCGGCTCCTCCGCCTGGGCGGAGCACGGGGTCATTCAGGAGGCCGTGCGGGCCATCAAGGCCCGGTATCCGGACTTTACCGTCATCACCGACGTCTGTATGTGCGAGTACACGGACCACGGACACTGCGGCATCCTTCACGGCCATGAGGTGGACAACGACGAGACCCTGGAGCATCTGGCAAGGATCGCCGTCAGCCATGCCGCCGCCGGGGCGGACATGGTTGCTCCATCTGACATGATGGACGGACATGTGGCGGTCCTGCGGAAAGCGCTGGATGAAAACGGCTTCCAGAATACCGCTATTTTGGCTTACTCCGCTAAGTACGCATCCGCCTTCTACGGCCCCTTCCGGGCCGCCGCAGGGTCGGCTCCCTCCTTCGGGGACCGGAAGGGCTATCAGATGGACCCCCACAACCGGAAGGAGGCCCTCCGGGAGTGCGCTCTGGACGCCGCCGAGGGGGCGGACATCCTGATGGTGAAGCCCGCGCTGAGCTATTTGGACGTGATCCGGGAGTGCGCGGATGCCTTCGATCTGCCCCTGTGCGCCTATTCGGTGTCCGGGGAGTATGCTATGATCAAGGCCGCTTCCGCCGCAGGGCTGGTGGACGAGCGGCGGATCATGTGCGAGACCGCCTTGTCGGTGTTCCGGGCAGGGGCGGATATGCTTATCACCTACTACGCGAAGGAACTGGCGGACGCTATTCGGGCGGGGGAGATCGGGTGAATAGCGTCCGCAAAACGGCTGATCGATCCAAAGGAGGCAAAACGATCATGTGGTACTTGCCAGACGACGATACAAAACCGGTAATCACACCCTATGAACAGATACACAGCGCGCATCGCGGCTGCCATCTGCATCTTCCGCGGACGGCCATCGTCTTCTTTATGAGCAAGGGAACGGATCATCTCGCCGCGAACTACGCTTCAAGAGAACTGCCGGAGCTTTTCCCCTGCTTTTTGAACCGTCGGCCTATCTGGGAAATGCTCCATTTGCCGATCTGCTTTTTGAATGGCGGCTCCGGCGCGCCGCAGGCGGCGGATACTGTCGAAACCCTGAGGGTACTAGGCGTAAAAAATATCGTTGCCGTTGGGATGTGCGGCGCCTTTTCCACACTGATCCGGCCGGGAGAGACCATCATCCCCGAGAAGGCATTCGTGGAGGAAGGGACGTCCCTCCATTATTATGAGTCGATCGAGGCGTCCGTCCCCGATCCGGATCTGCATCGTACCGCTTTGTCCCTGCTGAAACTGCACGCCTACCCGATCGTGTCTACGGATGCAGTATACCGCCAGACCTTTCTGAAAGAGCGGATATGGCGGGAGAAGGGCGCGGTCGGGGTCGACATGGAGACATCAGCGGTTTTCAGCGTTTCCCAGTATCTCGGTGTAAAAGCGGCTGCACTTTTGATGGCGTCCGATCTGCATCCTCTCCACCCGGAGGCTCCAAAATGGGAGTGGCTGATGTCCACAGAGATGCGGCGGGAACTTACTGAACAAAGCCTCCTCCTCGCCAAGCAGCTCTGATAAAAACCGGGGGCGCTCCCGATGGGAGCGCCCCCTCGCTATATTTCGTTTACTCCGCGATCTGATACCGGGGAGCGTTGAGGACGAACCGGGTCAGCACCGCGCTCAACGCCGCGCTGACGGCTACGCCCACTGCCAGCTCCAGGGCTACATTGAGGGTAAAGAAGCCGGCGAAGATCGTCCAGAAGGGACTGCCGCCGAAATAGGAGTTCTGGAAAAAGCCCACGACCATGCCTACAAAAAGGACGGTATTGGTCAGCGTGCCGGCTACGGCGGTGACGATAAAGGCCAGCGCATGGCTGCGGCTCGCCTTCAGCAGAGCGGGGAACAGCAGTCCGGCCACCACGCCGATCAAGATACGGGGGACGAAGCAGGCCATCGCCGTCGCCAGGGGGCTCAGCGCGACCAATGCCGCGCCGAAGGGGTCGCCCATAAAGCACTGGGCAAAGCTGGTGGCGCCGAACAGCGCGCCAAGGAAGCCGCCCCGCACCGGGCCCAGGGTCATGCCGCCGATGACGACGGGGATGACCAGGAAGGTGATGGACACCGGCCCTATCCGCAGGTATCCCAGCGGGGTAAAGGCCATCAGGAGGACCACTGCCGCCAGTACCGCCGTCAGTGCGGTCTGCCGGACTTTGCTGCTTGTGTTGCTCATAGCTGTTTTCTCCTTTGAGGGTATTTCACCTCGCGCTGTCGTCCCCATGCCGGGGTACGGCGCGCAAAATATGTATAACAACGGCTCACGCCGTTATTACCTCAGTAACGCCTGGGCTTTGGCCGGTTCAGCTCATAGAGATACCGCAGGCCCTTTAACGTCAGTTCCGGGTCCTGGATCAGTTCCCGCCTGCACCGGGCTGTCACCAGGGCGGCGGAGCCGCCGGTGGCAACGCACCGCGCCCCCGCCATCCCCGGCAGGGCGGTATAGCGGTCCAGGAAGCCGTCCACCATCATGGCTCCCCCCAGGAGAAGCCCGCAGCGCATGGCTCCGGCGCTGTTGCGGCCCAAGCAGTCCTCCTCCCCGCTCCCCAGCTCGATGGAGGGCAGCAGGGCGGTGGTCTCCTTCAGCAGCTGGGCGCTCAGGCGGATGCCCGGCAGGATGCACCCGCCCAGGTAGGTCCGGTCCTTGTCCACGGCGATGATGGTGGTCACCGTTCCCGCGTCCACCACGATCAGCGGCGCGCCATACTCCGTCAGCCCGGCCAGCGTATCGGCGGCCAGGTCTCCCCCCAGCTGAGAGGGATCGTCTATCCCAATGCGGAAGCCCGTGCGGATGCCGGGGCCTACCCGCAGGACCTCCCCGCCGGTGACCAGACGCGCCGCCTCCTCCACCAGTCCGGTGAGTTCCGGCACCACGGAGGCCAGGATACAGCCGCCGATCTGCTCGCGGGAGATGCGGTTCATGCGCATTAAGTCGTAGAGCGTAGCCGCGTACTCATCGGCGCTGCGGCTGGTCCGCACGGATATCTTGCCCTTCATCAAAAGGGTCTCGCCCTGAAAAACGCCGGCGGATAAGTTGGAGTTCCCCACATCAATGGCCAGCAGCATCATTTCACCTCATTTTCCGGGTCAAAACAGAACATGCTGAAAAACGCCACCACGCCCGGTCCGCAGTCGTACTCCATGCCGCAGGAGGCCGCCATCTCCTGCACAAAAATGCAGTAGGCCGACATGCAGGAGTATCGTTTGTCCGGGAACCGGCAGGGCTTTCCCTCGGTGATGGCGCAGGGGGCGCACAGGCTGCACCCTCCGGAACCGACCATCAGTCCCGGACGGTCCGCCCGGTCGATGAGCTCACGGGTCATCCGGTTGTGGGTCCCCTTGGCCGGTTTGGTTTGGGCTTCGTCCATAGGGTCGTCAATGTCCCACATGGTCTGGAGGACCAGCACTCTGGGCCAACGGCGGACACGGGCCTCCATTTCCTCCACCGTGCCGCAGTCCGGCGGGCAGGCGTAGTTGACGCCGTATTTTCCGCAGAGATTTTCGGCGCAGAGGGGGCGGAAGGAGGGCATAAAGATCAGGTCCTTTGTATCCATTACGGCAGCGTTGGCGAAGCCCAGCTCCAACGCCAAGTCGATCATTTCCTGTTCTTTCATGGTCGTCCCTCCAGTTTTCTTCTGCGGCCCTGCGGGCCGCAGTTGCTTCCTATCTATCGTATAGATTCGCCCCTCGCCGGGGCGGGGGCGTTCTTTTCGTGTGAACGAAAAGAACCAAAAGGTCACTTAAGGAACTACGTTCCTTAAGAATCCTCCTTCATTACGGGGGTGATTATTTACGCTACGACCTGTGGGTTTCCGGTCTATCGTCCGTACACTGGGCCGATGCCGGTTTGTACTCCTGCGCACAGTTCTATCGGAGTACTGGTTGCCTCGCGGCACTCGGCACGAGAGTCTGGTGGTGAGGGTGCAAATTAGAAAAATGCACCGTTAGACCGTGTGCCCCTTGCACCGCAGTACCCCTTTGAAAGGCCGGCAGGCG
>CAJTVO010000063.1 GCA_910579485.1 uncultured Oscillospiraceae bacterium | reverse complement strand
CAGGCCTCCGGGCGCTTCTTATGCAATAAAACGGATTATCCCAGTCCCCGGGAGCTGATGCGCAGGCGGTTCAGGGCCCGGGCCAGGTTGCCTTGGGCGATCTGGTACTCCTGACGGCTCTTCTTCTGGAGGATGATCTCCCGGGCCTGATCGGCCTCCCGCTGGGCGCGGACGGCGTCGATCTCCTCCGGGCGCTCGATGGAGTCCACCAGGACCAGCACCACGTTCTTCTCCACCTTCACCATGCCGGGGGAGATGGCGGCGATCTGGGGCTCCTGGTCCGGGAGTTGGAAGCGCAGCATCCCCGGCTGGACGGCGGCGATCATGGCGCTGTGGTGGGCCCAGATGCCCATCTCGCCATCGCTGGTGGGGATGGTCAGGCTGACGCAGGGACCCTCGTAGAAGGTCTTGTCCGCCGCCAGGATGTGTACTTGAAAAGCTTCCATCAGAGTTCACCCGCTTCGATCTTTTTGGCCTTTGCCACCACGTCCCGCCAGGAGCCTACGTTGTAGAACGCTGCCTCCGGGTACTGGTCCAGCTCGCCGTCCACCAGGGCGGCGAAGCTCTCCAGGGTATCCTTTAAGGGCACGTACACCCCGGGCAGGCCGGTGAATTTCTCCGCCACGTGGGTCGGCTGGGCGAAGAAGCGCTGGAGCCGCCGGGCCCGGGCCACGGTCTTCTGGTCCTCGGCGCTGAGCTCGTCCATGCCCAGGATGGCGATGATGTCCTGGAGCTCCGCGTATTTTTCCAGGATCTCCTGGGCCTTCCGGGCCACGCGGTAGTGCTCCGCGCCGACCACGCCGGGCTCCAGGATGCGGGAGGTGGAGGCCAGGGGGTCCACCGCCGGATAGATGCCCTGCTCGGAGATCTTCCGGCTGAGGACGGTGGTGGCGTCCAGATGGGCGAAGGTGGTGGCCGTGGCCGGGTCCGTCAGGTCGTCCGCGGGGACGTACACCGCCTGGACCGAGGTGACGGAGCCGGACTTGGTGGAGGCGATGCGCTCCTGCAGCTCGCCCATCTCCCCCGCCAGGGTGGGCTGGTAGCCCACGGCAGAGGGCATCCGGCCCAGCAGGGTGGATACCTCGCTGCCCGCCTGGACGAAGCGGAAGATGTTGTCGATAAAGAGGAGCACGTCCTTGTGCTCCTTGTCCCGGAAGTGCTCCGCCATGGTGAGCCCCGCCAGGGCCACCCGCATCCGCACGCCGGGGGACTCGTTCATCTGGCCGAAGACCAGGGCGGTCTTATCGCTGACGCCGCTCTCCCGCATCTCCCGCCAGAGGTCGTTGCCCTCCCGGGAGCGCTCGCCGACGCCGGTGAAGATGGAGTAGCCGCCGTGCTCCATGGCCACGTTGTGGATGAGCTCCTGGATCAGCACCGTCTTGCCCACGCCGGCCCCGCCGAAGAGGCCGATCTTGCCCCCCTGGGGTAGGGCTCCAGCAGGTCGATGACCTTGATGCCCGTCTCCAGGATCTCCACCGCGGGGCTCTGCTCCTCGAAGGTGGGGGGCTTGCGGTAGATGCTCTGGACCGGGACGTCCTCCGGCACCGGGCCGCCGCCGTCGATGGGCTGGCCCAGGACGTTGAACATCCGCCCCAGGGTCGCCGTGCCGACGGGGACCTGGATGGTGTGGCCGGGCATGTCCACGGCCAGGCCCCGGGCCAGGCCCTCGCTGGGGGAGAGCATGATGCACCGGACGGTGTTCCGTCCCACGTGCTGGGCCACCTCCATGACCCGGACCTCGCCGTTTTTCTCCACCGTCAGCTCCTCCCGGAGCCGGGGGAGGGGGCCCTCCTGGATCTCCACGTCCACCACGGGGCCGGAGATCTGTACGATGATGCCTCTTTCCATGATCTTACCTCCTCACGCTTTTCTGCGCTCTTGCGCCTGCGGAGACTTCCGTGATCTCCTGGGTGATCGCCGACTGGCGCACTCGGTTGAACTCCAGGGACAGCTCCCCCAGCAGCTTTTCCGCGTTCTGGTTGGCGCTGTCCATAGCGGCCATGCGGGCGTTCTGCTCGCAGCAGAAGCTGTCGATCAGGGCGCTGTAGATGAAGCCGGAGACGTAGCTGGGCATCATGCTGTCCAGCACCGCCCGGGGGTCCGGCAGAAACTCGAAGGACTCCGTGATGGGATCCTCCGCCTCCACCGAGAAGTGGGTCCGGTGGAAGGGCAGCAGGCGGGTGGACCGGGCCTGGAAGCTGGCGGCGTTCTCCATGTCGGTGTAGACGAGGAATATTTTCTGCAGCTCCCCGTGGTCGTACCGGTCCAGCAGCAGGGCGCTGATCTCCCTGGCCCGGGCCATGGTGGGGTTCTGGGCGGTGTAGAGGAAGCTGTGCTCGATGGGGATGTTCCGGTGGGAGAAGAACCGCCGCCCGTACTCGCCTACCACGAACAGCTTCGTGTTGGGGTGCTGCTCCAGCAGCTTCATGGCCTCCCGGATGGCGTTCTGGTTATAGGAGCCCGCCAGGCCCTTGTCGGCGGTGATGACCAGGCATCCGTAGGTCCCGTTGTGGCCCGTTTCCCCCTCGGCGGGGTAGAAGTAGGGGCTGTCGATATCGCTGACGGCCCGGAAGATGTGCCGGATCTCCCCCCGCAGGGCCTGGAAGTAGGGCCGGGTGTTGTCCAGCTCCAGCCGGGCCCGGCGGAGCTTGGTGGAGGCGATGAGGTACATGGCGCTGGTGATCTTCCGGGTCTCCTGGATGCTGCCGATGTGGGCCTTGATCTCTTTCGTTCCCGCCATGTCAGCCGCCCTGCTTTCCGCTCTGGAACAGGGCGAGGTAGTCCCGGGCCAGCGCCACGATCTGCTCCCGGTCCGACTGGTCCAGGTGCCCCGTGATGTCCACGCCCCGGCAGACGTCCGGCGCGTTCTCCTCCACGTGGGAGAGGAGCCCGGCGCGGAACGCCTCCATCCGGTCCAGGGGCACGTCCTGCATCACCCGTCCCATGACGCACACCAGGAGGATCACCTGCTGGTGCTGGGCCAGGGGGGCGTACTGAGTCTGCCGGAGCAGGCGCATGAGGCCCTGGCCGTAGGCCAGCTGGCGCTTGGTGGCGTCGTCCAGGTCGCTGGAGAACTGGGTGAAGACCTCCATCTCCCGGTACTGGGCCAGATCCAGCCGGATGGTGCCCGCGGCGGACTTCATGGCCCTGGTCTGGGCGTCGCCGCCCACCCGGGAGACGGAGATGCCCACGTTGACGGCGGGCCGCTGTCCGGCGAAGAACAGATCGCTCTCCAGGAAGATCTGCCCATCGGTGATGGAGATGATGTTGGTGGGGATGTAGGCGGACACGTCGCCCGCCTGGGTCTCGACGATGGGCAGGGCGGTCATGCTGCCGCCGCCCAGCTCGTCGGAGAGGTGGGCCGCCCGCTCCAGCAGCCGGGAGTGGAGGTAGAACACGTCGCCGGGGTAGGCCTCGCGGCCCGGGGAGCGCTCCAGCAGAAGGCTCAGGGCCCGGTAGGCGATGGCGTGCTTGCTGAGGTCATCATAGACGATGAGCACGTCCTGCCCCTGGTACATGAAGTACTCTGCCAGGGCGCACCCGGCGTAGGGGGCGATGTACTGTAAGGCGGCGGAGTCTCCCGCGCAGGCGCTGACCACGGCGGTATACTCCATGGCCCCCCGGCGCTTCAGGTTCTCCACCAGCTGGGCCACGGAGCTGGTCTTCTGCCCGATGGCCACATAAACGCACACCACGCCCTTGCCCTTCTGGTTGAGGATGGTGTCCAGGGCGATGGCGGTCTTGCCGGTCTGCCGGTCGCCGATGATCAGCTCCCGCTGGCCCCGTCCGATGGGGAACATGGAGTCGATGGCCAGCAGGCCGGTCTCCATGGGGGTGTTTACCGGCTGGCGGTCCAGGATGCCGGGAGCGGGGGCCTCTATGGGCCGGTAGGACTGGGCGTGGATGCGCCCCCGGCCGTCGATGGGCACGCCCAGGGCGTCCACCACGCGGCCCAGGAAGCTGTCGCCCACGGGCATCCCGGCGGTCTTCAGCGTCCGGCGGACGATGCTCCCGGCCCCGACCTCCTCGCCGCCGCCGAAGAGGATGCAACTGAGCTCCCCGCGGCGCAGGTCCATGACCATGCCCTTCACCCCGTTGACGAAGAGGAGGATCTCTCCATACTGGGCGTGCTCCAGCCCGCCCACGGTGGCGATCTCGTCGTCCACGGTGAGCACCTGCCCGATCTCCTCGGACACCACCGCCAGGGACCAGTCCTCCGTCGCCTGACGCATCAGGGGCAGAAGATCGTTCTCTCCCGGCTGGAGCTGGCGGAGGTAGTCCGTAAACTGCCGGATGCGCCCGTCCAGGGTCCAGTCATACACGTCGGACCCCACCTGGAGGCGGAAGCCGGAGCGCATGGACTCGTCCTGCTCCCAGTGGAGGGGGACCTTCCGGTCATATTTGCGCTGGAGGAAGTCCCCGAAGCGCTGGAGCTGGGCCTGGGAGGGTTCCTTGGCGCTGCGCAGCTCCGCCGTCAGGCGGCCTCTAGCGCTCCTCATGGCGGGCCTCCTCCTCTGCGAGGTCTAAGAACTGGTCGAAGGGGTCCCTGTGAAGGGCCAGGCGCTTGGTGGCCTCGGCGGCCAGCTTCCGCAGCTCCCGCTGGGAGGAGCGCAGGATCTCCTCCTTGTCGTGCTCGGCCTCCGCCCGGGCGTGGGTGAGGATCTGCTGGGCCTGGGCCTGCACCCGGGCCAGCTGCTCCTCGGCGGACTGCTGGACGGCCTGCTGGGCCTTGGCCCGGGACTGGCGGATATCCTCGTCCGCGCCGTCCAGCTTCTTCTGGGCCTGGGAGAGCTTCTCCTGGGCCTGGGAGAGGGTCTCCTGGGCCTGCCGGTCCAGGGAGCGGTAGTGCTCCTCCCGCTTCTCCATGAACTGCTTGACGGGCTTGTAGAGCAGGAAGTACAGCCCGCCGGTGAGGATGGCCAGGTTCATCCAGTGCAGCAGGATCTGCTGCCAATCGATATTCAACGGCATTTCATCCACCTGCCTTACAATACGAAGATGATGAGGATGACCACCAGCAGGGCGTAGATGATGGCGGTCTCGATGAAGACCAGTCCCAGCATCATCATGGTGCGGATCTTGCCCTCGGCCTCCGGCTGGCGGGCGATGCCCTCGGCGGATTTGGCGGTGGCGAGGCCCATGCCCACCGCGCCGCCGGCGGCGGCGATGCCCACGGCCAGACCGGCGGCGAGGGCCTTCATGCCGGTGGAGCTCTCCTCGGATTCCTCCTGGGCGGCGCTCTGGCCGTCCTCCGGAGCGGCGGCGTAGGCGGGGGCGGCCAGCGCCAGGAGCAGCAGCAGGGCGCCGGTAAGGGTCAAAAGCTTTTTCATCAGACGGTTCATAGTGGAAAACCTCCTAAATAATTTGAAAGATATGTGATGTGTGGAGCGGGTCAGGGGCGGGCCTTGGCCTTTTTGGGCTTGTGGTCCGGCTCGGAGACCTCGCCGTAGTACAGCGCCGTCAGCATGGTGAGCACGTAGGTCTGGACGAGGGCGTGGAGCAGGGTGAACAGCACGCCTACCACCACGGGGAGCACGAAGCTCAGGCTGATAAAGTAATACACCAGCTCGGTGACCAGCAGGCCGCTGAGCAGGGCGCCGAAGAGCCGGAAGCTCATGGAAATGGGCAGGGAGAACTCCTTCAGGGATTTCCCGATGCCCTTCACGCCGTTCCCGGCGATGCCGCCGGAGATGATGACCAGATAGGACAGGGTCCCCAGGGCGATGGCGGCGTTGATGTCCGACAGGGGGGCGGGCAAGGTGATGGCATGCCCGTGGATGGTGACCGCCTGGACCCCCAGGAGCTCGAAGAGGGTCCCCACGAAGATGAAGCACCCCACGCCGAAGATATACATGCCCACGAAGCCGTAGCGGTGGGGGCTGCTCCCCTTGGCCATGCCGTCAAAGAGGCCCACGGCCTCCTCCAGGAGGAGCTGCAGCCTCCCCGGTATGTACTGGAATTTGGGGATGACGAACAGCCGGATCAGGGCGGCGGCCAGCAGCAGCGCCGCCGTCACCAGAAAGGCGGAGATGAGCCCGGGATTGACCGCCTTCCAGCCCAGAAGGCTGACGCGGTTGACGTCATGGAGCACGGCGTCCCGCATGGCCTCCTGGACGGTCTCCGCTCGGCCCGGCGATCCGGTGAGCAGCGCTCCGGCCAGCAGGAGCAGAATCGCCGCAAGCCACAACGCCAGGCCCTTTTTGTGTTGTTTCATTCAGCATTCCTTCTTTCGTTGTTTCCACATGCGTCCGGGGGGACACACATTATATGGCGATACAATTATACCACCTTTGTCAAGAGCAGGAAATGGACGGGCGGATGGATATTTTGGGGGAATTTGAGTACACTACAGCCATGCAAAAAAGGGGAGGTTTCAGAGGATGATCGAACCGGATACCATCCGGCTGCTGCGGGAGTGCGACGCCGGGGTCAAGATGGGCGCGGCGTCCATCGGCGGCGTGCTGGAGCACGCGCGGGACGAGGGACTCCGCCAATGCCTGGAGAGCGGCAAAAAGGCCCACGAGGCCCTGCAGGCCGAGCTGGAGGGCCTGCTGGCGGAGTACCACGACCAGGGGAAGGAGCCCCCTGCCGCCGCCAAGGGCATGTCGTGGCTCAAGACCAACTGGAAGCTGGGCATGGAGGACTCGGACCGGACGGCGGCCGGTCTGATCACGGACGGCTGCGGCATGGGCGTGAAGACCCTGTACCGGTACCTCAACCAGTACCGGGCGGCGGATGAGGCCTCCAAAAGCATCGCCCGGCGGCTCATCCGCCTGGAGGAGCAGCTGACCGACGACATGCGGCCCTATTTATGAGAATTGCCCCGCTTTCCGCAAGCGGGGCAATTTTTTTCGCCAGGAGGGTGAAAAATGCCAAGACGTATGCTATAATAGCCGCAACGACCGATACGAGGAGGAAAACACATGCGGCATAAAGACACCGCCGCCCTGCGGGAACTTTTGAAGGGCTACCGGGAAGCGGATGAGAAGGACGTCCACCCCACCGACCAGCAGGAGCGCCTGCCCATGCCCCCGATGGAGGTGCGCCGGGGCGGGGAGACCATCGAACTGCCGGAGCGGGACGCGTCCCCTCTGGGAGCCATGCTGGAGAATCGCTGCAGCCTGCGCAGCTACGACGGCGGGCCGCTGACGCTGGAGGAGGTATCCTTCCTCCTCTGGGCGGCCCAGGGGGTGAAGGCCGTGAACCAGTACCGCACCCTGCGCACCGTGCCCTCCGGCGGCGCGCGGCATCCGCTGGAGCTGTATGTTTTTGTCAACAACGTGACCGGGCTGGCCCCGGGGGCGTACCACTATCTGGCGCTGGAGGGCAAGCTGGAGCGTCTGGGCTGCCGCGCCCGGCAGGCGGACCAGCTGACCTGCGCCCTGGCGGGGCAGGAGTTTGCCGGAAAGGCCCCGGCGTGCCTGGTATGGACGGCGGTGCCCTACCGCAGCGAGTGGCGCTACGACAGCCACGGACACAAGGACATCCTCCTGGACGCGGGACACTCCTGTCAGAACGTGTACCTGGCCTGCGAGGAGCTGGGACTGGGATGCTGCGCCTTGGCGGCCTATGACCAGGAGGCCATGGACGAGCTCCTGGGTCTGCCCACGGAGGTGACGGACAGCAAAGAGGCGGAATTTACGGTATACGCCTGCTGTGTCGGGAGGCCCAGGTAAGGGGAGGGGTCTATGCGGGAATTTACCATTGGAAAGAACGACGCGGGACAGCGGCTGGACCGCTTCCTGTCCAAGGCCATGCCCCTGCTCCCCCCGGCGCTGCTGCAAAAGTATATCCGCATCAAGCGCGTCAAGTGCAACGGCGCGCGCTGCCAGCGGGATCAGCGCCTCGGCGTGGGGGACGTGCTGCAGGTCTACATCAACGACGAGTTCTTTGAACAGCCCCGGGAGGACAACCTGTTCCTCACCCTCTTCCAGCCCCGTCTGGACATCCTCTATGAGGACGAGAACCTCCTGCTGGTGGACAAGCGTCCCGGATTGGTGGTCCACGCGGACGAGACGGAGAAGGTGAACACACTCATCAACCACATCCAGGCCTACCTCTATCAGAAACGGGAGTGGAATCCCAAGTGGGAGAACGCCTTCGCCCCGGCCCTGTGCAACCGCATCGACCGGAACACCGGCGGCATCGTGATCGCCGCTAAAAACGCGGAGGCTCTGCGGGTGCTGACGGCCAAGATCCGGGACCGGGAGATCGCCAAGAAGTATCTCTGCGTGACCCTGGGGGCCATGAAGCCCCCGGAGGGGAAGCTGGAGTGCTTCCTCTTGAAGGACGAGGGGAAAAAGCAGGTCTCCGTCTACCACCGGCCCGTGCCGGGAGGAAAATCGGCGGTGACGCTCTACCGGACCGTGCGGAACAAGGGCGCGCTGAGTTTGGTGGAGGCGGAGCTGCTGACGGGGCGGACGCACCAGATACGGGCGTCCTTCGCGGACGCGGGGCATCCTCTGCTGGGAGACGGGAAGTACGGCAGGGGGGACGTCAACCGGCAGTATGGCGAGACCCGGCAGGCGCTGTACAGTTACTATCTGCGGTTTGACTTCCCCACGGACGCGGGGGTGCTGGAGTACCTGCGGGGCCGGGAGTTCCAGGTAGAGCGGGTGCCCTTTGCGGAGAAATATTTTGGCGCGAAATAGGCGATCCCCCTCCCGGCGTGCGGGAGGGGGATCGCGCTTTGAGGCGGTCTACCGCGCGTACCGCTCAAAAAACCGGAAGGTCATAGGCCAGACACACCCGGCGGTCAATACCATCAGGAAGTACCGGACGGCGTGCGCCGCCTCATGCCCCCCGCACAGCGCCAGCAGGGGGGCCTTCAGCAGGCTCTTCACCAGCACCACCAGCACCAGCCCGCCCAGCAGCTTCACGGCCTGCCCCCACCAGGGAGCCCGGGTGGGGAACTGAAGGAGACGGTCGTCGAAGACGCTGACCACCAGCATCCCGCCCACGGCCCCGGTCATGGAGTAGGCGTTTTTCACCGCCTCGGCCAGATTGCCGGCGTCAATGTCCGCCGGGAAGGGGAAGAACTCCATGAAGCCCACGAAGGCCAGACTGCACCCCAGCAGCACTCCCAGGATGACGTAGATCCGGCTAGGGAACCAGAGGGTGCTCTCCATCAGAGGGTACATCACGAGGACCAGCACCGCCGCCGTCACGAAGGAGACGCCCACGTCCGCCGGCGTATGTACCCCCAGATACATCCGGGAGACGGATACCAGCAGGAGGATCACGATGCAGGCAATGCGCAGCCAGAGCCGCCCCGTAAACCGGGCCACGCCGCCGAAGAAGCCCACCGCCGTCTGGGTGTGCCCGCTGGGGAAGCTGTACCCCGCCGCCTCCGCCCGGGCGGATTCGACGATGGTAAAGTTGGGGTCCCGGACCCAGGGGCGGGGGACCCGGCAGATGATCTTGAGCCACTGGTTCACCAGTATGCCCACAAAGCCGACGCTGAGCAGATAGTAGCCCTTCCGCTTGTCCACGCACCAGAAGACAAGCAGCGCCCCCACCATGAAGAAGGTCTCCTCTCCCAGGCGGGTGGCCAGGGACATGAGGACGTCCAGGACCGGGTTTCGGATGGATTCGAACCAGTAGAGCAGTTCCATTTTACGCGCCTCCTTGCCGGAAATTTCCTGTTCCCATTATAATACGGGGCCGATAGGAAAGCAAGAAGAAATGGCTGTCCTACTCACGGTAATTGAATGAGTAAAGGCTGGAATTGAAGGGCTGCATCGTAACAATAGACGCAATGGGAACGCAGAGCGAGATTGTATCGGCCATCACGAATAAGGAAGCCAACTATATCCTGTCTTTGAAGGAAAACCAGCTGGGCTTATACCGCGATGTGAAGCTGTATTTTGAAGAATACCGAAGGAACACGGCGGGATCACCTGCCGCATGCTGTGCCAGGAGCCATAGTCAGGGACACGGACGCTTTGAGAGCAGGAGCTGTTACATCTGCGAAGATATTTCATGGCTGGAGGGGCGGGAGAAATGGTCCAATTTGCAGGGGATCGGCGTCATTTTCTCTGAAACAGATGAAAACGGGAAGAAATCAAAGCAGGCACACTACTTCATCTATAGCTGCAAAGGAATGACGGCTGCACAGATATTGGAGGCTAAACGTGGCCACTGGGGCATTGAAAACAAACTCCATTGGGTTCTGGATATGCAATTCCGTGAGGATAAAAGCAGGGCCAGAGCTGACAATTCCGCTGAAAATCTGAATGTCCTCCGCCATTGGGCTTACAATCTCCTGAAAGGGCAGTCCTCATTAAAGGGCAGCTTCTCTGATAAGCAGTTCAAATGCTTGCTGGATGAGGCTTTCCTTGATAAAGTCATTGCTTCTGCTCTTTGTTCATAATCTTTTTACTCATTCAATTACCGTGCGCAACGTTCCCCTCTCTCCCACATATTGCGGGAGAGAGGGGAACATTTTTCTATCCCCCCACATATACTGGAAGGAGTCCTGCCGGACGGCAACGCTATCACACATCAAACGGAGGAACCGTATGAGACAGAATAACCAGTCCAAGCTCCAGCAGGCGCTGGGGGACAAAAAGCTGATCGAGCAGCTGGCCAATTCTCCGGACGCCCAGGCCCTGGCCGGGATGCTGACCCAGGGCACGGACCAGGCGTCCCTGCAAAAGATCGCGGAGCGGGCCGCCAGGGGCGACACCGCCCAGCTCAAGTCCCTGATCCAGTCCATCACCTCCTCGCCCGGCGGCGCGGAGCTCCTGCAGAGGCTGGGCAAAAACTTCAAGTAACTTAGACGCCGGAGAGGAGGGGATGGCCCGGTGAGCGATTTCGAGGAAAAACTGAATGCCATCCTGTCCAACCCGGAGTCCATGGGGCAGATCATGAATCTGGCCCAGTCCCTGAACCTGGGCGGCGGCGGGGAACCGTCCGGCGATGGGACCCCGCCTCCACAGCCCTCCCCGGACGCCGCCCCCTCCGGCGGCGGCATCCCCGACGGCCTGTCGGGACTGGGGAGCCTTCTGGGACAGATCGATCCCAAGCTGATCGGGCGGCTGCTGCCTCTGGCGGGGGAACTGGCGGGCGGCGGCAACGACGAGCGGATGCAGCTTCTGTACGCCCTGCGGCCCTTCCTGAAGCCGGAGCGCCGGGACAAGGTGGAGCGGGCGGCCAAGACCGCCCGGCTGATCCACGTGGGCAAAAAGCTGCTGCAGTCCCTGGGAGAGAACGATGTATAACCGCTACATCCGCAACGACGACGGACGGTACGAACGCATCCCGGTCGAGGAGACGCCCCCGCCGCCGCCTCCGGGCGGCGAAAGGCAGGGGCCTCCCCCGGACCAAGGCGGCCCCGGAGGCGGAGGCCCGCCGCCCCCGCCGGGAGGCGCCTCCCGATCCGCCGGCAAGGGCATGTTCGCCGGCATCCTGGAGAAATTAAACTTAAAGGACATCGACACCGGCGACCTGCTGCTCCTCCTGATTATCTTCCTGCTCTTCCGCGAAGGCGGAGACGAGGAGCTTCTTATTGCCCTGGGCCTGCTGCTGATTCTGTGACGGTCCCGCAGTCCGCGGGACCGCCCCGCAGCATTTCCAACCCATGCGCCAGGGAGGGCAGCACTGCCTCCAGATTTTCCCGCACCGCCTTGGGGCTCCCGGGCAGATTGACGATGAGGCTCCGTCCCCGGATGCCCGCCGCCGCCCGGGAGAGCATGGCCCGGGGCGTGACCGCCATGGAAGCGGCCCGCATGGCCTCCGGGATGCCGGGGACCAGCTTGGGGCAGACCGCCATCGTGGCCTCCGGCGTCACGTCCCGGGGCGAGAACCCGGTGCCGCCGGAGGTGACGATGAGGGCGGCGTCCCTCTCGTCCGCCAGCCGGACAAGCACCGCCCGGATGGCCTCCTCCTCATCGGGGACGATGGTTCGCTCCATCACCTGATACCCCGCCGCCTCCAGCATCTCCGCCGCTGCGGGGCCCGCCCCGTCGGGACGCTCCCCCCGGAAGCTCCGGTCGCTGACGGTCACTACTGCCGCTGTATACATCTTATTTTCCTCCTCATTCCTTCAGTAACAAAATATCCTCCGGCGGCAGGGACACCCAGATCCGCTCCCCGCCTGCCCGGCCGGCCCACTCCGACCGGCTCGCTTCCATCCAGAGCGCCGCCGCGTTCTCCGCCGCGCCCTCCGGGATCAGGGCCGCCTCCACGGTGGACACATCCTCCGCCGTCCGCCGGACCCGGCAGGGGAAGGCGTTTTCCGCACCCTCCTCCGCCGGACGCACTCGCTCCGCCCGGATGCCCAGCAGGGAGAGATCCTCCCTCCAGACTCCAACGGTCCGCAGGGTCACGCCCCATTCCGGGACCCGAACCGTCCCCGGCTCCGGCCCCGGACAAGCCCGCACCAGATTCCTGCACCCGGAGATCCGGGCCGCCCCCGCCGTGCCGGGGGCCTCGATCAGCTCCCGCATTCCCACCGCCGGGGAGGACCGTCCGTCCTCCAGCACGCAGACCCGGCGGCAGCTGCGGCAGACCTCGCCCAGGTCGTGGCTGACCCATACCGCCGGTCCGCCGAAGCGGGCCAGCACCTCCTGGAGCTCCCGCTCCAGCTGCCGCCGCAGGCTGCTGTCCAGCGCGGACAGGGGTTCGTCCAACAGGATGGCCCTGGGCCGGGAGGCCAGTATCCGGGCTAGGGCCGCTCTCTGCTGCTGCCCGCCGGAGAGCTGCCGGGGCAGCAGCTTTTCTGTGCCCTCCAGGCGCAGCGTGGCGATAAGCTCCTCCGTTCGCGCCCACCGCCGCGCCCGGTCCAGACGGCCCAGAGCGGCGGCAATATTCTGCTCCACAGTCATATGGGGGAAGAGGGCGTACTGCTGGAAGAGATACCCGACCTGCCGCTTCTGGGGCGGCAGGTCGATATGCCGCTCGCTGTCAAACAGTACCTCTCCGTCCAGCGCAATCCGCCCCCAGTCCGGGCGGCGGATGCCCGCGATGCACTGGAGGGCCGAGCTCTTCCCGCTGCCGGAGGCTCCCAGCAGCGCCAGGACCTCCCCGCCTCCGGCGGAGAAGTCCACATCCAGGAGAAAATCCCCGTACCGCTTTTTGATCCGCACCGTCAACATCATTTCCCCGCCTCCTTCCGTTCCAGAAGGCTTACCGCCAGCAGCACCGCCGCCGAGATGGCCAGGTTCACCAGCACCCACCGCAGGGCCAGCGCGTCCTGCCCGGTGCGCCAGAGCTGATAGACGGTGGTGGAGATGGCGGCGGTCCGTCCCGGGGTGTACCCCGCCACCATAGACGTGGCTCCGTATTCCCCCAAGGCCCGGGCGAAGGACAGCACCGTCCCCGCCAGGATGCCCTGGCGGCATACCGGCATCCGGATGCGCCAGAAAATGTAGGCATTCCCCAGTCCCAGAGTCCGGCCCGCCTGGGCCAGCGTCTCATCAAAAGACTCGAAGGCCCCTCGGGCCGTCCGGTACATCAGCGGGAAGGTCACGATGATGGTGGACAGCACGGCGGACCACCACTGCATGGTCAGCCGTATCCCGAAGTGCTCCAGCACCCAGGCCCCCACCGGCCGCTTCGGCCCCAGCGCCAGCAGCAGCAGATATCCGACCACCGTGGGCGGCAGGACCAGCGGCAGGGTGA
The DNA here is from genome assembly GCA_910579485.1 of uncultured Oscillospiraceae bacterium. Classification (GTDB taxonomy): domain Bacteria; phylum Bacillota; class Clostridia; order Oscillospirales; family Oscillospiraceae; genus Pelethomonas. The sequence continues at coordinate 5,255 of CAJTVO010000063.1, read as the reverse complement.
GGACCACGTCCAGGAGCCCCTTCACCAGCCGGGGCGCTTTTGCAATGTAGTAGGCCGCGAAGATGCCCAGGAAGAACACGGCCCCGGTGGAAACAGCCGCGATGCGCAGGGAATTGACCAGAGGATACCAGTCCATGACTTACCTCAGAGGGGAAAATCCCATGTTCTCCAGCACTGCGGCTCCGCTGGGGGAGCGGACGTAGTCCAGGAACGCCTGAGCCTCATCGGAATGCCCGCTGCCCGCCAGCACGGCGGCGGGGTAGATGACCTGACCGCACATTTCCTCCGTGGCGGTGTCCACCACGGTCAGACCGGCGGAGAAGGCATCGGTGCCATAGATGATGCCGCAGTCCACCACTCTCTCGGCGACCTGCGCGGTGACCTCCTTCACGTTGGAGCCGTAGGTGAGACAGCCGGAGACCGCCAGGCCCTCCTCCAGTCCCCAGTAATCGAATATCTTCTGAGTGTACTGTCCCACGGGGACATCGCTGTTGCCCATGGCCAGCAGTACCGTCCCGGCCTCCAGGGCGGACTTGAGATCATCGTAACTGCCTATGTCCGCCGGGTTGCCCTCAGGCACGGCCAGGGCTACCTTGTTCTCCAGCAGATCGAAGCGGCTGCCCTCCAGCAAGAAGTTCTCCTCCGCCAGTTGGTCCATCTGTTTCTGACCGGCGGAGATGAAGACATCGCATACCGAGCCCTCCTCGATTTGTGTTTTGAGTGTGCCGGAGGAGTCGAAGTTGAAGGTCAGGGTGATGTTGAGGTGGTCCTTCCGGTAGTTTTCGCCAATTTCCGTCAGCGCCTCCTGCATGGAAGCAGCGGCAAAAATGGTCAGCTCCAATTCCTTGTTGTTTCCGCCGCAGGCGGTCAGGGCAAATGCAAGCGTCAACGCCAGGACCAGCGTCACAAATTTTTTCATCGTTGTTCTCCGTATCATATAACGAACTCCGTGAAAAGGCCGTCATTCCAGGCGGCCTTTTTCTTTATACTCCGAACCCGCAGTTGGGGAAGGTGCATACCCCGCACCCCAGACACAGTCCTCCTTCGCCCAGGGCGGCGATCTCCTCCCGGGTGACGGCCACTCCCGCCGCCGCACGGGGAAGGACCAGGTCGAAGATAGTCCTTCCGGCATACATGACGCACCCCGGCAGACCCATCACCGGCGTCCCGTCCGCAAAGTACCCCAGCAGGAACATGGCCCCCGGCAGTACCGGCGCGCCGTAAGTGACGATCTCCGCCCCGCTGGCCTTGATAGCTCCGGGCGTGCGGTCGTCCGGGTCCACGCTCATGCCGCCGGTGCAGAGGATCATATCCACACCCGCCTCCCTGGCGTTCAGAATTTCTTCCGTGATCCGGGCCATATCGTCCCCCGGTTTGTTGGTCCAGGTGACTTCGATGCCGTATTCCGCCAGCTTCCGGGCCACCACGGGGGTAAATGCGTCCTCGATGAGCCCCTTGGCCACCTCGCTGCCGGTGGCGATGACGGCGGCGGTCTTCAGCTTCCAGGGCAGCAGCTCCAGCAGAGGGGAGTCCCCTCCGATCTCTTCCGCCCTGCGCAGCTTTTCCTCCTCCACGACCAGCGGGATCACCCGGGTACCGCAGAGTTTGTCACCCTTGCGCACGGCCCGGCCGCCATGCCGGGTAGCGATCATGATATCCTCCAGCAGGTTGATCTCCCGCAGCCGGGCGGTGTCCACCCGGAACAGCCCGTCTATGGCGGCGGAGAGCTCCAGTTTTCCTTCCTTCACCTGGCCGCGGACCATGTGCTCGTTCTCGCACAGGGCGCACAGCCGCTGGGCGGCGTCGTTCTCGTGGACCATGCCGGGGACCATCTCCCAGACATACAGGTTTTCCTTCCCCATGGACAGCAGTACCGGGATGTCCTCCTCCCGGACCACATGGCCCTTCCGGAACCGGGCGTCCTTATACTGCCCGGGGATGATCTGGGTCATATCGTGGCAGAGGACGTGCCCTACCGCGTCCTGTGTACGGATCAGCTTCATTCCGCCGCCTCCTTGATGATCTCAACGGGATCTCCTGCCCGGACGGTGCCTTCCTTCAGGACGGCGACAAAAATGCCTTCCGTGGGCATGACGCAGGTGCCGGCGGCCTTCTTGATGGCGCAGTCGTTATGGCACTCCTTGCCGATCTGAGTGACCTCCGCCTCGGAGGTGCCGATCCGCAGCCGGGTGCCCACGGGCAGGCCCTTCAGATCGATCCCCTCGGTGTTGATGTTCTCCGCGAAGGCTCCCGCCTTCAGCTGGGGGAGCGCGCCCCGCAGCTTGTCAACGCTCTCCTCCGCCAGCATACTGACCTGCCGGTGCCAGTCCCCGGCGTGGGCGTCGCCCACGATGCCGTGATGGGGCAGCAGCCGCGCCTCCTCGATGGGATGCTTGACGGTCCCTTTTTTCTCGCTGATGTTCACAGACGTTACCCGCGACATGTCACCACTCCTTCTCATAATCTCCGCTTTTCCCGCCGGTCTTCCGGCACAGATGGATGCCATCGATCTCCATGTCCTTCTGTACGGCCTTGCACATATCGTAGATGGTCAGGGCTGCGGCGGACACCGCCGTCAGGGCCTCCATCTCCACGCCGGTCTCACCCTTGCACCTGGCTTCTGCCTGAATGAGGACAGCGTCCTCCCCATAGGCGAACCGGATGTCCACCCCCGTCAGCCGGATGGGATGGCACATGGGGATCAGCTCATGGGTCCGCTTGGCGGCCATGACGCCCGCCACCTGGGCCACCGCCAACACGTCTCCCTTGGGCGTCCCGCCGGTACGGACCAGCTCCAGGGTTTCCGCCGACATGCGGACCACGCCCTCCGCCAGGGCGGTGCGGAAGGTCTCCGCCTTCTCTGTCACATCCACCATCCGGGCGCGGCCCTGGCCGTTCAAATGGGTCAGCTCCATCTTTTCATCCTCCGATCTGATTCATGGTCCGGCCCGCGCCGCTGCGGCCGGTCTCCGCCAGATGATGCCGGGGCGGCTTGGCGGCGATCCCCTCCTGAAGGGCCTGCCTCAGCGCCAGCCCCGAGAGCCCTCGGAGGGGGAGCTCCTGCTCCGAGTGGAGGCAGGGCTTCAGTCTGCCGTCCGCCGTCACCCGGATGCGGTCGCACCCGCTGCAGAAGCAGCGGCTCAGGGGCTCGATCAGCCCCACCAGCCCTCGGCCTCCCGGCACCCGGTACCGCCGGGCCACTCCGGAGACGTCCACCGCCTCCAGCTCCGGACAGGCCTCCAGCACGGCGGAGGAGGGCAGGAACTCCTCCCGGGTCCCCTCGCCGATGGGCATCAGCTCAATGAACCGGACCTCCAGGGGTTCCCGCCACGTCAGGTTTACGAAGTCAGGTATCTCGTCCTCGTTGAAGCCCTTCATCAATACCACGTTGAGCTTGGTCCCGGTGAACCCGGCGGTCCTCGCTGCCTTCAACCCGGACAGCACGTCCTCCAGCCGTCCCACCCGGGTCATGTGGGCGAAGCGGTCGGGACGGAGGGTATCCAGACTGACGTTCAGCCGGTCCACCCCCGCCTCCCGCAGAGGGAGGGCCAGACGGGAGAGGGCCGTGCCGTTGGTGGTCAGGCAAATTTCCTCCACGCCCTCCAGGGCGGCGATCCCCCGGCAGATGTCCAGGATGCCCCGGCGGACCAGGGGCTCCCCGCCGGTGAGCCGAACCTTCCGGACCCCCAGGGCGGCGGCCTGACGGACGATCTCCACCAGCTCCTCCACGGAGCAGATCTCATCGTGGGGCCGCTTGGGCACGCCCTGGGGCGGCATACAGTAGCGGCATCGGAGATCGCACAGATCCGTGACGGACAGGCGCAGATAGGTGATCTCCCGGGCGCAGGCATCCTTCATGACGGCCTCCTAAAAGATAAATGCTTCGCGTGAAGCATTTTTGATAGGCGGAGGACGCTCTGGTATGCGGCTCCGGCAGGTTCGTAATCGTAAACATAGTATAGCAGAGGTCCGGGAAGGGGGCAACTCTTTCGTTCGGTAATACCGAAAAATTATTTGTTTATCTTGAATTTACCAGCGGCGCGCTTTGGGCGAGGAAAGGGAAAGAAGCGGCGCATAATTCCGGTCCTGGTGCGCAAACTACCAGCGGCAAGACCCGAATTTCCATGATGAAGGAGGAACCATGTTATGAGCAATTGCACCAACAGCGGCTGCACCTGCACGCCCAACCGTTCCATCCACTGCACCGTCAATTCCTGCGCCCACCACTGCAAGAACGAGCAGTACTGCGGCCTGGATACCATCCAGGTAGGCACCCACGAGGCCAACCCCACCATGGATCAGTGCACCGACTGCCAGAGCTTCAAGCTGATGCAGTGACCCCGGGCCGGCCTGATGGGCCGGCTTACATATTCTTGGAGGAAAAGGACGGGCGTTATGACTGATAGACGGAAAAACCAGATCGCCGGAGCGGCGGGAGGGCTGGCCAGCGGGCTTTTCGGCGGCGGTGGGGGGATGATCCTGCTGCCCTTGCTGGTGAAGTGGCGGAAGCTGGAGGGGCGGAAGTCCTTTGCCACCTGCGTTGCTGTCATCCTGCCCATGTGCTGTGTGTCAGCGGCGGTATACCTGTGGCAGGTACGGCCGGAGTGGGGGACGCTGTGGCCCTATCTGGCGGGAGGCGCCGTGGGCGGCGTCCTGGGGGGAATGACCTTCGAGAAGGTACCGGTGCGGATATTGAAAATCATTTTCGGGCTGTTCCTGTTGTATGGAGGGGTGAGGTATCTGCTATGGTAGAGTGGGTGGTCCCTTTTCTGGCGGCGCTGGCGACGGGGGCGCTGTCCAGCTGGGGAGTAGGCGGCGGAACGCTGCTGCTGGTGTGTATGACCCTTTTTCTCGGCGTGGAGCACCGTGAGGCCCAGGCCATCAATTTGCTGTTTTTTCTTCCAACGGCGGGGATCAGTTTGTTTTTCCACCGGAAGAATGGCTTTTTGGACCGGGAGACTTGGCGGGACGCGGCGCCGTTGGGCACAGCGGCGGCCCTGGCGGGGGCGCTGGCATCTATGGCGGTGGATGTTTCCTTGCTGAGGAAGCCTTTTGGTGTGTTTTTGCTATATGGAGGGGCTTCGATGCTCCTGGGAGCAATAAAAAATGGAGACCGCCGGTAGGCGGCCTCCGTTTTTGGTTGCGGCCCGCCCGCGGCGGGCTTAACGCTAAAAGCGCCGCTTGCGGCGCTTCACAGGCAGGGGGCGTACTTTTCGTGTGAACGAAAAGTACCAAAGATTCTGCGACGGCCACAT
>CAJTVO010000062.1 GCA_910579485.1 uncultured Oscillospiraceae bacterium | reverse complement strand
GTGGACAGACCGGCCACATTCCGCATTTTCGTTGTCATGAACAAGTTTTTATAGAAGTCGCTCTCGTCCACAAACATCCTGTCCACGCCCAGCTGCTCAAAGGTGACAACGCTATCCTTCTTGTGATCCGCTTTCAGCTTTTTCAGCCGCTCCTCCAGCCGCCGCTGGGTCTTTACCATCTGCTTGACGGAGAAGTTTTCTCCCCCTTGATACTTCAACCGTTGGATACCGGCCATAATTTCCTGTATCTCATCCTCAATAATGCGCTCCTGCCGCTCATAGCTGACGGGGATCTTCTCAAACTGGGACTGTCCGATAATGACGGCATCATAATCGCCGGTTGCAATTCTGGCACAGAACTTCTTGCGGCGGGCCGGTTCAAAATCCTGCTTGGTGGTAACGAGGATGTTGGCGGAAGGATACAGACGCATAAATTCGGAGGCCCATTGCTGGACGAGGTGATTAGGGACCACAAAAACGGATTTGTGGCAGAGGCCCAGGCGCTTGCTCTCCATAGCGGCGGCGATCATTTCAAAAGTCTTGCCAGCGCCGACCTCATGGGCCAGGAGGGTGTTGCCGCCGTAGAGGACGTGGGCCACGGCGTTGACCTGATGGGGCTGGAGCTTGATCTCCGGGTTCATACCGGAGAAAACGATGTGGCTCCCGTCATACTCACGGGGCCGGGTGCTGTTCATTTCCTCGTTGTACTGCTTGACAAGGGCCTGCCGCCGCCTGGGGTCACGCCATATCCAGTCCCGGAAAGCGTCTTTCAACGCCTGCTGTTTCTGCTGGGCCAGGGTGGTTTCCTTGGCGTTGAGTACCCGATGCTCCTTGCCGTCCAGGTCTGTTACCAGGTCGTAGATACGGACATCCCGGAGGTTCAGCGTGTCTTGCAGTATCTCATAGGCGTTGGCCCTTCTGGTGCCGAAGGTGGTGTAGGCGGCAACGTCATGGTCGTACACGGCCCTTTTCCCGGTGATCTGCCATTCCGCTGTAACGGGCGAATAATTCAGCTTGATACCGCCTTGCAGCCGCCAGGGAGTGTCCAGCGTTTCATACATGAATTGCTGGATATATTTTTTGTCCACCCAGGTGGCCCCCAGGCGGACCTCGATCTCAGAGGCATCCAGGTCTTTGGGCTGGGCGGCGGTCAGGGCCTCCACGTTCTGCCTGATCTTCGCGGCGTCCTCCGGGGGCAGGACCTCCGCCATCGCCTGGGCCATGCGCAGTTTCCGCCGCACGTTGCCGGAGAGGTATTCATCGGCGGTGACGAGGGGAAAACGGTCCAGATCGACAAATGCCTTGGGGATGAGGTACGGGTCCTCCGCACAGCGGATGTCCCGGAAGATCACGCCGGTCAGCTCCCGTTCCAGCTGTTCCTCGGTCTTGCCGGAAAGCTGGGCCATATAGGGCATATCCACTTTGGCCCGCTCCGCAATGGAAACGGCCAGGGCCTCAGATGCGGTGTCCACGCTGGTGACAGCCCGGTGGGGGCTGACGGTGCGCTTTGTGAACATATCCGCCTTGCCCGTAAACCGCCCATCCTCGTCCATGACTTCCAGGGCGCACAGGAGAAAGTAGGCGTTGTCACTGGAAAAGACGCGCTGATTGGCCCGGTCATTGATAAGGCCGAATTTTGCGGTGTAGGCATCGTAGAGCTGGTTGAGCTTTTCCTGCTGGTCCCGGATGGCGCTGTCGGGAATATCCTCTCGTAGCTGAAGGTCGATCAGGTTCCGAACACAGTCCCGCAGCTCCACCATGCCTACGACACGCTCTTTGGCCGCGCCGCTCAGGTCCTGCTTTTCCATGATGGAATGTTCCCGGAAGTATACGTCTCCATCCACAACGGTGAAGGAGAAGTTCTGCACGTTGGGGTCGGCGGGGATGGTAACGCGCTCCTGTTCAGTCCCTTCCTCCAGCTCAGGCGGCTGGGCCTCCCGGTACTGGCCCCGGATGTATTTGATGGCGTCATGCAGCTGGTCGGCCAGTTCCAGGCCCTCAATGGGGGCCACGGTAAAGTCCTGACTGCCGTACTGGGTACTTTTGGAGGTCTGCCGCCCCAAAATCATTTCCGGGTGGTCGATGAAATAGCGGTTGACGGTAAAGCCGTCCTGGTTCTCTCCAACGTGTACCCAATCGGGCAGCTCCGTCTGGGGGGTATCCCGTTTCTGGAAAAACAGGATGTCCGTCACCACGTCTGTCCCGGCGTTGGCACGGAAAGCGTTGTTGGGTAAACGGATGGCCCCCAGGAGGTCAGCCCGCTCCGCCAGATATTTTCGGGCGTCCTCACTCTTGGCGTCCATAGTATAGCGGCTGGTGACAAAAGCTACGATACCGCCGGGGCGCACCTGGTCCATCATTTTGGCGGCGAAATAATTGTGGATGCTGAAATGGTGCTTGTTATAGGCCCAGTCGTTGACGGGATAATCCCCAAACGGCACATTGCCCACGGCAAGGTCGTAGAAGTCCCGGCGGTCGGTGGTTTCAAATCCGGCCACGGTGATGTCGGCCCGGGGGTAAAGCTGCTGGGCGATGCGCCCGGTGATGCTGTCCAGCTCCACGCCGTACAGTTTGGACGCAGCCATAGCCTCCGGCAAAAGCCCGAAGAAATTCCCCACGCCGCAGGCCGGTTCCAGGATGTTGCCGCTGGTAAAGCCCATATTGCCCACGGCCTCATAGATGGCCTTAATGACGGTGGGGCTGGTGTAGTGGGCGTTCAAGACGGAGGCCCGCGCCGCTTTGTATTCCTCCGGAGTAAGCAGCACTTGCAGTTCCTTGTACTCGTCCGCCCAATCCGGCTTATCCGGGTCAAAGGCATCTGCCAGAGCGCCCCAGCCCACATAGCGGGAGAGTATCTCCTGTTCCTCCGGGGTAGCGGTCCGCCCGTCAAATTCGATCTCATGCAGGGTGGTGATGGCCTCGGCATTCATGCGGAACTTTGCTTTCGGCCCGCCCTCGCCCAGATGATCGTCTGTGATGTGGAAATTCTGAGGGGCGTCAGTCTGCTCCGGCTGGGCCTGCTCCGGTTCGTCAACGGGCAAGCGCTGAACGATAATGTCAAAGGGCAGGCCGTTCTTATCGCCGGGGTAAATGGTGGCGGTCCCCGGCGTAACCTCCGGCGCGGGGGCCAGCTCCGGCTCCTGGGTGAACAAATGGGCGTTGCGGTCGTCCTGACGTATAGCGTCCTCGAAGAAATCCCGGCTGACGGTCTGATTGCTCCAGGCGTAGGGGCCGGTGTCGATACGAACATCCAAATCCCCGATATAGCCGATAGTGCCGCTGATCTCACGGTCGCCGTACTGGAAGGAAACCTTATCCCCCACCTGATAGGAGGGTGTTCCCTCCAGCCAGACAGGTTCCCGCTGGACCGGCACACGGGTAAAGCCGTCCAATTCCTGCTGCCACAGAGAACGCAGCACCGGGGCGATCTGATGCCAGGAGTACGCCGCACTCGCAATTTTCACTTCATCATCGTTCAGAATTTCTATCCGCATGGAGAGGCCGGATGTGAAATAGTCCGCCATTTCGCCGGTGGAAAGCTCCGTAGTGTCTACACGGTTGCCCAGAAGTCCCGACAGCAGACCGCCCATTTCCCGATTGCCTTTTCCGGCTCGAAAATATTCGATGATCTCATTTCTGTCCTCGTCGGTCAGTAGGCCGGAGGTCAGGACCTCCCGGAAGTCCTCATTGAATTGATTGAGGTCAGCCGCCAGAAAATCCGTAATATGGCTGTTCCGGCTGTCCCGTTGCAGGAGCGTTTCAAAGCGCTCCTTCGGCTCAGAACGCAGGATGGGATAGGTCTGCGCAGGGTCCCGCAGCTGTACCTCAAACAGGTTGATGTCGGTGATCTCAAAGGCGGTGTTATCCAGATAGACCGTATCGCCCACGTTGTAAGCCGGGGCCAGAGGGTCACGGGCAACAACAGCGGCCTCAGCCGGTTCCGGCTCAAGCTCCTGTTGGGGCTGGGACAGGGCGGCATAGGTTTCGTCAATGACCTCCCGATGCAGCCGGTAGCGGAAGTCGGGCATATCAAAGTACAGCCGCATGAAGTCCGGTTCCGTGACGGTGAGCGCCGCCCGTTTGACTGCGGCATCGCCCTCGATGATGGCGGTTTCTTTGTCAGAATTGCGGCAGGCATTTTGATAGGCCACGTCCGCCAGCACCAGACCGGCCACAACGGGCTTGTACTGGTCGAAGATTTCCCGGACGGTGGGCTGTGCCGGGGCATCCTTTTCCGGTTCCTCCACAGCGGCCTCACCCCGTTCTTCTCCCGAGAGAAAGCGGTCCTCCTTCACCAGTCTGGCGAGGTGGCGCTGGACCTTGGGCCAGGGCAGATCGGTGGCCGCTCCCTCTGCGGTGACAGGGAACGCCGGGAGGCCATCACCGTACTCGTTCCGCAGCCACTCCGCCGCGCCCTTCTCCCGGCTATGGTCGGTCATATACTGCTGTACCCGGCGCTTGCTGTCCATATCGCCGTTCCACTCCTGGAGGGCGGCGTCAATGTCGGCCTGGGTGATCTCCCGCAGCAGGGCCGGGGTAGGTGCGGGAGGTTCCGGGGCAGGCGGTGCGTCATCCGCAGGGGGAACAACAGAAGGACCGGGCGCTTTCACGCTCGGTCCCTCCGGTTCAGGTTCAGTATTCAGATGTAGATCAGTTCCGCCAGGATGATCTCCTCCGCCTGGGCCTTGCAGGAGTTCATCAGGCCCACCCACGCCAGGGGGTTCCGGGCTTTCAGTTCCTCCGTGGCCCCCGCCGTTTTCGCCAGGGAGGGCATCATCTCCTCCAGCATCTCGTTCGCCCTGTCCTCCACCTCCAACAGGTGCTGATACAGGGTCCCCCTCAGTACCAGCCGGTTGAACAGGCCCGGACAGTTCTCCTTCAGATACGTCCGCCGCATCAGTCCGTACTTGCTCAGGCTCCGTTCCGGCTGTTCCGGCAGGTCCAACTGGGGCAGGAGAACGTCTCCCACCTGTTTGTAATTCAGCTCCATTTTCATGCTCGGCTCTCCTTTCCGCGATTTTATCCCGCTCATACTGCTTGATGGCGACCTCGATCACCCGCAGGACCTGTTCGCTGCTCTGGCTGATCGCCGTCCCCAGTTCCGTCACTGTGTCCAGGGTGTTGAAGTCGAACACGCTCAAAAAGTCCTCGTGCTGGAAATGGGTTTCCGGTTCCAGGCCGCAGCGGGCCATAAGCGCATAGGTGGTGCTGACGGTAGCCGCCTGCCAGAACTGCACTCCGATGTTGACGCTATCATACCCCTCCAGGAAACTACCGTCAACGATACGGGTCAGCTCACTTCCATGTTCCGTCCAGTAGTCCCCCGCCAGCACAGAGGCGATCTGCTCCAGCTGGTCGGCAAGGCCGCTCTCACCGGAAACACCAAAACGCTTCTCCAGGGCATTGGCTACGGCCTGCTGATGTTCCGGGCGGTACTGCCACAGCCAGGGGCGGCGGGCATTCTCCTTCTCCCCGGTGTCGGACACGTCAAAGACATAGCGCACCTTGTTTTTTCCGGTGCTGGTGTCAATGAGGGCGATACCCTTGGCCCCCCGCAGCACATACCGGCGCATCTGCTTGTTCCAGAGGTCGTAGTCGGCGCAGGCAGTGGCATCAGGCCGCTGGGCGTAGATAAGCAGCTGCTCGCAAAACGGATATTTATATAATCTGGCGGCAGTGGTTAAAAAGCCGGTCCACTCCTTGTAGCTGCCAGAGATTTGCCGTGTAGCCCGCTCGGACAGCTGAAGATATTCCAGGACCTTATCCGCCATAGGCAGGGTCCTCCGGGTCGAAGTCCGGGTAGAGGTCCACGGCCTCAAAGTCGGCATCGGTCATGCGCCGCAGTTTGGCGAGGGCGCTGTCGGTCAGCTCCCGCAGATCATCCTCGTCCGGCTGCAAATAGCCCCGCATATCCTCCAGGGCGGCGATCAGGCCGGTGCGTGTGCCGGACCCGCTGTAAATGCACATCAGGCTCCGTTCCTCAAATGTAAAGTCGTTCATCTCTCAAAACTCCTTCTCTTCTTTTTGGCGGACTTTTCAGCGGCCCGCTGGCGCTCCCGGATGGACTGCTCCTGCCGCCCCTTGTACGCCGCCCGAATATCCGCCATCAGACGGCGGCACTTGTCCGGGGGGATCTGACGCAGCTTTTTCGCCGTGCTGTCGAACAAGTCATAGACCTGGGGGGCCTTTTTCAGATGGGGCAGGGCGGCAGTCAGGTCCTCAACCAGATGCTCCGGGGTATTCATGCCATATTCATAGATGAGTTCCTGTTCTTCGGGGGTAAAACCGGTCAGGTACTCGTTCATGCGGCGAAAGGCGATCACAGCACCGTCCTCGTCCCGGACCGGCTCATACCGCGCAGGCGTCCGCAGATACATCCCGTCCATGCCAGCGCCGCCCACATAGAAACCGGCCTCGTCCTTCTCGCTCTCCAGCAGCGCCGTACCGTTTGCCAGCATATAGCCGGGGTCCGTGCGGCGGTTGATGTAGCCGATGGGTACGCCGACCTGGGCGATCTCCACGATCTGCGCCGGAACATCGTCCAGCGTAATGTCATACCGTCCATCCGCCATAAGATCACCTGCCCCTTTCCGCGCTTTTTTTGGGCGCTGTCCGTTTCTGCCTGGGCTGATTTTTCAGTTTCTCCCGCACAGACTGTTTCTTTTCCTGCTCTTCCCGGTGAGTAGCTGCCGCCAGCTCCATGAGGGAGATAGGCTGGCCAGACCGGGCCTGCTGCTCCAGCTGGGCCACGGTAGGCTCCTTTGGGCCGTTGTTGATGATGCCGTCGATCATGCCGTAATCATCTTCCATAGACATTTCCGCCGATTTCAGATAATTTTCCGGCTTGATGAAGTCCGGCACTCTCGCAAAGCCAATACTGTCGCAGTAATGGCAGGATACCACGCCGTCCTGTTTGACCGCAAGGATGTCGCTGACGGACATGGAGGGCCGGTGATAGTCCGCAGGGTGGTCGGTGTTGAATTTCTGATACAGTTTTTCCAAGGCGGTGGACCCAAGCCCGCAGGCCATTTCCCCGGTATAGGCCAGCTCGTAGTTGGCCCGGTCCACCGTCAGGCCCTTAGAGATCAGCCAGTCCATATCCATAAAGCGCAGGCGGTCAGGGTCATCGTCCTTGATCTGATAGATAGCGAAACAGTCCCCGCCGTGGTCGAGAAAGGCCCGCTCCCGTTCCTCCTGGTGGTTCATCCGGTCCGCAATGAGCTGGTGAAAGTCGGGGCTGGCCTCCCATTCCTCAATGGGAACGCCAAACATCATATCGGGCGGGCGCTCGTTCAGATCATCCCGGTCAAAGACCATCTCCGCCTGCCCACCGTCCACGATGGCATAGATCGTCAGGTCACGCTCCAACAGCTCCGCCGCCCGTTCTTTGGACAGGGGCAGGAGGTCGCCGTCCATGTAGCCGCAGCTCTGCTCCAGCTCGTCAGGGAGAAAAACGGGGTCCGGCATGGGGTACTCATCCAGAACGGTGTCCCACAGGGCGTCATCCTCAGCGGCGATATGGTCCCGCAGCTTTTCCAGGGGGTCAGGGTACTGTTCCTCGATCTCCGCCTCCGCCTGTGCCGCCCGGTCAGCGGCCTCCCGCAGGGTGTCCACCATCTCCAGCGGGACAGGGTGCAGGGCAATATGGTCCATGCCGTACATCGTCCGTATCTGGTCGGTGACGGCGGAAAGGCTCATTTCCGGCGCGTCCAGCTGCCCGCCGTCCTCCAGGCGCAGACTGTTTTTGTTGTAGACGGAGTAGTCCCAGCCGTCATCCGTTCTCTGGATATGCAGATATAGGCCGCTTTCGGACAGGTAGAGAACGGCATCCGGCTCCGGCTGAACATCCGCCTGCGGTTCCACGGGGACATCGGCCTCCGGCACGGCCTGTTCCGGCTGGCGGTTCTCCATTTCGATACGTTCCAGGCGGGCAAGCAGCGATTTGGCCTCGTCTGCGCCGGTACTCTCCATAACACTTTCCAGCGGAGAACGGATCTCGATCCAGTAATTATTCTCCATTTCCATGATGATTTCCTCAATGAACTGCTGCTTGCTGTCCTGGGTAAAGGGATGCTCCAAGGTCCCCTCCCGGTAAAGCCGGTCCATGAAGTCATAGAGATCAGCGGCAAAGCGATCCGGCGTATCAGGCTGTTCCGACGCAGACTGCTCCGGCTGGGTCAGGTCAACGCCTCGCTCCTTGCAAATTTCCTTGAAATGGCGGTCAATATCGGTGATGAGCTGGTTGGCGGTCTTGCCGATGGTGTCCAGACTGGCTTTCAGCTCCGGCAGGGACCTGTCCTTGCTCCAGGTGGCGATATAGCCTAAACTGTTCTCGCCGGTTTCGATGCCGTAGTATTGGCAGACGGCATAGGAGACGCTCTCGGCCTCCACTTCCTCGGTGTTGCGGTCTTTGGGCTTGACCTTCTCCGCCTGATCTGTCCCGGCAGCAGCGGAAAGGCGCTCCTTCTCCCGGTTATGCAGCAGAGAGTGGGTGATCTCATGGACGGCGGCGCAGATGGTTTGGACTTCGCTCATCCCCTCCCGAAGGGTGATGGATTGGCTGTCGCTGCTGAAAAAGCCGTCCATACTCGGCTCCAGCGGCTTGAAGTCGATAGGAACCGGAGAAGTCCGCCGCAGGGCCTCCATGAAAATCTCATAATTCTGCACATCGCCGGTCAGGGGGCTGGACAGCTGGGGAAGGGGCTTGCCCTCGGTCTGGGACACGTCAAAGACCTTCACCGGGCGGAACATGGGAATTTCGACTTCTTTTTCCTCCATGATAACATTGCCATTATGGTCTAACATGGGGGATTTTGTCACCGGGTCCAGTTTTTTCTCCTCAATGGTCTTTTTGAAGGGCGTGGGGGCCAGGATAGTGATGCCCTTCTCGCCCTTCTTCACATGGCGCTGGAATTTGTTCTTCCAGGCGTTGAAACCGGCCACGGCGGTGGCGTCAGGCCGCTGCATATGGATGAGGATAGTGTTTCGCACCGAATAGCTGTGAAATTTGGACATGGTACGCAGATACTCAGCGTACTTGTCGCTCTGAAACAGCTCCTTGATACCCTGCTCAATGCTGTCGGTGATCTCTTTGAGCTTTTCCCGGTTGGATTTTTTCTCTGCCATAGCATCTCCTTTCGATGTGATGATGTAGAAAAAGTAAGGCCGGTTTTCGGGGGCGGGAATGAAATCATACAGCCCCCATCAGTTCCGGCCTCTGAAACCCCTGTAAACACGGGACTTTTAAGCCCTACTTTTTCTACTCTGCATCCTGTTTTTTGCCGCCCATCTGCGTTTGCTCCGCCTTACCCGGTCCGCCGCACAGATCGGACAGTAAATCGTGTTTCTCGCCACCGCCACAAAGGGACTGCCGCACCCGGCGCAGTATTTCAGACAGGCCCCCAAAATCTCTTCGCACAGCTCCTGATCAGCCGGGAGGACGGCGGAGCGGAAATAGCGGCACAGCAGGGTGTTGGAGATCAGCTGGGGACAGGGGCAGGAGTCATAGCCGTCATCCAGCAGCAGGCAGTTCCCCCGGTCGTAGTTGGCGCACAGGCGGCGCAGGAGCTTTTTGGCCCTGGAAAACTGCTTTTCGGTCATGCGGGGGAGGTCAGCCGTTTCCGTTGCTGCTCTTTCCATTGTCAAACTTCAGCCGGTAGTTGGTTTTCTCCCCATCGTCCTCCAGGTAGACCGTGGCATCATAGGTCTTTTTCGTTTTCTCGGACCAGCAGCCGGTGAGATGGAGCTTGCCCTCGTTCAGCAGGGCGGAGGCGGCGTTCTTGTCGAAGTCCTTCTTCTTGGCGGCGAAAAAGCGGTTGTCCTTCCAGAGGGCAAACCGGCAGGAGGGATTTTCGCAGAAAAAGCCCTTCTTGCTCTCAGTGACATTCCCGCTGCACCGGGGGCAGGGGCCAACGCTCTCCTTGCCGGAGGGGAACAAAATCTCGCCGCCAGGAACCGGGGAACAGGTCGCCGCCAGCTCCCGCACCATAGCGGCGATGGCCTCCATGAAGTCCTCCGGGGACAGCTCGCCCCGCTCCACCTGTTTCAGCCGGTTCTCCCACTCCGCCGTCAGCAGCGGGGATTGCAGCTGCTCCGGCAGGACGGTGATGAGGGAATTGCCCTCCTGGGTGGGAATGAGGCTTGTGATCTTCTTGGCTTTCTTCCGCTCCACAAAGCCAGCGGACACCAGCTTTTCCAGGATGGAGGCACGGGTGGCGGGGGTCCCGATGCCCTTCCGCTCCACATCCTCCGGCATATCGTCCACACCGGCTGTCTCCATAGAGGCCAGGATAGTGTCCTCCGTAAAGTGTTTCGGAGGGGCCGTCTTGCCCTCCTTCACCCGGACCTCCTTCGCGGTCAGGGCCGCATCCTGGGTCAGGCCCTCCGGCAAGGCAGCGTCCTCGGAGGGTTCTTTATTGGCGTAAGCCCTCCAGCCCAGCTCCAGGACCTCCTTCCCCTTGGCGGTGAACGTATGTCCGCCGCACTCCGCCGTCACAGCGGTTTCAGCGCAGCGGTAGGCCGGACAGACCGCCCGGAGAAGGGAACGGGCCACCAGGAGCAGGACTTCCCGCTCTCCCGTGGGCAGATCGCCAATATTGATGCCGGTGGCGGCGGTCTTGGTGGGGACGATGGCATGGTGGTCGCTGACCTTCCCGTTGTCGCAGACCTGGGAGGCCAGTACCGTCTCCGGCTCCTTCTCCCCGCACAGGACGGCGGCGATGAACGCCAGAGCGGGAACATTGCCCTTCATGTCCTCCGTCAGATACCGGCTGTCCGTCCGGGGGTAGGTACACAGTTTCTTCTCATAGAGGGCCTGCAAATACGTCAGGGTCTGCTGGGCGGTGTAGCCCAGGGTCCGGTTGGCCTCCCGCTGGAGGGTGGTGAGGTCATAGAGGGCGGGGGCCTTCTCGGACTTCTCCTTCCGCTCCACCTTCTGGACCAGCACCAAAGTGTCCTTACAGGTGTCAGCGAGGGCCTTTGCCTCCGCCTTGTCGGAAAGCCGCTCCCCGGCGAAGGTGACGCCGCCGCAGTCCAGCTCCACGGTGTAGAACGGCTCCGGCTCAAAGGCCCCGATCTCCGCCTCCCGCTGGACCAGCAGGGCCAGGGTGGGGGACATGACCCGGCCCACGTTGAGGGTATGGCGGTACATGACAGAAAACAGGCGGGTGGCGTTGATGCCCACCAGCCAGTCCGCCTTGGCGCGGCACAGGGCGGCGTGGTACAGGCCGTCATAGTCGCTGCCGGGACGGAGATGCTCAAAGCCCTCCCGGATAGCGGCGTCCTCCATGCTGGAGATCCACAGCCGTTTCATGGGCAGGGTACAGCCCGCCAGATGGTAGGCGGTGCGGAAGATCAGCTCCCCCTCCCGTCCGGCGTCGCAGGCGTTGATGACCTCCGTGACCTCCTCCCGGCGCATCAGCTTTTGCAGGACGGCAAACTGCTCCGTCTTGCTCTTGTCCAGGGTAAAGCGCCAGGTGTCGGGGATGATGGGCAGATCGTTCCAGCGCCACTTGGCAAAGCTGGGGTCGTAGACGGCGGCATCCGCTAAGCCCGCCAGATGGCCCAGACACCAGCTGACGATATAGCCGCTGCCGATCATATAGCCGGGTCTTTTCCCGTGGCACCCCAGCACCTTCGCCAGGGCCATGCCGACAGCGGGCTTTTCCGCGATCACGAGTTTCTGTTTGGGCAAAGTCATTCCTCCTTCAATATAGGGCAAGCGGCCCGGAACGCTCCAGACCGCTTGCCAAAATGTAGATTTATTGTAATTTCAATGGCTCACCGGGGCGGCAGACGCTCCACGCCCCGGTAGCAGGGCAGGACGCAGCCGGCGCTCTCGTTCCGGCGCTTACAGCCATAGCAGGGGTGGCTTTGGGGAACAGGCGGGGCCGGGTCAGGCTTGGGCCGGTAGGTGGGAGGCCGCATCATCTGCCGTTCCAGCGGATTGTTGGTGAAATATTTCATTCGTCCTCCAGATCATCGTCCGGGTCGCCGTCATCCTCCGGCTCGTCCTCCGGGTCATCATCGCCATAGTCGTAATCATCCAGATCGGCGCTGCCCTTGGTGTCCGGCTTTTTCTTGAAGAATTTCAGATAGGCCACCGCCCCCCCAGCGCCCAGGACCGCCAGCAGCGCCACGATTATCAGCGGATTGCCGCTCTGTTTCTCCGGTTCCTCCGGGGCCTCCGGTGTATCCGGGGGCGGGTCCGGCTCCTGCGGCTCCGGCTCCGGCCCAACGCACTCCGCCATATTGACGGCGCAGACCTCGCAGGCGGTATTGACCGCACCGGGGGCGCATTTGACCGTACAGGAACAGACGGCGGGGGCCTGTTCCTCCTGCTCGATCAGGGAGAGAAGGTCGGCCTCGTCCACCTGGTTCAGAAAGTGGACGATGTTGTCCCCCTCCGCCGCCCGGTCAATAATGATATAGAAATAGTGACCGGCCCGGCTCTGGACCACGATGAACTGTTTGTCCTTCCCGGCCTCGCCATCAATATCGTCCACCAGGGTCATGTTGCCCTCTGGGGTCAGGGGCTGAGTCTCCGTACCGCCCGTGACCGGGGGATTTTCCTCCGTCTCATCCGCATAGGCGTAGGCGGGGGCGGCACAGGTGGAGAGCATGAGCATGGTGGACAGCAGCAGGAACAGGGTCTTAAACCGTCTCATAGCCGTCCTCCTTCCGCTCCGGTGCGGGGACCGGCTGGGGCGGCGCGGCCTGGATGAGCGCCGCCAGCTGGTCCGGCGACAGGCCCATACCCCGGACGAGGCCGATAATGTCCAGGTTCTCCAGCTCCATCCGCTGCTTCTCCAGCTCCCGCTGACGGGCCTGGAGTTCCGTGATCTTCTCCGCGTTCTTCTCGTACTCCTTGTCGATCTTCTTGATCTTCGGGTTCATTTCGCATCACTCCTTTAAGGAAGTCTGCCATAGCAGTAAAAATGATTTTGCCAATAATTCGAGTTCAAATTGGCGTAGGAAATGGGATTTCCGCAATGTATCATCATGTTATTGCCCACATAGATACCACAGTGGGTAGGGGCGTTGGGGTCCGGTGCGTCATAAGTGTTGATGAAAAACACCAGATCGCCGGGGCGGGCGTTGGCCGGGGATACCGGAGTGCAGATGTTGCAAAGGCTCTTTGCCCCCAGCCGCCCCACGTTCCAGCCGGAGTGGTTAATGACCCAGCTGACAAAACCGGAACAGTCAAAGGACGTGCTGGGATTGCTGCCGCCCCAGACGTAGGGCATCCCCAGGTACTTCTCTGCCTCGGTAAGCATGGCGGCGAATACTTCATCCTCCAGGGCCTCCGGGGGAACGTCATAGTCCAGGTAGTCCTGCCGCTGGGAGGCGTTGGGGAATTGGTCGGTAGGAAACAGATCAGGCCGGTTGCCTTGGTTGGACATATACACGGAATAGGCACTCAGCTGATCTTCACTCAAAAGGTAGACGGGCAGATGGGACAGGTCGAAGTTTTCCAGCTTGACGTTGCAGATGTAATAGTTGTAAGGCACATCGCCGTCATCCGTTTCGTAATACCGCACCTCCACATCCACTGTCTGGGTGAGGGTGTACTGCCGGTCAAAGAGCATCTGCAATGTCCCCTGTACCTCGCTCCGGGTCCATGTTCCCTGGTGGTAAGCGGTCAGCAGGGAGATCAGCACATAGGGGTCGTGGCCGATGCTGTCCAGATCATAGCGATACTCGTCATAGCCGGGGTGGTAGCTGGGGTAGTTGTCCACCTCGTTCTGCAAAGCGGCCTCCAGCGCGGCATAGTCGGCCTCAGCTCCCAGCATATCCGCATCCTCGCAGGGGAACGTGCCGCCGGTCCCGCCGCTCAAAATGGCCTGGGCCAGCACGGAACAGGAGGACATCATGTTCAAAAACATCACCAGAATGAGGAACAGGCCGATGACAATGAGAAAGCCCTTCTTGTGCCGCATGACAAACTCTCCGGCCCTTTTGCCGGTATCCGCAGCACCTTTGAGAGTGTCGGAAACACGCTCCGCCATAGTGGACGTAGCCCTGGCCGCACCCTCTGCCGCCTGCCCGGAACGCTTTGCGGCGGCATACTGCTTTTTGATGGCCTGCCGCTGCTGCCAGCGTGACAGGGGATTGCTGCCAAGCTCCGGGTGGTCTTGAAGTGCCTGCTGGTAGAGGGCGTCGATCTCTGCCCGCTCCGCCGCCCGGTACTCCCGCAGCTTGCGGGCGCGGCGGGAGCGCTCCGCCAGATGGACGCCGGTTTCAGCGGTCTGTTCCAGCCGGTGAGCGCTCTCCACGCCAACATTGTCCTCCTCCGCCTCGCTGATCTCATGGTGCAGCCTGCCGGAAACCGCCAGAACGGGGGCCGTCTTGACCGCATGGGACAGTTTGGAGGGCGGCTTGACCCTGTTTTCCTCAAATTGCAGCTGGCCCTCCGTTTTGGCAGTTTTCTGACCGGCGGCGGATTTGCCCTTTTTCTTTCTGCCAGCAGCGGATTTCTGGTCAATCATGCGCCGTTTCAGCTTTTTCCGGCCCTTTGGCGGTGCATCCTTCCGCATCGCCGCACGGTCAGCCTCACGCTCTTTGGCCCGGTCATGCTCCTTCAGACGGCTACCGTCCTGCTCGGCATCGGTGAATTGCAGGCGGGGGGTTTTCTTCCGGCTCATAGCACAGCCTCAGATTTTCTTCTCCCCGGCGGGGGCGAACTGGGCGGGGCCTGGGACACGATCTCCTTCTTCTGCTCCAGCCTCTGCCGGACAGAGGACCGCTCCCGCCTGCCCCGGTTCTCTTCCGCCGTGCGCTCCAGCCGTCTCACGTTGCGAACAGCGGCCTGCGTTGTACGGGTCATGCCGGTGAGCATCCTGTCCGTGCCGCGCAGGGGGGCCAGGACCACGGCTTGAAAGCGGCCCTCCTGGGTTACGTCCTTCGGCTGGATTTCCCGGCCCGCAGCGGCACGACCGGCGTTTGCCAAATGGTTCCCGGCCTCCCGCAGCTCCTGCCCCATTGTCTCCACCTGATGAATGGCGGACCGGACGCTTTGAAGGGCGGACTCCAGTGCATCCCGAATATTCTCCAGTATTTGCTGGATGTTCAAGAAGGCCACGGTGTTGTCCAAGACGGAAATGCCCACCCGTCTGAGGTCGTTCGCGGTGGTTTCGGCCCAGATCGCAAGGTCCTCCTTCAAGGTGGGGAGCTGATCGCGGGCCTGTTTCAACGCCGTTTCCGCCGTCTGAACGGCATCGGACACCTGGACCCGGAGCGGACGCTTTTGCGCCGTGGCCTCGGAAAGCTGCTCCTTAATGCCCTGCAACTCCGACATGACTGCTGCATACTGCTTTTCCAGACTGTCCACATAGCCGCACAGCTGCCGGATATTCGCCGCCTGTTCCGCCTGCCCGGTCTGCATCAGCTGCGTAAGGAGCTGGGCGATTTTCTCATTGTCCTGCAATGTGTCACCTCCTGCAATGATCTGGACGCCGCTGTCACTCGGCACAGTCGTTCTCCGGCTTTTCGTTCTCCGCCAGGAGGCGGTCAATTTCCTCCTCGAACTCCACGATCTCATTGGCAACCGCCAGGATGTTCCGGGTACTCTCCGTCAGCTGGCCCACAGCACGCAGGAGGCGGGGGGCAGCGGACATATCGCCGTCATCGTCCTCGTCATCAGCAGGCAGCAGCTCGCGCTCCATCAGCGGGCCCAGGTCGTTGATGTCGCAGAAAGCAGTGTAGTCATCCGGGATGTCCCAGCCCTCATACATCTCATGGGCCTGCTGCTCGTAGCCGCACAGGGTCCGCATGGCCTGGGACGGCTCCCCCGCCTCCAGGTCCTTCCGCACAGACCGCACCAGCTCCAGCAGCAGGTCGTACATATCCAGCTTGCCGTCAACGTGGCTCAGGTAATCGTCCAGGTGGATGAGATACAGTTCATTGTCCATAGTCGAAAAACTCCTTTCAGTTATCCGTCAAAGGTTGATAGGGAACGCCGATGTAGTCCAGCACTTTCCCACAGCCCAGGGTGTTGACACAGAAATCGTGCTGCCGGGGGTGGGTCAGGGCCATGCGCTGAAAGCGGTTCGGTTGCTTTTCCAGGTGGAGGCCGAACATACAGAACATACAGCCCGTCCGCTGTGCGCCGGTGGTGACGAGCTTGCCGCCCCGCTCTACGATCTCGCCGTAGATGGAGGCGTAGGGGATGCCGGTCATACGCAGATAGAGAAGGGCATCCTGTTCTGTCCAGAAGGACAGCGGCTTGCAGGCTGGTTCCTTGATGTGATAGGCATTGCAGCCGGTTTGCAGAAAGGCCCCCTCCCGCCGCTTGCTCTCGCAGGCCATAGTTCCCATAATTGCCGCCCTGCCAGTCTGACGGGCGTATTTGTGGAGAGGCCGGGTTTTCATAGCACCGCAGCAGTATTCAGAGATGAGAAACGGCGCGTCCAGAAGAACACGCCACTTCATATACCGCTGATTATACCAGGAGGGACTTCCATCCGAATTGAAACCGTTCAGCTGATTGATTGCCCATCTGCTGCCCTTTCTGGCATAATAGATACGTTTTGCCACATCTTTTGATATGACTGGGTATCCATACTGCTCAATGATCTGATGGAAGGGCATGACCGGCTGTACCCACTCCACATTAGGGACCGAACGCACGAAGTCTTGGATTTCCGGGTACTCCATGCCGGTGTCCGCATAGGCGGCAGGCACATCAGGGTAAAGGCCCCGCACCAAATCCAGAAGTACGGTGGAGTCCTTGCCCCCGGAGAAGGAGACAAAGACCTTGCCGCCGTAGTGTTCGTACCACTCCCGGATGCTTGCCTGGGACTCCCGGATTTTCCGCTCCAGCGGCCACGCCTGCATTGTCATCAGGTCTTGCTTGGTGTAGACAGCCTCGCTCATGCACCGCCCTCCGGCGCGATTTCACTCAGCCGGGTCGTCATGATGCGGTACAGCTCCGTGTCCTTCGGGAAACGGTCGATGAAGGGCAGGATAACATTGCCATAGAACATCAGGCCCTCACCCTCGCCGGAATGGGTGACGTAGGACAGCTGGTGGGGGGAGATATTCAGCTGCTTGGCGAGAATCTGCCGGTCGCCAGCCGCCTGATTGAGCATATACACAAAGTCGCTGTTCTCCAGGATGTTGGCGATCTCCGGGCTTGCCAGGAGGTCCTTGCTGTTCTGGGTGATGCCGGTGGGGATGCCGCCCCATTTCCGAAAGCGTTTCCAAATCTCCACGCTCCAGGAGGCCAGTTCGCCCTTCAAGAGCAAATGAAACTCGTCCACATAGTAGCGGGTGGTCTTGCCAGCGGCCCGGTTGATGGTGACACGGTTCCAGACCTGATCCTGGATGACGAGCATCCCCAGCTGTTTCAACTGCTTACCCAACTCCTTGATGTCGTAGCAGACAATGCGGTTGTCAATGTCCACGTTGGTCCGGTGGTTGAACACGTTCAGACTGCCGGTGACGTAGATTTCCAGCGCCGTGGCGATGAAGTGGGCCTCCTTCTCGTCCTGTTTCAGCAGAAGGTTATACAGGTCCTCCAGGATGGGCATATTCTCCGGCCTGGGGTCGGCCAGATAGTCCCGGTAGACCAGCCGGACGCAGCGGTCAATGACGGTCTTTTCCACAGGCTGCAACCCGTCCTTGCTGCCCACCACAATGTCACAGAAGGACAACAGGAAATCCACCTTCAGAGACAGCGGGCTTTCATCGTCCGAATAGTCCAGGTTGAGGTCCATAGGATTGACGTACTGCTTGCTGGTGGGGGAAATCTTGATAACCTGTCCCTCCAGCCGGTGGACCAGGGGAAAATACTCCGCCTCCGGGTCACAGATAATGATGTCATCATCCGTAACGAGGAACACATTGAGGATCTCCCGCTTGGCAGAGAAGGATTTGCCGCTGCCGGGAGTGCCAAGGATTAGGCCGTTCGGGTTTTTAAGCCGTTTGCGGTCCACCATGATGAGGTTGTTGCTGAGAGCGTTCAGACCGTAGTACAGGGCCTCGCCGCCGTGCTGAAACAATTCCTGGGTGGTGAAGGGTACAAAAATAGCGGTGCTTGAAGTTGTCAAGCTCCGCTGTATCTCGATCTGATTGTACCCCAGGGGCAGACTGCTCATCAGGCCCTGCTCCTGCTGGAAGTCCAGGCGGACAAGCTGGCAGTTGTGTTTCTGGGCGATACTGGACGCCTGAAATACGTTGTTGTCCAGCTGCCGCAGACTGTCCGCTGTGTTCAGCACCAGGAAAGTGACGAGGAACATCCGCTCATTCCGGCTCTGGAGGTCCTGCAAGAGCTTTTTGGCCTCCGTGCCGTAGGTGGCGAGGTCGCTGGGAATGAGGTCCATGTCGTATCCGGCCCGGACTGCCTTTTTCTGCTGCTCGATCTTGGCGCTGTCCAGATCGGTGATCTTCCGCTTGACCGTCTTGATGGCGTTCACCTGGTCCACGGACTGGATGTGCAGATTGACGATCAGACTGCTCTCCATATCCAGGAAGTCCGCCAGCATCCGGTCATTCAGTTCCGGGGCCATGATCTGAACAAAGCTGACCGCCCCGTACTTCCGGCCCATGCGGAACATCCGGCCATTGCGGAACTCAAAGCTGCTGGGGGCGATGAAGTCCTTGACCGACAGGCCGCTGGGGGCCAGCCAGTCCCAGGAGAACCGGAACGGCGTCTGCCCGTCCATGTGGAATACGCCGTGCATCAGGTGCAGGCGCTCTTTGCCGTTCATAGGCTCCGCCGACACGCCCAGACGCTTGAAATTGTTGAGAATGTCGGTTTCGATACGCTCCAACCGGGGCTTTGCGGCCCGAATGTTCTCCGCCTCAATGCCAAAGGTCAGGTACTTGGTCTTGGTGAGGCCGTTATTGCCCTTCGCCAGCTGGTTTTGGAGCATATCGGAGTATTCCTGCCGAACACCGTTGAAATTGTCCGTCCGTGGCTGGATGGTGATGCTCTCCGCATAACCGCCGCTCCCCGCCGCGAGGTTGAGGAAGGACAGCTGAAAACGGATGGAGCTGTCAAAATATAGCGATAGGTAAGCCTACAGTATCAACGTTTCCGGCTTTTCCCCCGCTCCACACCGTGCATGAGAGTTTCCCCTCACACGGCGTTCCATCAATCAAACTACATTTTCATTGTCACAAGTTATTACAAGCAGTTTAAGAGGTGTGCCGCATTCTATCCGAAGCCGTTTAGATAGAGATTGGCGTGTTTCCCGCTGCTATGCGGAGTTTGTTTAGCTTGGAAATTTGCCTTTTGCTAAGGTTGAGAATGGCAAGATGCTTTGCTATGGTCTCATCGGTAGTCGCATGAATTAGC
>CAJTVO010000061.1 GCA_910579485.1 uncultured Oscillospiraceae bacterium | reverse complement strand
CGTCGTTGAGCAGGTTGGTCAGCTGGAGGCCGTACAGGCCGGTGGATACGCCCAGCCGCAGGCAGCTCACCAGCATCTCCACCGGGTCGGAGCTGAGGTTGGTGGAGGTCTTGACGATGTTGTTGAACACCTCGCCCTTGGCGCCGCCGGGCATGATGCCCAGCTCCTTCCACTTCTTCACCCGGGGGGCGTAGGCCAGCTTCTCCACCAGCTCCATGCCCTCGTACTCCGGACGGTACAGGTCGGCCAGCACCGCGTCCGCTACCTTTACGCACAGGTCGTACTTGTCGCTCCCGGTGACGCCGAAGAGCTCCGCCAGATGGTTCAGGGCTTTCTCGCTGCGGATCTTGTCCTTGTGCAGGCCGGTGTTCTTCAGCTGGCGGGCGGTGTTCTCCACCACGTGGATATAGCAGCCGGAGCCGGCGGCCACGGCCCGCAGGAAGTTCCGGGCTACAATGGTGTCGGCGCTGGCCCCGCAGATGCCCCGGGGGGCGCTGGGGGTGACGCGGCAGGGGCCGTTGGCGCACAGGCGGCAGCACACGCCCTGGAGGCCAAAGCCGCACTTCGTCTCCTGTGTAGGCACCCGGTGGTGGGCCGTCTCCAGAGGCAGGGAGCGGATGTAGTTCTCCATGGGCTTGTCCGCACTGGCGCAGGTGTTGCGGCTCAGGCAGTCGGTACAGCTGTTCATAAGTTGTTGTTCCTCCTTATATATGTGGTGGTATCTGGACAATCTCTGTTAAATTGTTAACGATATGAGTATACCCCAAAGGGCGGCACGGCGCAGTTGCATCGGCAACACGCCAGAACTTGTCTCAACCCGCCGCGCGGGCCGCGTGGACATCCTGCAGGAAGAACACGCCGTCCGGAGCCCGGTACAGGCCCTCGAGCCCCTCAGCCAGCTGGAAGCTCCCGCCCCTGCAGAACAGCGGGATCACCGGCGAGTTCTCCAGCAGGATGGCTTCCGCATCGTGAAGGCAGGCGTCCCGCACGTCCGGCGAAATGGAGGCCCGGGCAGAATCCAGCAGGATGTCAAAGGCGGCGCTGGCATACCCGGACACGTTGTCCGGACTGCCGCTGTGCCACTGCCGCAGCAGGGCCTCCGCGTCGCTGTACGCGGGAGACAGCTCCCGCGCCGCCATCTGGAAGGGGGCGGCGGGAATAGCTTCGCCCTCCGCGGCATCCTCCGGCAGGACGGGGAGGAGGGCGGTCTCGTATTCCTCCTCGCTGACGCCCCGGATGGTGATGGTAACGCCCAGAGCGTCCTTCCACATGGTACGGAGCATCTCGGCCAGGGCCCGGCCGTTCTCCTGCTCCACGGAATAGAGGTATTCCACCTCCGGGAAGCCCGCACCATTGGGGTAACCCGCCTGGGCCAGCAGGGCCTGGGCATAGAGGCGGTCGGTCTCGTAGTCGTGGGAATGCTCCGCCGTCACGACCTCCAGACTGTGGGTCCGGAAGTCCCAGCAGGTGGGGGAGGGCTGTACCTGCTCGGGCCCGGCGATGATGGGATCGGTGGGCCCGTCGTCCTGGACGGGGGCTTCCACCACGGGACGGCTGCTGCTGTAGTCGGACACGCCGTAGGGCACCACTCCCGGCGCGGGACGGGCGGTGAGGTCCCCCAGAGCGTCCACCACGGCCTGCCGGTCAACGGCCAGATGGAAGGCCAGACGGACGTTCTCGTTGTCGAAGGGGGCCTGCAGGGTGTTCAGCGCCACGGCGCAGGTGGAGGTGACCGGCTCGGGGGTCCAGACGCCGCCGTCCGCCAGGGCCTGCAGGACCTCCCGGGGCAGGTCCACCGCCAGGGCGGAGGCGCCCGCCTGGAGGGCGGCGTAGTCCGCCGCGCTGTCATCCGTCAGGGCGAAATGGAGCTCGGAGGGGCCTGTGGAGGAAGACCGGTAATAGGTCTCGCTGCGCTCCATGGACACCAGCTCCCGGGTGAATCCGGTGAGGGAATAGGGGCCGTTGGTCACGATGGGGTTGGCGTAGAAGGGCACGTCCGCCCGCAGGGGCATGGTGTAGGCCCCCGCGCAGATCTCTTCCAAAAAGTAGGCGGGACTGCCCTGGAGGGTGACGGTCAGCGTCCGGTCATCCGGCGCGGAGACGGCCAGCAGGGAGGGGTCCCCGGTCTCCTGGACCTCCTGGAATCCGGCGATCTCCGACAGGAGCGCCCGGTGGGGCAGGCCGTTGGCCGGGTCCGCCAGACGCCGCCACGCGAAGACGAAGTCTCCCGCCTTCACCGCCGTCCCGTCGGACCAGACCGCGTCCTGGCGGAGGGTGAAGGTGTAGGTGGCGTTGCCCGCGTAATCGGTCTCCAGGGTGTAGTCCTCCGCCTGGCCGTTGGCCAGGACGGCCCAGCCGTCCCCGCCGTCCTCCCAGCGCAGGAGGTTTTCATAGAGATGGTACAGGATGGTCTCGCCGCCCCGGGCGGTAACGGAGGCGGGGTCAAGGGTGATCATCACGCCGCTGGTGCGGACGGTCAGCACGTCCGCCTGGACCGGAGGGGTCTCGCCGGAGGTATCGCCGTCTTCCGGCTGTTCGCCGCAGGCGCACAGGAGCAGGGCCAGCAGGGAGCACAGCAGGGCGCTGTATTTCTTCTTTCGCGTCAATGGGCTCATGGTCTTACTTGGCCTCCGCGGGGACCAGCCTGCCGTCCGCGCCGAAGGCGACGGGCTGGATCTGATTCCGGGTGTGCTTGGCAATGTCGTTGAGGCGGACCATGCCGGGGTAGTCGGTGACGAAGGTGTAGGCCACGCCGTGGCGCTTGGCGCGGCCCGTGCGGCCGATGCGGTGGACATAGTACTCGTTTTCATCGGGCACATCGTAGTTGAACACCGCGTCCACGTCGTCCACGTCGATGCCCCGGGCGGCGACGTCAGTCGCCACGAAGACCCGCAGTTCGCCCCGGCGGAACCGGGCCATGACCTTCTCCCGCTTTTCCTGGGGAATGTCCCCGTGGATGCACTGGGCGTCAACGCCCCGCATCTGCAGCAGCTTGGTGACCCGCTCGGTGTTTCCCTTGGTGTTGCAGAAGACCATCACGCGGTCGTACTCCTCCGCGTTCAGGATCTTCTCCACCGCGTCTACCTTGCCGTCCATGTTCAGCTCCAGGCGGTACTGGAGGATGTCGGGCTTGTTCTCCTCGCTGGCCTGGACGGTGATCTCCACCGGGTCGCGCTGGTAGACCCAGGCGATGTCCATGACCTCCCGGCTGATGGTGGCGGAGAAGAGGCCCAGGTTCTTCCGGTTCTTCATCTGGTCCAGCAGGCGGGTCACGTCGTGGATGAAGCCCATGTCCAGCATCCGGTCCGCCTCGTCCAGCACGGCGGTCTGCACGTGGTCGATGCGCACGGTGCGGCGCTTCAGGTGGTCGCCCAGGCGGCCCGGGGTGGCGATGACGATCTGGGGCCGCTTTTTCAGCGTCTCGATCTGCTTGTTGATGGGCTGGCCGCCGTAGAGGCACACCAGCCGGACGCCGGGCTTGAACTGGGCCAGGTCGCGCATTTCGGACGTGATCTGCATGGCCAGCTCCCGGGTGGGGGCCAGGATGACGGCCTGGACCTGGTCGCTGCCGGTGTCGATGTGCTCGATGATGGGGATGCCGAAGGCGAAGGTCTTGCCGGTGCCGGTAGGGGCCTTGGCGGTGACGTCCTGCCAATCCAGCATGGGCGGGATGCACCCGGCCTGGATGGGGGTGGATACCTCGTAGTTCTTTTTTTCCAGCGCCCGCATGAGTTCTTCGGACAGCCCCAGGCTGTCGAAGCGGACGCCCTGTGTGATTTCCATATGTTTTATCCTCGTGTGTTTTCTGTGTTGTTTTGTGGCGTTGACCCTCCTATTTTAGCATAAAAAGCCGCCCTCCGCAAGGGCGGCGGGCGGAAAATGAAAAATTTTAGGGGGCCGTCCGGCCGGCGGCGGGCGTCCTCACTCCAGGTCCACGCTGATATGGTCCGTCCCGTGGGCCTCGAACTCGCCCATGTACTGCTCCATGCGGTCCATGACCTCGTCGTAGTTCTCCTCGGTGGCCCGCTCGGCGTCCAGATCCCGGAGGGCCAGCTCCTCCGCCAGGATCTCGAAGAAGGTCACGTCCTCGTAGGCCATGATGGCCTCGTGGATGCCTCCCTCCGCGAAAGCCCGGGAGGGGATGACGTCCCCGTTATACAGCTCCACCAGCGGCGTCATGCCGTGGTCCAGGCAGTGGGAGAACACCAGGCTCTCCACCTGATCGTAGTCCCGGATGCGGTCCTCCCCCCGGGTAGAATTGAGTACCCAGTTGCCTATGTATACCAGGTCCAGCAGGCGGCGGAATTGCTTCCCCGTCAGATGCAGCTCCATATTGCGGCCTCCCTCCGTTGATGGATCGACAGATAGTAAGCACAGTATAGCAGAAACCTACGGAAAATTCCACAGAAAATACAGGGCAAAAAGCCCAAAATTTTACTTGTTATCCCCGGCGAATCATAGTACAATAGTAAAGCTGCCCGAAATGGGGGATACTGGACCCCAAGGGCTTGAGAGGAGGGGGCTGCCGTGGACCAGCGGGCCATCGGCGTTTTTGATTCCGGCCTGGGGGGGCTTACCGCGGTGCGGCAGCTGCGGCGGCTGATGCCCTCCGAGAACATTATATACTTCGGCGATACCGCCCGTGTCCCCTATGGGAACCGGAGCCGGGAAACCCTGCTGCACTACGCCCGGCAGGACCTGCGGTTTTTGAGCGGCTTTCAGCTCAAGGCGGTGGTCGTCGCCTGCGGCACCGTCAGCACCAACTGTCTGGAGGAGCTACGCGCCGGGAGCGCCGTGCCCATCACCGGCGTCGTGGAGCCCGCTGTGAAGCGGGCGGCGCGGCTGACCCGGTCCGGGAAGGTGGGGCTGGTGGCCACCCGGGCCTCCGTAGCCAGCGGGGCCTATGAGCGGGCCTTCCGGCGGCTGGACCCGGCGCTGGAGGTCCACGCCCTGGCCTGCCCCTTGTTCGTGCCCCTGGTGGAGGAGGGGAGGTACCGCCCCGGCGATACCGTCATCGAGACGGTGGCGGAGGAGTACCTGGCCCCCCTGCGGGAAGCGGGGGTGGATACCTTGGTGCTGGGGTGCACCCATTATCCTCTGCTGTCGGAGGTCATCCGCCATGTGATGGGCCTCCGGGTGGAGCTGGTGGACGTGGGGGCCGAGGCGGCCAGGGACTGCCGGGACCGGCTGTCGGCGGCGGACGCCCTGGCGGACCGGGCGGAGGGCTCGGCGCGATTCTATACCAGTGACCGGGCGGTGGATTTTCAGCGTCTGGCCGCGCTGTTTCTGGGAGAGGAGGCTGCGGGACCGGTGGAGCAGGTGGACATCTCCCAATATGGAGAGTAATGGAGAAAGAGATCATATTATTTGTCCGGGGGGAGCAGACCTACGACGGCGTTTCCCCCGAGGTGACGGAGCTGGCCACGGAGGGCGTCATGACCATCCGGGAGGATGGGGAGATGGTCCTGACCTATCAGGAGAGCGAGATCACCGGCATGGAGGGCACCACGACCCGCTTCACCATCCGGGGCGGTACGGTGGTGCTGGAGCGCGCCGGGCTGATCGTCTCCCGGATGGAATTTAAGCAGGGGGAGCGCAGCAGCTCCTTTTATGAGACCCCCTGGGGGACCATGGAGGTGGATATCGTCACCACGAAGCTGGCCCACCGGTTCACCGAGCGGGGCGGCGTGATGGAGATCGCCTTCACTATCGCCGTCAACCACCAGGTGACGGGGGAGAACCGGTTTAAGGTGCGTGTGAAGGAAGCCGCGCGGTAAAGGGCGGCAGCCAATAAAGATGCCAAAGAAAAATATTGCGGAAATAAAAGCGTGGCTCGTTACCCTTGTTCGCCGGGCAGGCAGGCGGACAGATCTTACTGTCAGAAGTACTTTTAGATATTTTCATAAAGGATGAGTAAAGAAATGATCAATATGATCCAGAACGCCAAGGACCAGGTCCTTGAACTGACCCAGAGGGCCTATCAGGCGGCGGTCTCCGCCGGACAGCTCCCCGGGGACGTATCCGTCCGGGCCGGGGTGGAGATCCCCAAGGACGCCGCCAACGGCGACTACACCACCACCTTCGCCTTAGCCGCCGCCAAGGCCATGCACAAGAGCCCCCGGGAGATCGCGGGCATCCTCCTGGAGCACATGGACCTCGGCGGAAGCTATTTCGCCTCCGCCGAGATCGCCGGGGCGGGGTTCCTCAACTTCCGGCTGAACCCCTCCTGGTACGCCGGGGTCCTCTCCGCCGTGGAGGGCGAGGGGGAGCGGTACGGCCGCTCCGACGCCCTGAAGGGCCGGAAGATCATGGTGGAGTTCGTCTCCGCCAACCCCACCGGCCCCATGCACATGGGCAACGCCCGGGGCGGCGTGCTGGGCGATACCCTGGCCGCCGTGCTGGAGGCCGGCGGGGCCCAGGTCTGGCGGGAGTTCTACGTCAACGACGCGGGCAACCAGATCGAGAAATTCGCCAATTCCCTGGAGGCCCGGTATCTCCAGATCATCCTGGGCGAGGACGCGGTGGCCTTCCCCGAGGACGGCTACCACGGCGACGACATCAAGGACCTGGCCCGCGCCTATTATGACGCCCACGGGGACGGCCTGAAGGACGCCTCCCAGGAGGAGCGCCACGCCGCCCTGGCCAAGTTCGGCCTGGAGCGGAACATCCCCAAGATGCAGGAGGACCTGCGCCGGTATAAGATCGAGTACGACCAGTGGTTCTTCGAGTCCGAGCTCCACGAGTCCGGCTATGTGGCGGAGACGGTGGACAAGCTCACCGAGGCCGGGTACACCTACGAGCAGGAGGGAGCCCTGTGGCTGGCTACCAGCCGGATCCTGGAGGAGAACCTCCGCAAGGCGGGGAAGAGCGATAAGGACATCGCCAAGCTGGATCTGAAGGACGACGTGCTGCGCCGGGCCAACGGGTTCTATACCTACTTCGCCGCCGACATCGCCTACCACCGCAACAAGTTCGAGAAGCGGGGCTTCGATAAGGTCATCAACATCTGGGGCGCGGACCACCACGGACACGTGGCCCGTTTGAAGGGCGCACTGGACGCCCTGGGTCTCAACGGTTCCGAGCGGCTGGACATCGTCCTCATGCAGCTGGTGAAGCTCCTGCGGGACGGCGAGGTGGTGCGCATGAGCAAGCGCACCGGCAAGGCCATCTCCCTCACCGACCTGCTGGACGAGGTGCCGGTGGACGCTGCCCGGTGGTTCTTCAACGCCAAGCCGGACACCCAGATGGACTTCGACCTGGGCCTGGCCGTCCGGGAGGACAGCGAGAACCCCATTTATTATGTAGAGTACGCCCACGCCCGGATCTGCAGCCTGATCCGCAACCTGACCGGCGAGGGCCACGCCGTGCCCGCGGCGGCGGACGTAGACGCGGCCCTGCTGTCCGGGGAGACGGAGACGGCGCTGATTAAGCAGCTGTCCCTGTTCTGCGAGGAGCTCCGGCTGGCGGCCCGGGACTACGATCCCAGCCATATCAACCGCTACCTGGTGGAACTGGCCGGGTGCTTCCACCGGTTCTATACCGTCTGCCGCATCAAGGGCGAGGAGGACGCCGTGCTGAAGGCCCGCCTCAAGCTGGCGGACGAGACCCGCAGCGTGCTCAAAAACGGCCTCGCCCTGCTGGGTGTGGAAGCGCCGGAAAAGATGTAACGGGGGCGCGGCGCGGTCCGGCCGCGCGCCCTCCAAAAAAGGGTATTGAAATCCTTCCCGTAATGGGGTATACTAATACAACCGCGCGAAGAGAAAAACAATAGCGTGTCAAAAAGCTCTCCGCAGGCGTTAGGCCGCCAGGGGCGGCCTATGGGAGTTTGCCGCCCGCAGGCGGCAAATAAAATGAAATCGTTTTTCCAAGGACATGTGCCTTGGAAAAACTCTCTGCGCGGAGCGAGCGTCGAATTGTGCGCCTATGGCGCACAACCGAGGCGCAGAGCGAAGCGAAACCCTTCTCAAAAAAGATGCGAAGCATCTTTTTTGACATACAGAAAAACAACTTTGGAGGTATTTCCCATGGTCACCATCACAAAAGATACCATCATCGGCGATATTCTTGATATGGCGCCTCAGACCGCGCCCATCTTCCTGTCCATCGGTATGCACTGCCTGGGCTGCCCCAGCAGCCGGGGCGAGACCGTGGCCGAGGCCTGCGCCGTCCACGGCGTGGACGTGGAGAAGCTGCTGGAGGCCGTCAACGCCGAGGCCAACAAGTAAAGGACGCCAATAGCCCAGGGACTCATAGACTTTTCCTATGAGTCCCTCATTGGGTTTTCCAGACTGCGGCGGAAGGAGGGATGCGGCGGTGAAACTGGAGCTCAGCCCCCGGCTGGGGGCTATCGCGGGGCTGGTGCCCGAGGGGTGCGGATGCCTCGCGGACATCGGCACCGACCACGGATATGTTCCCGTGTCCCTTCTGCTGGAGGGGCGCATCCGGCGGGCCGTGGCTGCCGACATCGGCGCGCCGCCCCTGGAGCACGCCCGGCGCACCGCCGCCCGGTATGGCGTGACGGACCGGATCGACTTCCGCCTGGGGGACGGCCTGTCCGTCCTGCGGCCCGGAGAGGCGGAGGTGATCGTCATCGCCGGGATGGGCGGAGACGCCGTCGTGGACATCCTCTCCGCCGCGCCCTGGAGCAGGGCGGGGCCCTTGCTGCTCCTCCAGCCCATGAGCAAGGCGGAGGTCCTGCGGGCGTTCCTGCCGGAGGGCGGGTTTGCCGTTCTGGCGGAACGGCTGGTGCAGGATAAGGGGGTGCTGTACCCCGTTCTTACCGTCCGCGGCGGCGAAATGCCCGCCCTGTCCGACGCCCGGGCCTGGGGCGGCGCGGCGCTGGAGGGGGACCCGCTATGGGGGCTCTACTTAGCGGACCGGCTCCTGCGCCTGCGGAGAGCGGCGGCGGGGCTGGCCAAGGCCCGTGACCCGGAGATGTCCGGGAAGCGAGAGAAGCTTCTGGGCGTCATCGCCCAGCTGGAAGCGTGGAAGGAGGCGGCGGATCATGCCCACGGCGCGTGAGATCGAATCGGCGCTCTACGCCCTGGCCCCCAAGGCTCTGGCGGCGGAGTGGGACAACGTCGGGCTGCTGGTGGGGGACGGGGACCGGGAGGTCCGGCGGGTGCTGGTGGCGTTGGACGTCACCGAGGCCGTGGCGGAGGAGGCCGGGCGCATAGGCACCGGGCTCATCGTGGCCCACCATCCCGTCATCTTCCACCCCGCCAAGAGCGTCACGGACCGGGACCCGGCGGGGCGGCTCCTGCTGCGGCTGATCCGGTCGGAGACCGCCGCCGTCTGTATGCATACCAACCTGGACGCCGCTCGGGGAGGCGTCAACGACGCCCTCGCCGCCGCGCTGGGCCTGGAGCATGCCGCGCCGGCGGATGGAGGGATCGAGCGCGTCGGGACCCTTCCTGAGGCCATGGCCCTTCCGGACTTCCTCGCCCGGGTCAAGGCCGCGCTCCATCCCAACGGCCTGCGGTACGTGGACGGCGGACATCCCGTCCGGAAGGTGGCCGTGGGCGGCGGAGCCTGCGGGGACTTCCTCTGGGAGGCCGCCGCGCTGGGGTGTGACGCATTCGTGACGGCTGACCTGAAATACAACCATTTTTTAGACGCCCAGGCTTTGGGCCTGACGGTTGTTGACGCGGGGCACTTTCCCACCGAGGACGTGGTGTGCCCGGCGCTGGTCAAATACCTGGGGGAGAGGTTCCCCGGGCTTACCATTCAGAAATCTTCCTCCCACAGGGAGGCCATTCAATATGACGTATAAGGAGGACGTTTCCCATGTCCGGACATTCCAAATGGCATAATATCCAGAAGACCAAGGGCGCGGCGGATGCCAAGCGCTCCCAGGCGTTCACCAAGATCGCCCGCGAGATGATCGTGGCGGTGAAGGAGGGCGGCAGCGGCGATCCCAACAACAACTCCCGCCTGGCCACCGTCATCGCCAAGGCCAAGGCCGCCAACATGCCCAATGACAACATCAAGCGCACCATCGACAAAGCTCTGGGGGCCGGAAGCACCGACAACTTCGAGAAGGTGGTCTATGAGGGCTACGGCCCCAGCGGCGTGGCCGTCATCGTGGAGGCCCTGACCGACAACCGCAACCGCACCGCCCCAGAGGTCCGACATCTGCTGGATAAGTACGGCAAGGGCCTGGGCGCTACCGGCTGCGTCAGCTGGAGCTTCGACCGCAAGGGCGTCATCATCATCGACAACGAGGACGGCGATCTGGACGAGGAGACCGTCATGATGGATGCCCTGGACTGCGGCGCCGCGGACTTCGAGGCCGATGGGGACGTGTTCGAAATCACCACCGACCCCGATGATTTCAACGCCGTTACCGCCGCCCTGGAGGGCAAGGGCTATGCGTTCGTTCAGGCGGCCATTGAGATGGTGCCGCAGAACTACATCAAGCTCACCGATGAGGAGGAGATCAAGAACATGGGCAAGATGATCGACCTCCTGGAGGACAACGATGATGTCCAAAACGTCTGGCACAACTGGGAGCAGGAGGACTAAGGCCCGGTACCTCACCGAGACCGCCGCCCTCACCGCCCTGCTGATCGTCCTGCAGGCGGTGACCAAGCCTGCGGGGCAGTACGTGACCGGGGCCTGCGTCAACGCGGTGCTGGCGGTGTCGGCGCTGGTGGTGGGGCTGTGGAGCGGCGTTGCGGCGGCGGTGCTGTCGCCGGTGTTCGCCTTCCTGCTGGGCATCGGGCCCCAGGTGCCTCAGGTGGTCCCGGCCATCATGGCGGGGAATCTGGTCTTCGTGGTACTCCTGGCCCTGCTGGAGGGAGGCGCGGCATCGCCCCTGTGGCGGCGCAGCGCGGCGTGGCTCGCATCCGCGGCGGCGAAATTCGGCGCGTTGTACCTGCTGGTGGTGAAACTGCTGTGCGCGGTGGTCCCTTTGAAGGAGCCCCAGGCGGCGATGCTTACGGCCATGTTCTCGTACCCGCAGCTGGCGACTGCCCTGGCGGGCGGAGCCGTCGCGCTGATGCTGGCGCCGCCGCTCAGGAGGGCGCTGAAACGATAATGAGATCAAGCAGAGGCGGCTCCCAGGAGCCGCCTCTGCTTTGGCGTCCGGAGATGTCAGTCTCCGGGCGTTCTTTTGCCTGCTGCGGCTGCGGAGAAAATTTTTTCCCGATCCCTGCGTCGATTCCCCTCCCCAAAACGTATATACCATACGGAAGGTGGTGAGCCCCGTGGACCAAGAGCAAAAATGGATACGCGCCATCCAGCGGCGGAGCTCCCGCCAGGCGGCGGAGCAGCTGGTGGACGCCTACTACGACGAGATCTACCGCTTCGCCTACCGACAGACGGGAGACCGGGAGGATGCCATGGACCTGACCCAGAACATCTTCCTGGCGGTCCTCCGGGCCCTGCCCGCCTTTGACAGGAAGAAGGCTGGTTTTCGCACCTGGCTCTACCGGATCGCCGCCAACAAGGCCGTGGACGCCCGCCGCCGGGCGGGGCCGGTGACGGTCCCCATCGACGAGCTGGACCTCCCGGCGGCGGAGGACTTCGCCATGGCCGTTCAGGACCGGGAGCTGCTGGAGCGGATCGAGTCCTATGTCTCCGGCCTGGACCCGGGGATACAGGCGGTGTTCCGGCTGCGTCTCTACGGGGAGAAGTCCTTCCCGGAGATCGCCGCCATCCTGGACCAGTCCGAGAGCGCCGTAAAGAGCCAGTACTACCGCCTGCTGGGGCGGCTGAGAAAGGAGTTCGATTCCAATGGATAAAAAGGACCACATCCCCATGCCCACCGCCATGGAGCGGCGCGCCGCCATCCGCCGGATCGCGGAAGAGGGCCTTGCGGATACCGCGCCCTCCTGGCGGAGCCTGCCGCTGTCCGCGCTGGTGTTCGGGGTGGAGGACTGTCTGTTCATGGCGGTGCTGCTGGGCCTGCTGCCCCTGGCGCTGCTGCCGCTGCCCGCCGGGCTTCTGGCGGAAAAGCTGTCCTTGACGCTGTTCCTCTCCGCGCCGCTGCTGTACGCCGCCGCCCATCTGCTGACCATGTGGAAGGAATCCCAGTGCGGCACCCTGGACTGGAAGCGGACTTGCCGGTTGTCCCTGCAAACGCTGACGGCCCTGCGGATGGGGCTCTTCGGCGGGGCGGCGGTGCTGGTGTGCGTGCCGGTGGACCTGCTGCTGTGGCATTTCAGCGGACGGGCCATGTCCCTGGGACGGATCCTGGCGGTGTCCTTCTCCAGCCTGTTCCTCCACGCGGCCCTGTCCCTGATCTGCCGGGAGGGCCGACGGGGGTGGGCGGTCACCCTGACCCTCTGGGTCCTGCTGGACGGCCTCCTGACCGTCTGGGAGACGCGCGTCCATTTCCTGATGGAGGTCCCCACCGCCGTCTTCTGCCTGCTGGCGGGAACGTGCCTGACCGCCGCCCTGTACCAGCTGTATACCGTCCTGCGCCAACCCCAAAAAGGAGGAATGCTATATGCTCAGCGTTGAACACGTCACCAAAAAATACGGAAAATTCACCGCCCTGGAGGACGTCTCCCTCACCTTCACACCCGGCGTCTACGGCCTGCTGGCTCCCAACGGGGCGGGGAAGACCACCCTCATCAAGATGCTCACCACCCTGCTGTTCCCCACCTCCGGCCAGATATTGTGGAACGGCGAGGACATCCATGCCCTGGACGAGGCTTACCGGGGCCTGCTGGGCTACTTGCCCCAGGAGTTCGGGTACTATCCTCACTACAGCCCCCGGCAGTTCCTGCGTTATGCCGCCGCCCTCCAGTGCGTCCCCCGCCGGGAGGCGGAGGAGCGCATCGAGAGCCTGCTGAAGCTGGTGGGGCTGGAGGACGCGGCGGGTAAGAAAATGCGCCAGTTCTCCGGCGGGATGCTCCAGCGGGTGGGCATCGCCCAAGCTATGATCAACGATCCTCAGCTCCTCATCCTGGACGAGCCCACTGCCGGACTGGACCCCCGGGAGCGGGTCCGGTTCCGGAACCTCATCCACTCCCTGGCCGCGGACCGGACGGTGATCCTTTCCACCCACATCGTCTCCGACATCGAGACCATCGCCGGACAGATCGTCATGTTCCGGGACCACAGGCTCTACTGCTGCGACAGCCCCGCCTCCGTCTGCTCCCGGTTCCAGGGCAAGGTGTTTGAGGTCCCGGCGGGGGCGGCGCTGGAGCCGGGACAGTTCCTGCTCAGCGAGCGGCAGGGGGAGCGGGGGCCCATCCTGCGCCTGCTGTGCGACGCCCCGCCTGCGGACGGTGTCCCTGTGTCGCCGGGGCTGGAGGATGCGTTTCTGGCCATCTACCGGGAGGGCGCAGCATGACGCTTCTGGGATACGAGTGGCGCAAGCTGGCCCGGATGCCCGCGCTGTGGGCCGTTCTGACACTGTGCGCCATTTTCAACTGCACACAAATGCTGGAGATCACACCCTATATCGACCTGTTCAACGAAGCCGGTGAAGCGGCCTCCCAACTGGGACAGCGGGTGGACGGGGATTTCCTGACGGGTCTGCGGCAGAGGGAGCAGACCTCCTATCGGGACGCCCTGCTGGAGGCTGTGGAGGGGAT
The DNA here is from genome assembly GCA_910579485.1 of uncultured Oscillospiraceae bacterium. Lineage (GTDB taxonomy): Bacteria > Bacillota > Clostridia > Oscillospirales > Oscillospiraceae > Pelethomonas. The sequence continues at coordinate 5,878 of CAJTVO010000061.1, read as the reverse complement.
GGAGAACGTTTTCGAGACGCTGGATATCCAGGTGTTGTCGGCGTACTACGAAAAATATATGGACAGCTCCCCCCTGGCCCAAAGCCTTATGGCCTGGAAATACGACATGGCGGAGGAGCAGGCTGCTCATCTGGCCCGGACCGGCGCGGCCATGGACCTGTATGCCGGGCCTGTGACCACCCAGGTCCATCAGTTCCTCTTCGGCAATCTTCTGCTGAAGGTCCTGATGGAGAGTGCGGTTCTGGGAATGCTGTCCATGCTGTACCTGCTGGGATACGAGGACATCCAGCGCACCACCCACGCCGTCTGCGCCGCCCGGACCGGGCGGAAGCTCTGGCGGCGGAAGGTCCTGGCGGGAGCGGGAGCCGCGGTTGGGCTGTACGCGGTCCTGGCGGGGAGCGCGCTGGCCGCTTTCTTCACCGTATGGGATTTCTCCGGCATCTGGAGCGCCAGCGTTTCCAGCCAGTTCAACTGCCACACCGACTTGCTCATCATCCGGCCCTTCATGACCTGGGCGGATTTCTCCGTGGCGGGCTATCTGGCAGCGGTGCTGCTCCTGGGAGGGGTCCTTGTCATTGTGCTGGCCCTGCTGGCCGCGGTGGCCGGGCTGCTGGTGCGGAACGTCTATCTGGCGGGACTGGTCCTGATGGTCCTGTGTACAAGCGGCTACGCTGTGGGTGTCGCCCTTGCCGAGCTGGGCTGGTGGGAGGTGTTTGTGGTGTTCACCTTCAATCCAGTCCTTCTCCTGCTGGAGGTGAACGCCTGGTTCACCGAGGTGGGGATGAATACCTTTATCCCCTGGCAGGAGACCGTTGGGACCGTGGGCGGCCTTGCGCTGCTGTCCGGCGGAACGGTCCTTGCGCTGAGGCGTTTCCGGAGAAAGGATGTGTTGGTATGAGCCTGTTCTGGCAGGAAATGAAGAAGATCTGGCGGCCCGGTATTCTGACGGCCATCCTGGTGCTTAGCGGGATGTTATACTATGTGCAGTCTTTTGACTACGTGGAGAGGATGATGAACGAGGAGTACATAATCTCATTCAGCGTACTGGAGGAGCTGCTCCAGCTCTGCGGGCCTGCCGTTGACCGCTCCGAGTGGCCCGTTTTGCAGAAGGTCATCGACCGTGAAAAGAAGATTTTCGCCGGATATCTGGCGGAGAATCCCGATGCCGCGGCGGCAGGCGTGACCACCTGGGAGGAGCTGGAAGCCTATACAAAAGAGAGCGGCGACTGGTCGCTGGAGCGGTGGGCAAGCCGCTCGAAGACGACCAACTGGTATACCGTATCCAGACTGGAGGGATTTCAGGAGTTTTGTAAAAAGGTTAACGTGTGGTCGGGCGGGGAGGACTGGACGTTTGAATTCTATCCCCCACAATGGCAGCAGCGCCTCATGGAACTGGAGGCGCGTTGGGCGGAGGAGGGTAAGCCTCTGCTGTATGCTTTAGATACCGATTACCTTACGCTGTACTTTGGCAGCCATCTGCCCATGACCAACGTTTTATGCGTTATCCTTCTGCTGTCTCCCGCCCTAGTCCGGGACCGCCTGCGGCGGATGCGGTCTCTGCAATGGTCCTCCCGGCGGGGGAGGAAGGTGCTGCGTACCCAGCTGGCGGCTGGCTTTGCCTCCGCCGGAGGGATGATCGCCGCCAATACCGCCGTCTATACGGCCATCATGCTGTCCACCGGCGTCAGGCGGTTTTTGGACTGCCCGATTTCCGGTCAAAACTGGTTTGGATGGACCCTGGGACAGTACGTCCTGTGTCTGATCGCACTGGCGGCTCTGATGGGGCTGGCGGCGGCAGGGCTGACATTGTTCCTTTCCTGTCACACCGGAAACTACGCCGCTATGCTCTTCAAGGCTATCCTGCTGCACCTTGCCGTTGGCTGGTGGTTCACCAGCGAGATGTCGCAGCTCTCACCATTCGGGGCGCTGCGGCCCTGGGGCGGTTCGGGCTTTATCTTTGTTCCGCCTGCCGCAGTATATGTCTGTGTGGGAGTGCTGCTGGCGGCGGGGTGGGGGCTGTGCCTGTGGACCTGCGTCCGCCAAAGAAGGCGGGAGCTGTAAAGACGAATCGATTCGTCAGCCCTCCATGCCAAAGGCGTGGAGGGTTTTCTCCGCAATTATGCACAGAAATTACAGTTGAAAGCCGGGGGAAACTTTGCTAAAATAAGTGGAATCCATTTTTAAGATACGCCGGAAGGCGAGGAGGAAATACCTGTGATCGTGATACAGGGAAGAGGGGTCTCCGCCGGTATCGTGCAGGGGCGGCTGCACTGCTTCCACCGTGTGGGAGCTGCCGCCGTCAAGCGCGCCGGCGCGGACCCGACAGAAGAGCTTGCCCGTCTGGCCGAAGCCCAGGCCCAGGCTGTCGGACAGCTGGAGGTCCTGGCGGAGCGCTGCAAGCGGGAGATGGGCCCCGAAGCTGCCCTGGTCTTCTCCACCCACGCCATGCTGCTGGAGGACGAGAGCCTGCTGGAGTACGTCAGGGATCTCATCACCCGGGAAAACTGCTGTGCCGAGTACGCCGTCCAGATGGCGGGGAAGACCTTTGCCGCTACCTTCGAGGCCATGGACGACGCCTACATGCGGGAGCGGGGCTCCGACGTGATGGACGTGACCTGGCGGATGCTCCGCAGCCTGGCGGGAGCGGGAGCCGGCGGCGCGGAGCTGGACAGCCCCGCCATCGTGGCCGCCTGCGACCTGAACCCCACGGAGTTCATCGAGCTGGACCGCTCCCAGGTCCTGGCCATCGTCACCCAGCGGGACTCCAAGAACAGCCACGCGGCCATCATGGCCCAATTGTTACATATCCCCACCGTCTGCAACCTGGGGGACGATCTCCGGGCGGACTACCACGGCCGCACTGCCCAAGTGGATGGCAGCGCCGGTACGCTGATCGTATTTTAAGGAGGGAAGACCATGTCAAAGGAGATCCTGTTTCTCGATCTGGACGGCACCCTGCTCAACGACCGGAAGGAGATCACCGAGGGCAACCGCCGGGCCATCGGCGAGGCCCTCGCGGCGGGGCGCCGGATCGTGGTCACCTCCGGCCGTCCCCTGAAGAGCTCCCTAGCCCAGGCCCGGCGGCTGGGGCTGGCGGGGGAGGGGTGCTACGTCATCGCCTATAACGGCGCGTCCATCTACGACTGTTCCGCCGGTGAGGAGATATTCCGCCGGACCCTGGACTGGGAGGTGCTGTACCAGATCTTCGACGAGGCCCGCCGCCGGGAGGTGTATATCCACACCTACGACCACGAGGACGTGGTCACCGAGCAGGCGGAGCGCTTCGCCAACGCCCAGCGCTACGCCTCCGTCCTCGGCCTGGACTGCCGGGTCATTCAGGATGTGCGCCGGGACCTGCCCGAGCCTCCTGTCAAGGCCCTGTTCATCGACTACCAGTGCCGGGAGCCCCTGGAGGACATGGAGCGCTGGCTCCAGACCGCCTTGGCGGGACGCGCGGACTGCTTTTTCTCCAGCCCCTGGTTCCTGGAGGTGGTACCCCTCGGGGTGAGCAAGGGGGCCGCCCTGGTGGAGCTGTGCAACCGCCTGGGCATCGGCGCGGCGGACGCCGCCGCCGCCGGAGACGAGGCCAACGACGTCTCCATGATCCGCGCCGCCGGACTGGGCGTGGCCATGGCCAACGCCGTCCTCGCCGCCAAGGAGGCCGCGGACTACGTCACCCAGCGGGACAACAACCACGACGGCATCGAGGAAGTCATCCGGAAGTTCATGCTCTGAGCTGGTCAAATTCCCCTGATTTCCGCTTTGCTGTCCGCTGTGTCTTGGAAATATGAACAAATTTTGACCAACCCCGGCAAAATGTGCAAAAATTCCTTGACAACCGGCGAGATAGGACTATAATAAGCCACAACCAGACCGGTTCGGCCTGGGACATATAGTTATGATAGAGGCGCGGCCGCCATCAGTACCCCCCGGCAGAAGGACAGACACCATGGGGAGGGAAAGGGAACGCCGCCGAAGCGCCCGTTCACGGTCTGGTGAGCGGGAGGCTGGGCCGACGGAGAATATCCGGCGGACTGTCACGGGAGACCGTGGAGGGCTGTCATGACGGGGTGCCGTGTGTGTACGTTCAGTCATGATCGCGTCATGACTGAACGTTTTTATTTTAGGAGGAAACACACATGCAGAACCCGAGAACCCGCAGGGCGCTCACCGCGTTTTTAGCGGCGGCCGCCTGTCTGGCCCTGACGGTGGTGGCCTTCGCCTCTGACGGCGAGGCGCCCGTCTCCAACATGTACGCCACCTTCTGGGCCCTGGTGCCCCCCATCGTGGCCATCGTCCTGGCCCTCATCACCAAGGAGGCCTACTCGTCCCTGTTCATCGGCATCCTGGTAGGCGCTCTGTTCCAGTGCAATTTCGCCCCCGTCGCCACCCTGGACACCATCGTCAACGACGGCTTGGTCTCCGCCATCGAGGGCAACGCCGGTATCTTCCTGTTCCTGGTGCTCCTGGGCATCATCGTGGCCCTGGTCAACGCCTCCGGCGGCTCCGCCGCCTTCGGCCGCTGGGCGGAGAAGAACATCAAGACCCGGGTGGGGGCCATGCTGGCTACCTTCGTCCTGGGCGTGCTGATCTTCATCGACGACTACTTCAACTGCCTCACCGTGGGCAGCGTCATGCGCCCCGTCACCGACGGCCACAAGATCTCCCGGCCCAAGCTGGCCTACCTCATTGACGCCACCGCCGCCCCCGTGTGCATGATCGCCCCCGTGTCCTCCTGGGCCGCCGCCGTCTCCGGCGTGGCCGCCGATCTGGACACCGGCGTCAGCGGCATTGAGCTGTTTATCCGGGCCATCCCCTATAACTTCTACTCCCTGCTGACCTTCGTGTTTATCGTCGGTCTGGCCGTGATGAAGTTCGACTACGGCCCCATGAAGCTCCACGAGATAAACGCCAAGCTCAAGGGCGACCTGGGTGCTCTGGAGAACAGCGAGACCGACGAGGGGAGCTCCAAGGGCAAGGTCATCGACCTCATCATCCCCGTGGTGATCCTCTTTGTGTTGTGTACCGTGGGCATGATCTACGTGGGCGGCTTCTTCGGCGTGGACGCCTGGGGCGGTACGGACTGTGCCGGTGACTTCATCGGAGCCTTCGGCAACACCGACGCCTTCATCGGCCTGCCCTGGGGCGGCCTGGTCTCCCTGGTGCTCATCGTCGTCTACCTGGTGGCCCGTCGGGTGCTGACCTTCAAGGAGGCCATGGCCTGCGTGCCCAAGGGCTTCATCGCCATGGTGCCACCCATCACCATCCTCACCCTGGCCGTGAGCCTGAAGAGCATGACCAGCGCCCTGGGCGCGGACGTGTTCGTGGAGGGTGTCATGAAGGGCGCGTCCAATTTCCTGTACGCCATGCTGCCCGCCGTGATCTTCCTGGTGGCCTGCGTGCTGGCCTTTGCCTCCGGCACCAGCTGGGGCACCTTCGGCATCCTGATCCCCATCGTGGTGTCCGTGTTCGATCCCAACAGCGCCCTGCTGACCGTGGGCATCTCCGCGTGCCTGGCCGGCGCCGTCTGCGGCGACCACTGCTCCCCCATTTCCGACACCACCATCATGGCCTCCGCAGGCGCTCAGTGCGACCACGTGACCCACGTGTCTACTCAGCTGCCCTACGCCGTCACGGTGGCGGCAGTGAGCTTCGTGTGCTTCATCATTGCCGGATTCGTCCAGAATGCCATCCTCTGTCTGGCCCTGGGCGCGGTGCTGACCATCGGCGCGCTGCTGGTCCTGCGCTCCATGTCTGGGAAAGAAGCGGCCTGACCTTAACGGCTTATTTGTAAATAGAAGCGAGCGGCCCGCTCTCCAAAACTGATATGCTCCCTCTATAAGAGACAGTGAAAAGATAGAACTGTCATTATGGAGGG
>CAJTVO010000060.1 GCA_910579485.1 uncultured Oscillospiraceae bacterium | reverse complement strand
GTTTGCTGCTGTTATAGTTTTGTAGCTTTCCAAAGAAGAAATTACAATTAAACAGCCTCGCAGAAACGCATCATCATGGCGGAAATCTCCGCACGGGTAGCCGTACCGCCAGGTACCAATGTACCATCTGGTTTGCCTTGGATGATCCCATGTCCCACAGCCCAACCCATGGCTTCAATCATATCTTCGCTGACATCACCTGCATCTGTAAAGGCGTCCAATTCCTGTGCCGAAACGTCCTTGCCTTGATAAACAGTATAACGATAAAGGAAGTCAGCAACCTCCTCACGGGTAATCGGCGCATTGGGTTCAAACGCTTTATCGCTTCGGCCCTCAGCAATCTTATTGATACAACACCACGTAACAGGCTGGACATACCAGGAGGCGTCGGAAATATCCGAATAGTTGCTTTCCCCGGAGACATCAGGCTTGCCAGCCATGTTATAAATGATCTGACACATCTGCGCTCTGGAGAGAGGATCGCCGGGTGCAAAGGACACAGCAGTTACACCATTCATAATATTCTTGGAAACAACGTAGCTGACCGCATCCAGATACCACGCGCCGTCCTTCAAATCCGTGAAGGCCGCCGGAGAAACCGTGGTTCCATTGCCAGCAAAAACCTTGTCGCCGTCTTTGGTGAACTTTACTCCGGCGGTCTGACCATCGTAAAATTCAATGACCAGACTGATCTCGCCCTCCGCGCACTCATTGAAGAAGGAAGGCTTCATGGTCAGTGTCCCCTCCGCATAATCGGGGACAAAGGTCTCCGTGTGCTGAAGGTACCGCCACCAGCTGGACTGGGGGCCGGTACGCTCCTCTCCGGCATAGGCGGTGATGCGGCGCACCTTCGCGCCCTGATAGGAAACCGGGATCGTCAGCCCCTCGCTGGCAGTGCCGGAGGCATCGGAGAAGGCGGGTGTTCCATATTTCACCAGCGTCTCCCGCCAGTCCGCGCCGGAGCTGAATTGGAATGTCAGCACAGCCAGTTCACCATAGCCGTCCTTTGCTTCAAAAAGTTTGTTGATGTAATCCGCTTTTAGCATGACAGTGGACGCCTTTGCGTCATAGGAATATTCTGTCCCCTCGGTCAACCCCTCAATGCCCTTGAATGTATTGCCATTGAGCATCAAAGGAATTGTCACATCCGCATCAGTCCTGTCATTGAAATACAGAGTGTCCAGCTCTGCGGCATAGGATGACCGTCCCTTGATCGACGCCTCCAGCATCGCGCCCACCACGGGCTTCTTCCACTGGTAGGTATTGCTGCGGCGGTCAATGCCGGAGCCGTTGTCCCAGAACATCAGGCACAGGCCATACTCCCGGCCCAGCTGATTGATGTACTCATAGCATTTCAGCTCTTCGCCTGGCTGATTGCACTCCTCGCCAGCATCGTAGCCCAATACGCCGTATTCACCGATCACTGTGCCGATCCCGTTTTCCGTAAATGCCTTGTACACCATTTCCATAGCATTCTTCGCGGCCTTCCGAGGTGTGTTGCCGTCATCGCCCATCACCTCGTCATAGCCGGTGATGCCCAAATTGGCGCTATAGACCCACTCGCCGTAATAATGGACAGTAGCGATGATGTTCTCATCGTCCAGCCCCTGGATCAGTTTCAGCAGCGGAGCGCATTTCTCATGGTTCGTGTTCAGCGTGGGCATGACGATCATGCGCTCTCCGTTTTTCCCGCCGCTGCCGCGGATGATCTTGTACGCGGCCAGATTCAGCTTGTCCAGCTTTTCCTGCTTCTCCTCCTCTGTACCATCGTTGAACTGCGGTTCGTTGATGGTCTCGAAACAGACCTGTGCCGGCTCATCCTTCAGGCAGTCCGCCAGCTGCTCCCACATCTGCTGGAACCGGACATATTCCGCCGACTCCTCCTTGCCATCCCAGCCGCTCAGCCAGATCCAGCTGTCGTGGTGGATATTGACCATCACATACAGATCCGCTTCCACAGCCCAGTCTACGACTTCCTTGTACCGGGTCAGCCACTCCGGGTCAACGGTGCATTTGCCGTCTGCCTCTGTATATCGGGTAGAGAGCGTCAGAGGTATCCGGATGCTGTCGAAGCCCTTGGCCTTGACGGCCTGGATAAGTTCCCGGGTGACCACCGGGTTCCCCCAGCTGGTCTCGTCCGAGACAGCGCCTTCATCGGAGTTGAAGCCATCAAAGCTATTGCCCAGGTTCCAGCCATGGCCCATGGCCTCCACGTACTTCTGGGAGGCGGAGGGCTCACTGCCAGTCGCCAAAGCTGTTATGCCCTGGGACAACGCCAGCGTCAGAGCCAAAATAGTGGAGAGTATTCTTCGTTTCATCACAGTAAAGCTCCTGTTCAAAATTTTCGGGATTTTGCTGGGAAATTACACCCACACCTCTTTCTCCGTCCGGATCTTCATCTCCAGAGGGCGCAGATGCACCCGCTCACCCTGGAGCTGGAAGTTCTGGCCGTGGACGGTGTTATTGAAGAAGAACTGATAAGTCCCGCCCTCTCCGCTTCGTGTAGTGACCTCCACCCCCTGGGGCAGAGTCTCCAGCAGGGGAACGCCCCGCTCCCGGAACGCCTCAATGAGTAGCGTCCGGTACATTGCCTTCTCTCCCACTGTTCCCACATAGTAGGCGGTGCCCTCGCCGAAGCGGTTCTTCGCAACGGCGGGCACGCCGCTGTAAAACCGGCCTTGATATCGGGCCCACGCCTGGGCGGTGTCCAGCTCCAGCAGGTCGCACCAGCTGGTGATCTGATATGTCCCGCCCTTGGTCAGGTTGACCGTCTGCTTCACAGGGCCGATGGGGTCGTACTCAGTCACATGGCAGCCGCAGAGATCCCGGAACACCGTGGGCAGCTCCCGGCCCAAAATGCAGTTGCCGTTTTTGTCCTGCACGCCGCTTCGGTTAGTGATGACCACGGTCCCGCCCCGGCGGGCGAAGTCCTCCAGACGGGAGGCCAGATCAGGGTCAGTTACAAGGTGGGTGGGAACCAGCACCACCTGATAGTTGTCCAGGGGTGCGTCCTCCCGGATAACGTCCACGTTCACCCCCAGCCCCACGCAAGCCTCGTGGAACAGGCGCAGCTGAGTCCAGTAGGCGAAGCCATCGGATTGGGTCTGATTTTTCAGTGCAAACTCCTGATCCGCCGAATAGAGGATCGCCGCCGGACTGCGCAGGGTCGTATCCCCCAGTCCCGGCAGCTGTGCCAAACGGCGGAACAGCTCCTCCAGCTCCCGCAGGCGGCGGTTGGGGACGTTGGAATGATCCAAAATGCCGTGGCAGAACATCTCCGCCCCGGTGCAGGCGGTGCGCCAGCGGAAGAAGCTGAGCAGATCCGCCCCGTGGGCCACGGCTTGCAGGGCGTAGCCCGACAGCATCTCCGGCTCCGGCGTGGGGGAGATGGGAGGCCAGCAGCCCATGTGGCCCGCGAACTGCTCCAGGATCCAGAAATTCTTCTGCTTGAAGCCCCGCACAAAGTCCAGCACAAAGGCGTTGGAATACAGCTCCTCAGCGTCCTCCGGCAGGCGGACGGGCGGGTAGTCATCGTAGGCGGCTACATCCAGCTCTGCAAATTCCTTGTGGAAATCCGGCATGTTGGCCGGGATGCAGGCATTGGTGGTAATGACGGCTTGGGAATCGTACCGGCGGATGATCCCGCTCTGGAACCGAACATAATCCGCCGTACAGTCCGCGCCGAACCGCTCATAGTCCAGCAGACAGGCCGGGTTATGCCACCGGGGCAGACACTCCGGGGCCAGCAGGGGCTGTATCTGCTCCCAATCGCTGACCTCACCGCTCCAGACCATATTCCCCCAGGCTCTGTTGAGGCTATCCAAGGTTCCGTACTTCTCCCGCAGCCAGTCCCGGAACGCCGAGCGGCAGGCGGGGCAGGTGCAGTGGTTGTTCTCCAGCTCGTTGTCCAGCTGCCAGGCGAAGACCTCCGGCCTCCCGGCGTACCGCCTGGACATCTCCTCTACGATTCTTCCGGCGTACTGCCGGAAGGTGGGGCTGACCATACAGCGGTGTCCCCGGATGCCAAGGTCTGTGGGCCTGCCATCCCGGCCCCATTGGATAGTATCCTGATGCTCCTGATACAGCCACAGCGGCGCGCAGTTGGTCGGCGTACCAAGAATCACCTGCATCCCCTGGCGGCTGATGATCTCAATGGCGTCGTCCAGCCACGTAAAATCAAATACGCCGTCCTTCGGTTCCATCCGGCTCCAGGCAAACTCTCCCAGCCGGATCACATGAGCCCCCAGGGCCCTCATCCGGACCGCGTCCTCCTCCCAGAGGGCGCGGTCCCACTGCTCGGGGTAATAGTCGATTCCGATTCGTATCATAACATCCTCTCAAATACCGGCATATAGTCGATGGGCGCATCCACTGTCACCGTCTGTCCACCCTGGAACACCTCGCCGGTGGAAGTCAGCTTCCAGCTGCCCGCGGGCAGATAGACCTCCCGGCAAAACTGGTTTAGCCGCAGGACAGGCGCAACAAGATACTTTGCCCCGAACATGTACTGATCCTGAAGCTCCCAACACTTCCCGTCTTCTGGGAACTCATAGAACATGGCCCGCAGCAAGGGAGAACCGTTCTCGCTGGCCTCGGCGTACAGGGACTTGATATAGTCGTGCATAGCAATGCGAAGGTCATAATATTTCCGCATAATGGCGTAGTTCTCCTCGCCGTAGCTCCACAGCTCATTGGGCTGGCCGGTGTGGAGATAGCCGCCGCCCCAGTCCCGCTCATCCAGCGGCGGAATGTTGTAAGGCCCGCGGTCCCCGTGCATTCTCAGCACCGGGGAATACACTGCGAACTGATACCACCGGATCAGCAGCTGCCGGAAGTCCGGGTCGTTCACGTCGTCGGTCATGAAGCCGCCGATGTCGGTGGTCCACCAGGGGATACCGGCAAGACCCATATTCAAGCCGCATTGAAGCTGGTCGGCAAACGCCTCGAAGGTGCTGGGTACATCCCCGGACCAGATAACGTTGCCGTATTTCTGGGACCCGGCCCAGCCGCACCGCAGCAGATTCACCACCGGGGCATCCTGGAGCCTGCTCATCTCATCGTAGAAGGCCCGGCTGAACATCTGGGGATACAGGTTGCTGACACTCAGAGCGGGGCCGGCGCAGTAGCGGTAGTGGTCGAAGTCGTACACGCCCAGATCCGGCTCGGAGTTGTCCAGCCAGAAGGCGTCGATGCCAAGGTCGTAGTAGTTCCGCTTGCAGACCTCCCAGACATATTTTCTGGCTTCCGGATTGAAAGCGTCGATCTCCACGCAGTCCCCCTGATAGTCGTAAGTTTGCAGTGCGCCCCGCTCGGTGCGCATGAGCAGGCCCCGCTCCAGCATGGGATAGAAATTCTCGCTCCGGCGGTCTACCGATGGCCATACGGACACGATCACCTTGACACCCATGGCGTGCAGTTCATCCACCATAGCCTTGGGATCGGGCCAGTAGGTCTTGTCAAATTTCCAATCGCCCTGGACGGTCCAGTGAAAGAAGTCGATGACGATCTGGTCGATCTTAATTCCTTCCGCCTGATACCTCCGGGCCACCTCCAGCACCTCATCCTGGGTGCGGTAGCGCAGTTTGCACTGCCACAGGCCCATCAAATCCTCCGGGAATATCCCGGCTCGACCGGTGACAGCGGTGTAATTCTCCAAAATTGCCTTGGGCGTATCGGCGGCAGTGATCCAGTAGTCCATCTCATGGGTGGACTGGGCGATCCATTCATAGTAATTCCTGCCGAAGGTCACCCGCCCCACTGCCGGATTGTTCCACAGGAAGCCATACCCCAGGGAGGAGACAGCAAAGGGAATGGATATCTGAGAATTGCGCTGGGCCAGCTCCAGGACACAGCCCTTCAGATCCATGCACTCCTGCTGGTACTGGCCCATACCGAAGATTTTCTCGCCTTTATTGCTCTCAAATTTGACATTCAAAGAATACTCACTGCCGCCGGTGATGCCCTTCCACTCCCGGTTTACCACCTTCAAACAGCGGCTCTCCCGGGAGATCGTGCCATCATAGGAGCGGAAATACTCCCGAAGGAAGAGTGTATCGTCCCGATAAAAGGAGATCACGCCCGCATGGTTCACTACGGCCTTCATCCGGCCATTGACGATGGCTGCCAGCTCCCGTTTGTCAATGGAGCCGTCGCCCACCCAGTGGTCCACTTCCTCCACTGTGATCCGGGCCTCGCCCTTTTCCACGTCCTCTGTCAACGCCCAGTCCCGTCCGGAAAAGTCAGGAAGCATCGTGGCCCGTACCCGCAGGGAATCCCGTCCCCAAGGTTCGATACGGAGTTTCTCCCCCTGATGGATGCACAGCAATGCGCTGCCGTCGGTTGTAAATTTCATAGTATTACCTCGTTTCTTAAATCGTCTTTTCAAACGCAAACCGTTCTATATCCAACTGCCCCGTCCCCTCAAAGCGGAAGTACAGCGGGTGGACACCCTGCACGTCGAAAGATATCGCAGCCTCCCTCCAATCTGCAGACGGGGAAACTGGGATACAGCCCAGCTCTATCTCTCCAGCCACCGCATAGATGGTTCCCTCAGCCTCTCCCCGCAGCCGCAGATTCAATCTGTGTTTTCCATCGAAGCGGAAATACTTGTAGCCGATGACTGTACCACTATCGATTTCCGCGATATAGCGGCACTCCCTGCAATTTGTGACATGCGGCAGGGACACGGTAATAGGTTCCAGTCCCTGCTGGGGCATCCGACTATTGGTCAGATTGCAGCAAATCGGCGCTGGATACTCCCCCTGGGCTTCCAGAGGCCCACCGTTCAGTCCACAGCTGGTCATCTCTACCTGGAGAATGCTGCCGTCGGGCAGGATTTGAATGGGCTCGGCGCACCCCTGACGGCTGAAGATGGTTTTATGGGTCTGGCGGTGGTAAAAGATATACCACTGACCTTTTATCTCTACGATACTACCGTGATTGTTCCCGGTAGTAGCCAGCCGGTCCTCCGGGGCGCGGCCCTGATACCCGATGTCGCCGTTGGAGATGATGGTCCCGCCATAGACAAAATCCCGATCCGGGTACTTACTGACTGCATAGCAGAGCTCATGGCTGTGCTGGGAGGAGTAGATGAAATAATAGGTATCCCGGACTTTCCGCATGGAGCTGGCCTCAAAAAAGGCGTGCCCCTCAAAAGATGTCCCCACAGCCTCCCAGGGCCCCGGAACTATGCGGACAGGTTCGTTTAGAATAGTGAGCATATCGTCCGCCAGCACCACGGCGTTAGCGCCCATATAGCACTCCGGCTGGGCTGTCAGTTCCTCCCTTGTTTTGCCGAATACCTGTGTTTGCAAGCGCATACGTTCCTCCGGATCCGGGATTTCTTCCGGCGGCGTGGACAAGGCCCAGCCGTAGTACAGCCAGATGCGCCCGTTGTCATTGAGGATGCCGGGGTCGAAGGTAATGTATTTTTCCATCTCTTTTCCGTCCGGCGTGCGCACAGAGCCGTAGTATTCGTACTTTCCTGCCGGCGTGTCGCACACCGCCACATGGATAGGGCCGGTGAACCGCTTCCCTCCCGCCATTGCGTAATAAAGATAGTAACGTCCGTCCGTTCCCCGAACTACGTCGGGAGCGTACATGACTTTATCCATGGTCCCGTAATCCGGATCCTGCTCCGCCCGGTAGATCGTCCCCTCACACCGCCACGACGTCAGATCATCCACCGGCGTACTCCAGCACTCATAGTCCAGTACGCAGAAGGAGGAACCGCCCTCTTGATCATGGGATCCATAAACATAGAGCCTGTCACCAAATACGTGGGGTTCGCCGTCCGGGATGCAGGTTCCCAGCGGCAAATAGGGGTTATACACCTGCTTTTCCAATCGCATTACCTCCAATCAAAAAGGGTTGTTTCATAAAGTTTATGGTAAGCCCCTCCACCGGGGGCATATTCGTCCGCTTTAATACAAATCACTGGTAATCTCAAATTCTTCCGGCGCGCCGCCAGTTTTCTCCACCTGCCGGAATATTGGCATGGCAATCTGACTGGCGGTGTAGATCATCAATATCGGCAGGCAGAAGAAGCCCGCGAAGATCAGAATGGTGTTCACCTGAGTAAACAGCAAAAATTGCAGGAACAATATCCCCACCAGCCCCAGGCTCCGTCCGGCGTAGCGGATAAAGAGCTTCCGGGCGTTGGAGAGATTCATTAAGAGCCGGTTGTCATACCGGGCCTCCAAAGGAAAGACAAACAGGAAGTGAACCAGCAGCAGGAAGATCACCACCAAAGCCAGGATCAGAAACCCAATGGGATTGCCTTCGACCTTGTCGAAGATCTGCCAGTCTATCCACACGCTCCAAATCCCCGCCAGGAGGATGAGCGTCAAGGGTATGCCGTGTTTGAGGTTCTTCACATAAGCGGACCAGAACTGGACAGTCATACTCAGCCCCTCCCGGCCCTCGGTCATTTTCAGCGTCACGGTGAACGCCGCGATGGTGGAGGTCCCGATGGTGACAATGGGGACGCAGCCGATGACCCAGAAGAGGTTGAGAATCAGCAGATTGGTGATCTTGATGCCCGTTTGGATAAAAGGCGAGTCAATGCGCAGCTTCATAGCGGGAGCCTCCTTTTTATTGTTTGGGGTCGCCCCCGGACCGCCGCCGGAGCGGCGGTCCGGGGAAAAATCTATTGGTAAATCAGTTCTCTTGAGCGGCGAAGCGGATCGCGGCCTGCTCCTGGCACCAGTCGATGCAATCCTGGTAGCCGTAGGCACTGGCGGACGTGCGCATCTCCTCCACCAGGGCACTGAACTCCGCGTCGCTGGCGGCATACATCGCTTTCCAGGATCCGTTTTTGATGCACTCCTTGCACTGGTCCCACTTCAGCTGCAGCTCGGGGGTTTTCTCCTCCACGGAGAAGTTGGGCGCGGCAGGGAACACCTTGTACGCAGTGGTCTCCATGTAGGACTGGGTACCTTCCGCGCCGGTGACAGTGCGCCAGTCGGAATCCGCGTCGTTTTTCGGCTCGCCCATCTGGCTGGCCCAGGTGAGCTTGTGGTAGCGCTCCCCGTTGGAGTCGGGGTTGACCGCGCCCTGGGCCCAGGTGGTATTGTTGGCCTGGATGAGGCCGTCGTTGAAGGTGCCCTCCAGGGTGTAGGTCTTGCCGGTGTCGGGGCTGGTCCACTCCACGCCCGTCAGGTCATAGGAGGGGTCGTTGGCGCACATCTGGCCCAGCTCGGTGAAGTAGATATTGCCGTTTTCGTCGTAATCCCACATGAGTCCCTTGATGCCGTACCAGGTGGTCATGCCGCCCTCCGGGGTGAAGAGCCAGTTGATGAGTTGCATGCACTTCTCGGGATACATGGAGTTGTTGCCGATGGACCAGATGCGGGTATTGCCGCCGGTGCTGAGGCCGTAAACGATGGGCTTGGCCTCCGTCGGAACCAGGGGCCGCATGATGGAGCCAACCTTGTCCCCCGTATCCGTCATGTGCTCGGGGGTGTTGTAGAGGTTGCTGCCGGCATAGTCAAAGATAGAGAACAGGCAGTTGCCCTTCTGCATCTTGGGCATCATCTGGTCGTAGGTCTGGGTCATGGAGTCCGGGTCCACCAGGCCCCTCTGATAGAGCTTGTTGAGGAATTTCAGCGCGTTGAGATAGGGTCCGTTCTCCTCCAGACTGGGGTAGAACTTGCCAGTCTCGCCGTCGTACAGACCCATGCCGATGCAGTCGCCGTCATAGCCGTAGTAGGCGCTGGCCAAGCCCTTGACGTACATGACCATCTCGCCGTCCCAGTCGGGCCAGATGCTCACCGCGTAGGTGGGCCTGCCATCGTCGCCAGTGGGGCAGAGTTCCTTCATCTGGCCCAGTACGTCGGCGAGGTCGTCCAGGTTTTTGACCTCGGGGTGGCCCAACTGCTCATAGAGGTCCCAACGGATGCCCCAGTCGTAGATGAAGGTGTCGTGCTGGCCCTTCTGGTTGGTGATCCCGTTGCCGATGCCGTAGACCTTGCCGTCGGCGTTGATGGCCTTGTTGGCGGCGATTCCGTCAGGGAGGTTGCTGGAGATGTAGTCACCATAGGTGGTGAGGAGATCCTCCTCGTCCCAGTCGAAGAGCAGGCCCTGGTTCACGGCGGCGGCGTACTCCTCGCCGTTGCTGCCCCAGATGATGATGTCGCCCAGGTTTTTGCTCTCCATACGGGTCTGATAGGCGCCGTTGGTGTCGGGGATGATGGTCAGCTCGATGTTGAATTTGTCCTTTAGCAGGGTAGCGCCCCAGCCGGTCTGAGCGCCGGACCAGTTGGCGGTCTGGCTGAACACAGTCAGGTTGATGGTTTCTTCGTTGTTCAGCAGGGGATCGTCAGCCGGATCGGCGGCGCTGCCCTGACTGTCCGGGGAAGCGGGTGTGTCGGTATTACTAGGAGTGCTGGGGTTCCCGCCGCAGGCGGTCAGGAGGCTGAGCGTCATGACCATACTCAGCAGCAGAGCGAGAATACGAGTGTGCGTCTTTTTCATGTGATTGGTTTCCTTTCTGAAATTAGTTTTTATCCTTTCACCGCGCCCAGCATCATGCCTTCTTCAAAGTACCGCTGCATGAACGGATACACCAGCATGATAGGGATGACAGTGACCATTGAAATGGTGTATTTGATGACCTTGTTGTTGAGCATACCTGTCGTTACCGCGCCGCCGCCGGACATCGCCGCCGCCAGGTTGGAGGAGCTGTTGAGGTACACCCATAACCGGTGCTGCATGGTATACAATCCCGGAGAGTTGGACATGAGGATCAGGGAGTCCTGCAAGCTGTTCCAGTTGCCCACCGCGCCGAACACGGCGATGGTAGCCAGGATAGGCTTGGACAGGGGCAGGATGATCTTGATAAACACCTGCATGGTGGTGGCTCCGTCGATGGTGGCACTCTCCTCCAGGGAAGCGGGGATGGACTCGATGTAGGTCTTCACCAGGATGATGTTGTAAGGGGCCACGATGGCGGGGATGATGTAGCCCAGGTAGTTGTCTGTCAGGCCCAGGCCAAGCATGTTCAGGTACCAGGGAATGGTTCCGGCGTTGAAGTACATGGTGATGACCAGTGCCCGGTACCAGAAACTGCGGTTCCACATCTCCCGCTTTGTGGTCAGATATCCGGCGAAGGCGGAGCAGAGGACCATCAGGGCCGTGGCCAGGATAGTGCGGCTGACGGTGACCATGACGGCGTTGCCGAAGTCCTGCACGTCCTTTAAGGCCACGTAGTTGCCAAAGTGGATCCCCTTGGGCAGCAGGGTGATGGCGTTAGCCCCTACCAGGGCGTTGTCGGAAATGGTGTTGATGAACAGGTAGTAGAAGGGGAAGATACACAGGATGGTGAACAATGTGAAAACGACGATGTTCACCACATTGAAGATGGTATCTCCCGCAGTCTTGCGGTAAAAGTTATTTCCCATGTCGCCGCCTCCTTAAATGATACTCTCGCCGCGCATTTTCTTGGACGCGGTGTTGGCGATGAAGAGCAGGGCCACGCTGATGATGGACTTGCACATACCCACCATGGTAGACAGCGGGATCTGACCGTTGACGATACCCAGGTTATACACGTACAGGTCCAGCACCTCGATACTCTGCCGGTTCATGGCGTTGGAGAACACCAGGTACTGCTCCATGCCGTTGGAGAGGACGTTGGCGATGCTCATCAGCAGCATGACAAAGAAGGTGGAGCTGAGCTGGGGCACGGTGACATGCCACATCTGCTGGAACCGGCCCGCGCCGTCCACGGTGGCCGCCTCGTAGAGGGTGGGGTCGATGCCGGTGATGGAGGAGATATAGATGATGGCGCTCCAGCCCAGGCCCTTCCATGTGCCCCACAGCCACATCTTCAGCCACATATGGCTGCTGTCCATCAGGTAGTTGGCATCGGCGGTGATATGCAGGATGTTGTTAAGGAACGTGTTGACGAAACCGTCGGTGGAGAAAATGGCCAGAGCCACGGCGTAGATAATGACCCAGCCCAGGAAGTTGGGGACTGTGGTGAAGGTCTGCACCAAACGGCGGAACCGCTTGCTGCGCACCTGTGTCAGGAAGATGGCGAAGGCCATGGGCAGCCAGCTAGTGATGATGCCGATGCCGCTCAGGCACAGGGTGTTCTTGATGACGCGCAGGATGTCGGCGCGGGTAGCGTCACTTTGGAACAGGTAGGTGAACCACCGGAAGCCCACGAAATTCTCCGCCGTCAGCTCACCGCCCGCCTTGTAGTCGAAAAAGGCGTACCGCCAACCCCACAGGGGCAGGTAGGAGAACACGAAGGCCAGCGCCAGGATGGGCAGGAACATGAGGAAAATCTTGTACTTTTCCTTCATCTCCATTTTCTCTTCCAGCTCCACGCCCTTACCGGACGCCAGCTGGAGCAGGGTGGTCAGCAGGATCACCGCCGCCAGTACGGCATACAGCCAGAAGCCGGAGGCGAAGTTGGCAGGAACCCGGTCATTAGCGGCTGTCACGATCTGGGCGTGAGCCATGAAAATGCCGCCCAGACCGCCAGCCATGACAATGGAGCCGGCGAGAGGGAAAATCAGTCCCTTGCGCTGCATCCGGGTGTTGCCCACGGACATACACCCGCCGATGGCGGCAAGGACGATGCCCAGTACCAGAATGATGCTGGCGATCATCACCAGTACAAAGGTGCTGGACTGCACCCACCCTCTGGCCAGGGGCCGCTGAAGCTCGCTTACCAGGGAGTTATAGGAGATACAGGCCGTGAACAGGGAGACGTTGCGGTTGATGGCGGTGGTGATTCGCCCAGGGTTGAAGCCGGGGTAGAAAATGGCCGCGCAGGCCAGGAGGATGGCGATCCGGTGGACAATGTATACCGGGTTCGCGCGGGTCTTTGCATTTGCTTGAGCCAGTGTCGCTGTTGGCATGTGCATCCCTCCAATTCTCTTTTTGTGCTGCTGGGGAGTACTCCCCAGCAGCAGGCGGCATATGCCGCCTGCCGAGTATTAAACGTTTTCTTTGCGCTGCAAAAAATAAGCTGATAGGCACCTCTCCTTTCAAATCTTACTATAAAGACCTCTGTCAGCCGCTCATAACTGGATGGTCAGGAGGTGTGTGCCGCCATCCATGGGCCTGGGGGCCTCTCCAGATACGGGAACACCATCCAGGAGATACGTCGTCCCCTCACCAGCCCGGAAGCGGGTCCCATCGCTCTCTATCTGAACCTTTAACAGGGTATCAGCCCAACGCAAGGTGTAACCGGTGGCCGTCTGACCCGGCCTCAGCACCGGCGCGGTGGGGATCGTCTCCGCGTTTTCCCCCAGCCCCAGGAACTCATACACCGCCAGCGTCAGCCAGGAGGCCGTGCCGGAGAGCATGGGACCGATGTTCTCGCCGGTCTCGCTGTTGTTATACTGGGTGCAGAACCGGGGATTGCCCTTGAGCCGGAAGGGATCGTCCATGGCGGTATAGGGAAGGGTGCGGTCGATCATGAACCAGGCCAGCTCCGCCAGACGTTTTGCCAGGGCCTCATCCTTCACGGTTTTGGCCGCTTTCAGGGAGGCTGCCGCTGCCATCATGGCTGCGTGTTTGAAGACGCCGCCGTTCTCCCGGTCGCCGGGGAAGTAGATGGCCGTGGCGGTGTTGACCCCCAGCTTCTCATAGTCCACCAGGGTACAGAGCTTCAGGCCGGCATTGGTTTTCAGATACTTTTCCACATTGTGGAGCATGACCTCGATCTGTTTCTCGGAGGCCACACCAGCCAGGATGGACCAGCTGTAGGAATTGAGATAGTAGCTGCCGTTGATAGCCGGATCCAGACTCAGGCCGTCACCGCCTGCGCCTAGGTAGGTGTAGGGCCGTCCGTCGTTGATAAGGCAGCGGGCGAAGAAGTCACCCTTCCAGGCGTTCTCCTGCATACTGCTGTAAATACGCCGGGAAAGTGCGGCAGCGGTCTTGCCATCCGCGGCCTTGCCGGTCAGCGCAGCCATCTCGGACACTTCGTCCGCCGCGATGCGCAGCAGGCAGGCATTCATGACGCTCTCGCACAGGGTGTTCTCCAGGGGGACGCCGTATTTCTGGTTTTTCTTCTCCAGCTGCTCCCAGTAGCGCCGCTCCTTCTCGGGACCCTTCATGACCTCTTCGTCCAGACGCAGGGTGTCGTTCCAGTCCGCCTTGTCCAGCAGGGGAAGGCCGTGGATGCCCACGGAAATATTGCCGCTGTATGTCAGGATCGCCATCAGCGTCTCCCAGAGGGGCCGCTTGGCCTCCTCTCCGGCAATGGGGTACTCCTCCAGCAAAAACCCGATGTCGCCCGTGAGCTTCACATACCGGTACACCGCCTGCACCAGCCAGAGCTGGTCATCGGAGCAGTCACCGGGTTCCTTGCCCTGGAAGGTGAAGTCGTGGTAGGCGTAGCCCATGCGGAACACGCTGCGGATCCAGTTGGAGAGCAGTTCCTTAATGAGGCCGTTCTCCCCCATGGCGCTGAGATAGTACATGGAGGCGTAGATATCCTGGATCTCCCGGAAGCCGGTTTCCCGGTAGGACTTCTGGGTCCATGCAAAAGCGCGTGAAACGTAGGTCTGGTAAAGCACCTGGAAGGGCAGATTGTGTCCCACATATGCGTCAAACCGGCTGTCCCCGGTTTCCGGCTGTAAGTAGGCCGGATAGCGTTCCCAAAAATCCACTACCGATTGGAAGGTTTCCTTCAGAGCTGAAGAATCTTTATACTTCTTCAGCAGACAGAAAAGGGCCTCATCTAAGGAATCCGCCGCCTGTGCGTCTTCTTCCAGCATTCCCACAAACCCGTCTACCGATATGGTTTCTCCAGCTAAAATGTTAAACGTTTTCTCTAGCGCGAAAAATGGGGCATTCTTGCGGCTGTAACGGCTGGGCAGATGGGCGATCAGCTCCGGATGCTCTAAGGTCCCGCAGCCGACGAAATCGGAGAGGCTGGTGCAGAAGCTGTCCATGTACTCCCCACGGCACAGCAGGGCGGCGAACCGCTGGGCCGACTGCTCTCCCGAGGGTTTGAAGTGTACGGCGAGGGCAGCGGGGAGGCCGCCGTCATAGTACGCTGCGCTTTCATGGACTATGTTGACGCAGACCACGTCGTTTGCGATATTCAGGGGTGCGCCTACGCCGAACACGCCGGTCATAACGATACTCATTCTCCGGTCCCGGCCCGAGTGATTCTCGATCTCTACCCGCTGGGCTTCCACGGCGTTGGGCATCCCCGGCTCCTGGGGCAGGAGGAAGATGGTGCGGCGGATGGTCAGGCCGCAGGCTGTTTCATATGTAATGATCGTGCGGTTCTGGGAGTGGAGGCAGTGGGCGGCGGCCACGTTTTCCTCCACGTTGGCGGAGTAGAATATCTGCCGCCCGTCCTCCACCAGATAGAACTGCCGGTTGGCCGGTTCGCCATTTTCCTCCAGCTGGAGCGTGCAGCGGGTAGCCAGGACCTGTGTACCACCAGTTCCACGGAAGGAACCCCGGCCTAATGCGTCCAGTACGCTTTTGGGCGTTGTGCAGAGCGGATAGGGATATCCGGCCCGGCTGCCCAGCAGTAGATTCACCGGATAGTGGGGCCCCACCGGGCAGGCTTTCAGATCCAGCAGCAGCTCCCCCCTCTCGTTGAGCTGTCCAGGACCGGACATCACCCGGTGATAGACCGCCAGGATCTCTGCCGCCGCATCCTCCGGTACGGCCTGCTCCCCGGCTTCCGTCATATGGCATACCCTGCCGGTTTCCTCCTCCAGCCAGAACAGTTGACTGCCGGAAAACCGGGACAGGTATGCCGCCACGGCGGGACGACTCATCAGCCGCGCGCACAGGGGCGCCGCGAAAGGCAGTCTCCCAAAACCAAGAGCGGCTTTTCGTCCTCCAGAGAAGAACTCCGCATCCAACACCCCCTCCTGCTTACCGAAAGTTTCAGTAATGCGTTCATAGGCTGTTGCTGTCTGTGTTCTTGCATATTCTGTGGAAAAATGCAAATAGATCACTCCCTTTTCAATGGTTATAATATGGTCAAGTCTCGAATGCTCCCGCCGGGCTGTATCTCGCCGGGAACAGTGATCACACGGGGAACGTAGCACTTGGGGTCCTCGATGGCGGCGATCAGCTCATTTGCCGCGTGTCGTCCGATGTCCTGGGCGTTTTGCCGGTAGGTGGCAATGCTGGGGGTCATGACAGAGGCCAGCCGGATGCCATCGAAGCCGAAACAGCTGATATCCCTCGGAACGGACAGTCCCAGACCCTGGGCGGCGGCAACGCCGCTGATGCAGGAAATATCATCCGGATAGAGAATGCAATCCGGCGGCGTTTTTTCTCCCATCAGCTGCCGGGTAGCCCGGATAGAATCCTCCGGTTCGTGGAACCGGGCGGCAATCACCCAATGATCCGGTATCTCAATGCCACAGGCGCGGCAGCCCCGGTGAAACCCAGTCAGCCGGGCCCGTGTCACATCGCCCATCTCGCCGTGGATGAACGCCAGCCGCCGGTAGCCCAGACCATGAAGATAGCGGACGATCTCCTCCATACTGCCCACGTTATCACTCATGACAACGGTGCGGCCAGTGAATGCCTGCTCCACGGAAACCACCGGGATATCGCTTTCTGTCAGCCGCCGCAAGCCATCAAATTCAAAATTGCCTTGAGCGATGATCACGCCATCACACTGGCGGTACATGGCATGCTCATAGTAGCTCATCCCCGGACTGTGCCGGTTACCCAGGAAAGTTATATCATAATTTTTCTCTTCTGCCGTCTGCCGGACGGACTCCAGGATCAGAGAAAAATATTCATGGGCCAGTCTGTTCTGAAACAGGATGCCAATATTAAAGCTCCGCTTGGTTTTCAGCGTCTGAGCAGCCGCATTGGGATAGTAACCCATCTCCTGGGCAGTCCTGCGGACCATGGCGGCCTTCTCCTGGCTGATACCTGGCTGTCCGTTAAGGGCCTTCGAAACAGCGGCAATGGACAGGCCGCAGGCTTCGGAGATCGTTTTGATCGTAACGATGGCGTATCCCACCTTTCTGTCACCAAGGAAATAAAACGTTTTCTTTATCGTTATACAACAACATGGCGGAATCGTCAATTCCTATTTTGCATTTTCGCAGAATTTCGGCGATACCGCTAATTAACATGCCTTGATTTTTGGGCATTTTGCAGAATTGATTTTCCTTCTGTGCCTGCTATATAATATTCTTAAGAGAGAAAACGTTTAATTTATTGAGGAGGATACGATTTATGCAATTTGGACACTTCGATGATATGCGGAAGGAATATGTCATCGACACCCCTGCAACACCTCTGCCCTGGATCAATTACCTGGGTAATGAGGATTTTTTCGGACTGATCTCCAATACCATGGGCGGCTACTGTTTCTACCGGGATGCTAAACTCCAGCGGCTGCTGCGGTACCGCTACCACAGCGTTCCTGCCGATGAGGGAGGGCGCTTCTACTACATTAGGGAAAAAGGGAAGTCTGCATGGAATCCCGGCTTTCTTCCCACCCGCACTCCGCTGGATTCCTATCAATGCCGCCACGGCCTGGGGTATACCGTATTCGACAGCGAGAAGGACGGCCTGCGGGCGGAGCTGACCTGTTTTGTTCCGCTGGGGGAGACATGCGAACTCCACGACCTGAAACTGATCAACCAAGGCGGCGAAGCTAAAACCCTCCAAGTCTATGGCTGCGTGGAGTGGTGCCTGTGGAACGCGGTGAGTGATGGAGAGAATTTCCAACGGAACCTGAACATTGCAGAGTCCGAGGTGGAGCCAGGCGTCATTTACCACAAGACTGAGTATCGGGAACGCCGGGACCATTATGCTTATTACGGCGTTAATGTTCCCGCCCAGGGCTTCGACACAGATCGAAACTCCTTTCTGGGCCACATGGGGACCTGGGCGGACCCGCAGATGGTGCGGGAGGGGACCTCCGGCGGTTCCCTGCGGGTAGGCTGGTACCCTATTGCCTGCCACCGGCTGGATGTGACACTGGAGCCTGGGCAGTCCTGGCGGTGTACCTTCGTACTGGGGTACGGACAGAATCCCAGGGAGCGGAAGTTCATTGCCCCCGGTGTCATCCGCAAAGATGCCGCCCATCGAGTAATGAAAAAATTCGCCTCCGGCGAAGCGGTAGAGGCGGCAAAACAGGCCCTTGCCGCCTACTGGGGCAAGCTTCTGGGCAAGTTCCAGCTTCAGTCCGGGGACGAAAAGCTGGACCGGATGGTGAACATCTGGCACCAGTACCAGTGCATGGTGACCTTCAACATGAGCCGCTCCGCCTCCTACTATGAGAGCGGTGTGGGAAGGGGTATGGGGTTCCGGGATTCCTGCCAGGATCTCTATGGCTTCATGCACATTATCCCCGACCGGGCCCGGGAGCGGATCATCGACATCGCATCCATCCAGTTCTCCGATGGCTCCACCTACCACCAATACCAACCCCTCACCAAGCGGGGCAACAACGACATCGGCGGAGGCTTCAATGACGATCCTCTGTGGCTGGTGGGCGCGGTGTGCGCCTATATCAAGGAAACCGGAGATTTTTCAATTCTGGACCACCCCACCCCTTTCGACAACAAGCCTGGCAGCGAGGCGCCTCTGCTGGAGCATATCCGCCGCAGCGTTCAATTCACCATGACGCACCTGGGTCCCCACAAGCTGCCCCTCATCGGTCGGGCGGACTGGAACGACTGCCTGAACCTCAACTGCTTCTCTGCCGAGCCGGGGGAGAGCTTCCAGACCTTCGGCCCCAGCGAGGGGCCGGTGGCGGAGTCGGTATTCATCGCCGGCATGTTCGTCAAGTACGGCGGGGAGTATGCCGCCCTGTGCCGCTAGATCGGGCTGACGGAGGAAGCAGGGGCGGTAGAAAAAGCCGTGGCAGACATGGAAAAGGCTGTCCTGACAGACGGCTGGGACGGCGAGTGGTTCCTGCGGGCCTACGATGCCGCCGGGAAAAAAGTTGGCAGCCGCGAGTGTAGTGAGGGGCAGATCTACATTGAGCCGCAAGGCTTTTGCACCCTGGCGGGTATCGGCAAGGAAACCGGCGAGATGAAGAAAGCCCTGGATTCCACCAGGGCGCGTCTGCTGGGGAAATACGGCGTGGAACTGCTGGCTCCCTGTTACACCGAGTACCATCTGGAGTTGGGGGAAATTTCCTCCTATCCGCCGGGCTTCAAGGAGAACGGCTCCGTGTTCTGCCACAACAACCCCTGGATCGTCTGCGGCGAGGCGGTCCTGGGCCGGGGGAACGAGGCGTTCGATGTTTACAGGCGCATCTGTCCCGCCTACCTGGAGGAGAAGAGCGAGATCCACGAAACGGAGCCTTACGTCTACTCCCAAACGGTGACGGGACGGGCCTCCGGAGAGCCGGGCCACGCCAGGAACAGCTGGCTCACCGGCACGGCATCCTGGACCTTCGTGTCCATCAGCCAGGCGATTTTAGGTATTCAGCCGGACTATGACGGGCTGCGGATCGTCCCCTGCCTGCCGGACGAGCTGCAGGATCTGACGGTTCATCGCCAGTTCCGAGGCTCGGAGTACCATATCCATATCCGTCAGACCGGAATGCGGTCTATGACGGCGAATGGTCAGACTATGGAAGGCGATAGGGTTCCTCTGTTCCCCGCTGGGAGCAGGGTTCAGGTAGAAATTACATTGTAAGGAGGGCGCTATGCTATATATTGGAATCGACCTGGGGACCTCGGCCTGCAAGCTGCTGCTGGTAGACGAGGCTGGTCAGGTCAGAAACACGGTCACCAGGGACTACCCTCTCGCCTTTCCCCGCCCCGGCTGGAGCGAGCAGGACCCCGCCCATTGGTGGAGTG
>CAJTVO010000059.1 GCA_910579485.1 uncultured Oscillospiraceae bacterium | reverse complement strand
AAAATGCGCCGGTGGCGCATTTTTAGCGTAGGCTCCGGCAGCTGTGCTGCCGGAGGGGCACTACGGTAGACGTAGGGGCGGAATGTTTCACGCCGCAGCGTAAAGAAAATGCGCCGGTGGCGCATTTTTAGCGTAGGCTCCGGCAGCTGTGCTGCCGGAGAGGCACTACGGTAGACGTCGAGGGGCGGAATGTTTCACGCCGCAGCGTGAAGAAAAAGCGCCGGTGGCACATTTTTAGCGCAGGCTCCGGCAGCTGTGCTGCCGGAGGGGCACTACGGTAGACATTGAGGGGCGGAATGTTTCACGTGAAACATTCCGCCCCTACAAAACACTACCCTACCTTTTCGGCCGCCAGGAAATACCGGTGGGTCATTCCTTCGATTACCTGGTTTCGTTCCAGGATATCCTGTGCTTTGAACAGCCCCTCCCGGCACTTCTCCACGGAGAAACCGGGGAACTCCCATGGAATGATCCGGGCGAACCAGACCAGCGCGCCCACATCCCAGAACCGGATGGGGCGGAAGGCCTCCTGAGAATCCAGAATGGAAAACCCTGCGGCTTCCAAGTCCTCCCGGGCGATGGAGAGGTATTGCCTTGGAAAGGGGAGGGGCGGGACCGGGTCCAGAAGGAGCTCCACCAGCTCCCGGTCGTTCTCCGCGCCCACCTGCTGCGTCAGGAAGATCCCTCCCGGCTTCAGGACCCGTAAGACTTCGGCTGGCAGATAGTCTCCGTGGCGGTTGAGCACCAGGTCAAAGCTCCCATCGGGGAAGGGGAGGGGACCGCCTCCGTCCGCCTCCCGAAAATCGACGCCCAGAGGCAGGAGCGTTTCCCGGCAGAGGGCCGCGTTGGGAGGATAGCCCTCTGTGGCGGCCGTGAGGGAATGGGGATGGCCCAGGGACAGGAGAAATTCCCCGCCGCCGGTGTCCATGTCCAGGATGCGGTGCTCCGGAAGCAGGAAGCGGCGGACGAGCTGATCGAAGTCCCAGGGGAGGTCCTGGCCCTCTTCGTAACGGCCATGGATGTGGGAGAAGTCCCAGCCGTGGATCTGCGCGGCCTCCTCCTCAGCCAGCCATTGGGACAGTAATTCGCTCTGTTTCATGATGATCGCTCCTTTTTATCATGCCGGATCAACCATGGACCGGCAAAGTAAGATTTTTTACCCATGATATGTTCAGCTCTGCTGGCCGCTCTCCAGGGTGATTTCGATTGCCCTTCTGACCACATAGGTCATATCTGACGAAGGCATCCTTTGCTGCTCCTCAAAGTACTCAGACAGGCAAGCCATTCCATCCGGTCTGGCTTCAAGCTCCTGCAATCCGTTGAACCCGTCCCTGACGGCCCGATATCCCTGCTCCGGAGTGGAGAAGGCGTCCATATCGGGGAAATAAGGGTAATTGACAACGCTTTCGACAAGGGCTCTTGTGGTCATGTTCTCCAGCACCTCTTGGGGGATCTGCAGCATTTCGACCTTGTCTGCATGGCTCTCTATCGCGAACCATTCATCTGTCCCAGGCTGGATGGGATATTCATATGGTTCGTCAATGGTATATCCCTCATTGCCTGTATCAGCAGGAGCTGCATAAGCATATGCACTGAACCCGACGATCGTAAGCATCACCGCAAGGGCAAGCAGACAACTCCATAAGCGATTCGACTTCATAAGAAAGCTCCTCCTTTTCTATTTTACATATCCGGTTGATCAACAGCGTTTACATTGCCGCAAGGTTATGGACCCATTATAGCACGGAAGAACATATTTGGCAAGCAGAGAGGAAGAAAGTAAGATATTTCAGGCTGCAACGCAAAAAAACGCGCCAATGGCGCGTTTTCTGTAAAGGGTCCGGCAGAAGAGAAGAAAATGTTTCACGTGAAACATTTTCCGCCGGAAGAGGCAGCTGCCTAATGGAGAAGGGCCCGAAGCCTTTTCAGCAGGTCCGCGCGGTCAATACGGTCAAGATCGGTGGTATCTACCGTGATATGCGGTCCATTCGCGGTGAAAGTGTCCATTCCCCGCGCGGCGATGCCGGCGGTGAAGTCCTCAAAGGAGGGAGGGGGAGGGACGGTGGAGGGCCCCTCCTCCGGGTACCGGTCGTTGACGATGTGGCCCCGGTGGCGGTCCGGGCTTTGGTTCCGCTCCAGGAAGCGGCGGTAGATGGTCTCGCGGTCTCCGGTCAGGGTGACGGTAATGGCCTGATAGCCATAGCGGTCCAGAATAGCCGTCAGGCCCTCCCGGGAAGCGTGTTCAAAGTTGTTCTCCAATATGAATGCCTGACGGCAGGACATCAGCTGCTCCGCGGCATAGTACATGATATCCATGGCGGCAGTGCCCAGACGGACCTTTTCGGCTCTGGAGCGGAAGCCGACGGTATCGTAGAGCAATTCCTTGATGCTGTCCTTGGAGAGAACGGGCAGCTGCAGCTGCTCTCCCAGAAATTTTGCCATGGTGCTTTTGCCTGCGGCTGGTATGCCGGTAACAAGGATACAAAACATAGACGGCCTCCGTATGATAGATAAAAATGTTTCACGTGAAACATTTCGGCACACAGGCAGCCTGAGTGTTTCACGTGAAACATTTTCCATATTTGGGTGGTCAGCCCACCGGCTCCACCTTGCCGGTGGCGTGGATGTCGGTGATCAGCTTCCGGGGGCACTTCTCTACGCAGACGCCGCAGGAGGTGCATTTGGTATAGTCGATGGAAGCGTTATTGTCCGTGACCGTGATGGCCCCGGCGGGACAGTTCTTCTCGCACAGGCGGCAGCCGATGCAGCTGACGGTGCAGAGAGACTTGGCGGAGGGCCCTTTGTCCTTGTTGCCGCAGGGGACCATGATGTCCGAGGCGTAGGGAACGTCCGTGATCACGTGGCGGGGGCAGGCCTTGGCACACTGCATACAGTGGGTGCATTTGCTCTGGTCCACCTGGGCCACGCCGTGGGCGTTGATGTGGATGGCGTCGAACTTACAGGCCTGGACGCAGGTGCCCAGGCCGAGACAGCCGTAGGCGCAGTCCAGGGTGCCGTTGCCGGAGACCTTCATGGCGGCGACGCAGTCCGTGAGGCCCACGTAGCGCTCGAACTTCCGGCTGGCCCGGCTGCCGCCATTACAGCGGACGAAGGCCACCCGGCGCTCCTGGGCCTTGACCTCCACGCCCATCACCGCCGCGATGCGGCTGGTCTGGGGGCCGGAGCAGCTGGGACAGGCGTTGACGGGGGCCTCCTTGGCCAGGATGGCCGCCGCGCAGCCGGCGCAGCCGGGATAGCCGCAGCCGCCGCAGTTGGCGCCCGGCAGACAGTCCAGGATCAGGTCCAGCTTGGGGTCCGTCTTGACCTCGAAGACCTTGGAGGCCACGGCCAGCACCAGGCCGAACAGGCCGCTCAGGATGCCAAGTGTCAGCACAGCATAGAAGATATTCAAAATATTCCTCCTCTCTCCATGGGAAGGAGAACGCCCGACCCAGGAGCTTCGCCGCCAGCGCGGCGGAGTAAATTTGACTCGCTATCGCGGCCCAGAGGGGGCCGGTCCGTTTACCAGGGGATCTTCAATCCCTGGAAGCCCATGAAGCAGAGGGCCATGAGGCCGGCGGTGACCAGGGCGATGGGGAAGCCCTTGAAGGCCTTGGGCGGGTCCGCGAACTCCAGGCGCTCCCGGATGCTGGCAAAGAGCACGATGGCCAGCAGGAAGCCCGCGCCGCCGGTGATGCCGTAGACCACGGACTCGATGAAATTGTAGCCGTTCTGCACGTTCAGCAGCACCACGCCCAGCACCGCGCAGTTGGTGGTGATGAGGGGCAGGTAGACGCCCAGGGCCTGGTAGAGGGTGGGAACGGCCTTTTTCAGGAACATCTCCACCAGCTGCACCAGGGCGGCGATCACCAGGATGAAGGCAACCGTCTGCATATACCGCAGGTCCAGGGCGTCCAGCAGGAGATTCACCGGGTAGCACAGGGCGGAGGCCAGACCCATGACGAAAATCACGGCGAAGCCCATGCCCACGGCGGTCTCCATCTTCTTGGAGACGCCCATGAAGGGGCAGATGCCCAGGAACTGGGCCAGGATGAAGTTGTTGATCAGGATCGCGCCCAGGGCGATGTCAAATAATGTGGTCCATTCCATCGGTTATTTCCCTCCCTTGACCTTGCGCTGGATGTACTGCATCAGGGCGATGAGACAGCCCAGCGTCAGGAAGCCGCCCACCGGAAGGGCCAGCATGTTGGCCGCGTATTCAGCAGGGAAAATACGGGAGCCGTTCAGGGTACCCGCGCCCAAAAGCTCGCGGATGGCGCTCATGGCCAGCAGGATCATAGTATAGCCCAGGCCCTGGCAGATGCCATCGATGGCGGCGGGCAGAGGCTTCGACTTGCTGGCGAAGGATTCCGCCCGGGCCAGAATGATGCAGTTGACCACGATCAGGGGAATGAAGACGCCCAGGCTCTCAGCAATGTCGGGAAAGAAGGCCTGGAGCAGAAGATCAACCATGGTGACGAAACCGGCGATGACTACGATGTAGCAGGCAATGCGGACCTGCTCGGGGATGATTCTGCGCAGCAGGGAGATGAAGATGTTGGAGAGGGTCAGGATGATGGTCACCGAAAGGCCCATGCCGATGCCGTTGGAAACAGTGGTGGTGATGGCCAGGGTGGAGCACATGCCTAAGAGCTGGACCAGCACCGGGTTCTGGGTCAGGAGCCCGTCCTTGAGTTGCTTTCCTATGTTCATGGTGTCAGCCCTCCTTATTTAACCAGCCCGGCCGCCGCTTCATAGGCGGCAGCCAGCGCGGTGTTTACCCCGGCGGCCACGCCCCTGGAGCTGACCGTCGCGCCGGATATGCCGTCAAAGCGGTTGCTCCCGGAGTTGACCGTGATCTCACCCTTCGCGTGGTCCATGCCAATGAACCGGTCCAGGACGGACTGGTCGGCCACAACTTTTGTGCCAATATTGGGGGTCTCGCTGTGCTTGATCACGGACACGCCGGTGACGCGGTTTTCCACATCTACGCCCACCATCATCTGTATCTCTCCCTGGGAGCCGTTGGCGGTCACCTGGACGACGTAGCCCAGCGTCCCGCCGCCGGCGCGGGCCTCGGAAACGGACTGCACGCCCCTGAGGTCCTTCTGCAGCCGGATGGGGAGATATTCGTCCGCTTCCAGCACCTGGGACATGGCGGCGCGCACCTTCTCCGCCTGGATGGCGTCGATACGGGGCTTGGTGACGGCGTTGACGATGCCCAGAAGCAGGGCGGTGATCAGGCAGATGACCAGGAGGACGCCGGTGATGCGGAGGATGTACTTGAGGTCCAGGGAGGGAAGGGCGGAGGTTTTGGGGGCAGCTGTCGTTTTCTGCTTGCTCATTTCTTAGCGGCCTCCTTTTTGATTTGGGCAGGGGCCTTTTTCTCCTTCTCCTTGACCACGCCGAAGCGGTGGGGCTTGATGCTCTTGTCGATGAGCCACACCGTCAGGTTCATGATCAGAATGGCGTAGCACACGCCCTCGTTATAGGAGCCGAAGTAGCGGATAAATACGGTGATGAGGCCGCAGCCGATGCCGAAAATGGCTTGACCCAGGTGGCTCACCGGGGAGGTGACGTAGTCGGTGGCCATGAAGATGGCGCCCAGCATCAGGCCGCCCCCCAGGAGGTTGCACAGCATCCACTGGAGGGGATCGTTGCCCCGGGGGAAGAGGAAGGTCAGGGCGGCTACCGTGCCGATATAGCTGACGGGGATGTACCAGGTGATGACCTTCCGCCACAGGAGGAACAGGCCGCCCAGGAGGAGGAGCATGGCGCTGACCTCGCCCATGGAGCCGCCCACCAGGCCCACGAACATCTTGGGCAGGTCCGTGGCCTTCATCAGGCCGGAGAGGTCGTTGCCGTGGAGATAGGACATGGGGGTGGGGAAGGTCTCCGCGTCGATGACGCCCATGAGGGGGACGGAGGTCTTGGGGCCGACCCAGGTAGTCATCTCGCCGGCCCAGGAGAGCATGAAGGCCCGGGCCGCCAGGGCGGGGTTCAGGAAGTTCTTGCCCACGCCGCCAAAGAGCTGCTTCACCACCACGATGGCGAAGAAGTCGCCGATCAGGAGGATCCAATAGGGGGTGGTCACGGGGGAGACCATGGCGATCAGAAGGCCGGTGACGGCGGCGCTCAGGTCGCCCAGGGTGTTGTTCTTGCGCAGCAGCAGGCGGTAGAGCAGCTCGAAGACGCAGCAGCCCGCCACGCTCACCGCCGCCGCCGCCAGGGCCCGGGGGCCGAAGTTGTACACCGCGAAGGCCAGAGGGAGCACCAGGGCGATAAGGACCTCCCCCATGATGTGGCCCGCGCCGTCCTTGGTGCGGATGTGGGGGGAGGAGGAACCGATGAGGTTCAAGGCTTTATAATCCATGGCGTCAGCCCTCCTTCTTTTTCTCGTCCGCGGCCTGGGCCGCCTCCGCGGCAGCCTTGGCGGCGGCTTTGGCGTTGTTCAGCTTCTGCTTGCCCGCACGGAAGGCCTGGACCAGGTGGAGACGGCCGGGGCAGATGTAGGTACACGCGCCGCACTCGATGCAGTCCATCACGTGGGCCGCTTCCAGCTCGGGCAGCATCCCGGCGGCCTCGTACTGGTAGAGAAATACCGGCTGGAGGCGCATGGGGCACACGGAGATGCACTTGCCGCAGCGGATGCAGGCGGGGTGCTCCACGGTGCGCTCCTCCTTGTCCGCGAAGGCCAGGATGGCGTTGGTCCCCTTGCCGATGGGGGCGGTCATGTCGAACTGAGCGTGGCCCATCATGGGGCCGCCCATGAGGATCTTGAAGGTCTGCTGCTTCACGCCGCCGCAGGCGTCCAGCAGGTCGCCGATGGGGGTGCCGATGGGACAGAGGAGATTCTTGGGCTCGTTCACGCCGGAGCCGGAGACGGTCACCACCCGGTGGGTCACGGGCTTGCCGTGGTAGACGGCGTTATAGATGGCGGCGGTGGTGACCACGTTGAACACCGCGCAGCCGATGGCGGCGGGGAGGGCCCCGGGCGGCACCTGGCGGCCGGTGATGGACTGGCACAGCTGCTTCTCGGCGCCCTGGGGGTAGCGGGTGGGCAGGACGTCCACCACGGCGGGGGCCTTCTCCTCCTCGATCTTCAGCTTCAGCATCCCGGCGGCGTTGGACTTGTTCTGCTCGATGGCGATATGGACCCGGTCCACGCCGAAAATGCGGGCCAGGAGCTTCACGCCGCCCAGGACCGCCTCGGGCTCCTCCAGAAGGATGCGGTGGTCGCTGGTGATGTAGGGCTCGCACTCGCTGGCGTTGACGATCACCGTGTCCACCTTGCCCAGGCCGGAGGTGATCTTCACGTGGGTCGGGAAGGTGGCCCCGCCCATGCCCACGATGCCCGCCTCCTTGATGATACCGGCCAACTGCTCGGGGGTGAGGTCGTCCGAGTCGGGGGCGGGGGACAGGGAGGGACAAGGGGTCTCGTTAAAGTCGTTCTCGATCACCACGCTCATGACCGGGACGCCGGAGAAATGGATACGGGGCTCCACCGCCGACACCTTGCCGGAAATACTGGCGTGAACGGGGGCGGAGACGAAGGCGGGGGCCTCCCCCACCTTCTGGCCCACCGTTACCTCGTCCCCCACCGCTACGCAGGGGGTACAGGGCGCGCCGATATGCAGCGACATGGGGATCACCACGCGGGCGGGCGGCGGAAGGGTCTCGACCGGCTTTTTGTTGGTGGCGCCCTTCTGATCGTTGGGATGGATGCCGCCAAAAAAGGCTTGCGCCATATCTTCACCTCATTTTCTTCTTACTCAGGACCTGTGTTCATGGACTGCGGATACGGATCCGCTGCCGTCAGGGGAAAATCATACGCCCTTATCATACTCCCATTTATTCGACATGTAAAGGAGTTTTTTGCGGTTTTGATGATTTTTTTGCGGATTTGACAGGTAATATGGAAGTTTGTTCCCAAAGACGGCAACAAATTGAAGGGATTCCATATTGCTTGCATTTGTGGGGAAAACATGGTATGATAGCGTAAAATTCCATTAAATCGTGGGAAATTCTATTTTTGGGGGTCTATTTCATGATAAATCGCGGGGCAGTCAAGGAGGAAGCCAGACGGATCATACTGGGGGCCAGGGTGTCGCCCATATTGGTGACGCTGCTGGTGATGGTCATCGTCTTCGTGCTGGAGCGGGTGACCGATCTGGTGGAGGGAGGGTCCCTCTTCTATTCTTATGGGCTGGCGGGCCGGTACTATGACGCGCTGATCAGCAGCGATCCTGGAGACCTGGAGGCGCTGCTGTATTCGCTGCCCCGCCCGACGGGGATGACGTTCTTCTTCTCCGTGCTGGTATCCCTGGTGGGGCTGGTGCTCAACGGAGGATACTACATATATTGTATGGGCATCCGGCGGGGCGTGGAAATGCCCTACGCTGCGCTGGCCGACGGGCTGGGCGTGGCGGGAAAGCTGATCTGGTGCTCTATTCAGATGAGTGTGAAGATCTTTTTATGGTCCATGCTGTTCTGGATACCGGGGATCGTTGCCTTGTACCGGTACCGGTTCGCGTACTACAATATTTTGACCGACGAGTCCATCACGGCGGGAGGCGCCATCCGACTCAGCTGCCAGCAGACCAGAGGGATGAAGATGGAGCTGTTCATACTGGATCTGAGCTTTATCGGCTGGAGCCTGCTGAGCGCGCTGACCATGGGACTGCTGAACGTGTGGCTCACCCCTTATATGACGCTGTGCGATCTGGCCTACTTCGAGGAGGGGCAGAGGCGCGTGGGACGGGGAGCCTTCAACGGCGGGCATAGGCCGCCGGAGGGGGACCCGTGGGGGAGCGTTTGATTTGACTGCTATGCGGAAGGCCCGCTCTGAGGGGAGCGGGCCTTCGGTTTGATCGGGGGATATTATCTTTTGGGTGAAATTCTCTTTGGCAGATGTTCGCTTGAGAAAGGATTTTTGAGATGTCTCGTTCCGCAAGAAGTTCCTCCGGCTTTCTTTTTGCATATATACAGAGGTTATCCAGCCGGGAGCGCGGGACGGGCGGCAAAAAATGGATGAGAAAAAATATATTATGAGGGGAAAATAGACCCGGCAGGACTGGTTTTTGTGGGTTATATAGAGATTTATCGGAATGAGTCCGGAAAGTTTTGACTATTTTGGATAGGCTTTTGAAAATGGCATTATTGACAAACTCTGTTTTTTTCAGTATAATATGGTTCGGGAAATTGCCATTTCGGCGTGGCCCGGCTTGACCCCAGACCACGCCTTTTTATTGGACAGAGCGGTTTAGCGCTTTAAAGTCCCTTTAAAGCGGCAGCCGCTTCGCGGCTGCCATGGCTCTGCCCGCCTAGTATTTAGCCGGAACGGAACGGACCCTGCGCCCGCCTGATACTGGTTAAAGATAATTCTGATAGGAGGAAAATCATGATGAAGAAGTTTCTAAGCCTGGCTCTCGCACTGGTCATGGTGCTGAGCCTGGTCGCCTGCGGCGGGAATAACAATCCCCCTGCTGCGGACGACAACAAGACCCCCGATACCCCTCCCGTGGAGGACAACAACACCGATGCCCCGGAGACCCCGGACGAGCCCGAGGATGGCGTCTACACCGGCCCCGATTGGGAGGCCATCAACGCCATGGATTACGAGGATGCGTGCGACACGATTTATGACTTCGTACTGGGCGAGTTTGGCGAGTACTACGCCATTGCCAAGGAGGCCAGCGGCGATGAGCGTATCGCCAAGATGGCCATTGCCGAGGCCAAGTTCCTGGAGTCCGGCATTTTTCTGCCCATCCAGACCCAGGGCGGCAACTACGCTATGAGCCGCGTGGTGCCCCGCACCTCCCCCACTGTGCTGTGGGGCATGGACGAGTACCGCTATTACACTACGATCGTTACCAACGAGTTGATCACTGTAGAGGATAACAACGCCCTGAAGGCTCTGTGGGCTGAGGCCGAGGACGCCGCCGCCTACTTTGAGGCCGCCAAGGCATATCTGGCTGAGCACGGCTACACCCTGGCTGATACCTATGTCCAGACGAACCCCTACAACGTGAACATCTGGGACACCATCGCCACCTCCTACACCTCCGATGCCATGTTCATTGCTGGCACGTATGACAATCTGATGGAGTACGACATCAAGGGGATCCAGCAGCCCTGTCTGGCCACCAGCTATGAAGTGTCCGCCGATGGCACCGTGTACACCTTCCACATCCGTGAAGGCGTGAAGTGGGTCGATCAGCAGGGTAGCGAGATCGGCGAGGTCACTGCTGACGACTGGGTGGCCTCCATGGAGCATCTGCTGGACAACACCGACGCTCTGGGTTATCTGCTGACCGTTGACGAGGGCTGCGGCTTGAAGAACTTTGACGCCTACTTGGCCGGCGAGGCCACCTTTGAGGATGTGGGCGTGAAGGCCATTGACGACTACACTCTGGAGTACACCCTGGAAGCTCCCTTCCCCGCATTCCCCACCATGCTGGGCTACAGCATTTTCGCGCCCATGAACCGCGCTTTCTACCGTTCTCAGGGCGGTACCTTCAGCGCTGAGGGCGAGGAGTACACCGCCGGCGATTATGGCAAAACTCCCGCCAACATCGCCTACTGCGGCCCCTATCTGATCACCGCCCACACCGCGCAGAATACTACCCGTTATGAGGCGAACCCCACCTATTGGAACGCAGACGCGGTGACCATGAAGACCATGGTCTACAGCTACAATGACGGCAGTGACCCCATGCGCTCCTACAACGAGGCCAAGGCGGGCACAATTGCCGGAGCCGGCTTCAACGCCTCTTCCATGGAGATCGCCAAGACCGAGAAGCCCGAAGGTCAGGATAAGACCTACCTGGAGCTGTACGGCTACGTGAGCCGGGGGACCGGTACTACCTTCGCCGGCTGGAAGAACGTCAACCGCGCCAGCTGGAACAACTTTGCCAACGACAGCATCGGCGTGTCCTCCAAGCGCGATAACGCCGAGGAGATCGCCCGCACCCGGGATGCCATGGTCAACCAGCATTTCCGTTTGGCCCTTGGCATGGCCTTTGATAAGGGCAGCTACAACGCGCAGATCGTGGGCGAGGAACTGAAGTACAACCGTCTCCGCAATTCCTACGTCCCCGGTACCTTCCAGTATCTGGCTGAGGATGTGACCGTTGACATCAACGGCACCGCCACCACATTCCCTGGCGGCACCTCCTATGGTGAGATCCTGCAGGCTCAGCTGGATGCCGACGGCGTGCCCGCCAAGGTTTGGGATCCCCAGGGCGATGGCGGCGCAGGTTCCGGCGATGGCTTTGACGGCTGGTATAATGTTGACAACGCCAAGGCTGAGCTGGAGCTGGCTATTGCCGAACTGGCTCAGATCAATGTGGAGGTTTCCGCTGAGAAACCCATCCACATCGACTATCCCTTCGAGGCGTATTCCGACACCGCCAGAAACGCGGCGAACGTGGTAAAGCAGTGCATTGAGGGTGCTTTGGACAGCAAGGTCATTGTGGACTTGGTGCCCTTCGATAAGGCCGAGGATTTTGAGGCATCCTGCTACCGCTTTGGAGCTGGCAACGAGGGCAATTACGACCTGTCCACCAACTCCGGCTGGGGTCCCGACTACGGCGATGCCCAGTCCTATTTGGACACTGTTCAGTCCGGCGCTTATATGTGTAAGAACTTTGGCCTCTATTGATCTGCGGCTGACCGCGCACAAATAAGCAGGACCTATGCAAGGGGGTGGGGGTTTCCCTACCCCCTTGCACTACTATCACAAGAGACGGAGTGAGGCGCAAAATATGGGAAAATATGTATTAAAGCGGCTTTTATACGGCGCGGTCTCCGCTGTTATCGTGGTGCTGATCGTGATGGTACTGATCTACTCCATGCTGGATAGGAACAAGATCTTTTCTGGCGATCCCGCCTATAATCACACGGCCAGCAACGGCCGCACGACCTATGAGTATGCCCGTTGGGAGGCATATGGCTATGTGGATTATATCACCTACGCAGATTATCTGAGGGATCAGGTTAAGGCGGGAGCGATGGACGCGGAGACGCAGAAGGCGGCGGCGGCTCTGGGCCGGACGCCGGAAAAAGATCCTGAGCTGACAGCGGAGTACACAGCCAGATTCCGTGAGGAGTACGAGTCCCAAGGCTATGAAGTAGTCCGCCTGGATGCGGACGTCAACAAAAAGGGCAGAGTCAAGG
The DNA here is from genome assembly GCA_910579485.1 of uncultured Oscillospiraceae bacterium. Lineage (GTDB taxonomy): Bacteria > Bacillota > Clostridia > Oscillospirales > Oscillospiraceae > Pelethomonas. The sequence continues at coordinate 7,598 of CAJTVO010000059.1, read as the reverse complement.
ACGGCGGCAATCCTGCCATGTTTGCCGTCAAGGATGTTCCGCTGCTCCAGCGGGCCGCCACCTATTTTACCAAGATGTTTCAGATCGACAGCATCCACTACGTGCCGGAAGAGACCGATATCGGGGAACGGGGGCTGACCTTCACCCTTTATGACCCGGTATACGGAGGAGAGAAGTTTTCCCCGGCTATTATAGGAAATGGCACGAAGTACAAGTATCAGCTGTACTTTGATGACCAGTTCCCCTTTATCCATCAGAATATGCTGACCATCAATTTAGGCGAGTCCTTTACAGTCAACCAGGGCGTGGACGTGTTTACGACCATGACGGATACTCAGGGCGCGTATGTGCTCTCCTCTATCACATATCCGACGGGAGTGGTGATGGACCGCGCGGACGACCTACACACGGCAACCTATGTGGAGGGCTCTAAGGACTCCATCGCGGCCAACGCGGAGCGCTTCACTGACGACTACACCAACGTGAGGACGACAAAGGGGGGGCTGTCCCGGCTGGGCTACTCCTTCGTCATGGGCATCCTCTCCACCATCATGGCCTACGTGCTGGGGCTGCCCATCGGGCTGATGATGGCCCGGCATAAGGAAGGGCTGCTGGATAAGATTGGCACGGTATATATCATGTTTATCATCGCAGTGCCCTCCCTGGCCTATATTTTCCTGTTCAAGGCCATCGGCACTTCCCTCTTCGGCCTGCCAGGGGTCTTTGACATGGAATCCAGCAGCAAGCTGATGTATGTCCTGCCGGTCATTTCCCTGACCCTGCCCAGCGTAGCCAATCTGATGAAGTGGATGCGCCGGTATATGATCGACCAGATGAACTCCGACTACGTCAAGTTCGCCAGGTCGGGCGGCCTGACGGAGAGCGAGATTTTCACGAAGCACATCTGGAAGAACGCAGCGATCCCCATCACCCATGGCATCCCGGGCAGCATTATCTTTGCCATGACGGGCGCCATCATCACTGAGCGCGTGTACGTGGTCCCCGGCGCTGGTAATCTGCTGACCACAGCCATCAACCGCTATGACAATGCTGTGATCGTGGGCGTAACGCTCTTTTACGCAGTGCTGTCGGTGGTGTCCATCATTCTGGGCGATGTGCTGATGGCCACGGTAGACCCGCGAATCTCCTTTACCAATAAAGCGAGGTAAGTGTGATGGAAAATAATTATAAGAAGCTGGGTCTGAGCGAGGCGGAGCTGTTCGCCTTTGCGGACCACAACGATCTGGAGTCGGAGAAGATCACGGCTCCCCGGTACTCCTACTGGAAGAGCGTCTTCCGGGTATTTTTCCGGAAGAAGGTCAACGTTGTGATCTTGTGCCTGCTGGTGTTCATGATCGCCTTTGCGTATATCTATCCTGCGGTGACGCACTACGATCCCTTTGCCAACCTGTTGGATCCCGACTCCAAGCATCTGAGTCCCGTTGCTGCGATCCAGTATTTTGGATTTGATCTGAAGTGGATCCTGGGCGCGGGCGCCTCTGGCGAGCCCACCTTTGACGCCATCTGGAACGGATCGAAGATATCCATTTCCTTGGCATTTCTGTGCGCCGCCATCAATATGACTATCGGCGTGTGCCTCGGCGCGGTATGGGGCTTCTCCAAGAAGATAGACGCCATAATGATGTTTATCTACAACGTTGTAGGCAACGTCCCTGTCATCCTGATCATTTCCGTGATGGCCATGCTTTTCGCCCCCACCTTCTGGACCATGGTGTTTGCCCTGACAGTCATCGGGTGGATCGGTATCGCTTATTTCATCCGGACCCAGGTGGTCATCATTCGGGAGCGGGAGTATAATCTGGCTTCGCGGTGCCTGGGCACCTCCACGGTAAAGATCGCCATGAAGAACATCCTGCCCTTTATGACCAGCGTCATCGTGACCCTGCTGGCCACCGAGCTGCCCAGCTATATCTCCTACGAGGTGTTCCTGTCCTATATTGGTATGGGCATGAGCGAGCAGTCTCTGGGCCGCATGATCTACGCTGCGGAAAGCGCCATGGTCACCCCCGGCTGGGAGCTGGAGTTCTGGAGCCCGGTGGCTATCTCGGCCATCATCACTGTGGTGCTGTACGTGGTTGGTCAGAACCTGGGCGACGCGTCCGATCCGCGGACGCACATGTAAGGGGGAGTGGATATGGCAGAAGAGAAAAAGGTTTTGCTGTCCATCAATGACCTCTGGGTCAAGTTCCGGGTGCGCGGCAGGGTGCTGACAGCCATCCGGGGAGTCTCCCTGGACATTTATGAGAATGAATCCATCGCCATCGTAGGCGAGTCCGGCTCCGGCAAGAGCGTGTTTACCAAGACCTTTGCCGGGATGCTGGATTCCAATGGCTTTATCGATAACGGCAGCATCATCTTCAACGATGAGGAGCTGGCCGATACCCGCGTGCGGCTGACGACGGTTGCCCACCGGCTGATCGACAAGGCGCTGCACAAGCTCAACGAGGCCTCCAAGCTGGAGGCGGGAGCGGACGTCTATCAGAAGATCCTGGAGCTGGAGGCGGAAAAACGCCGGAAGACCAGCCTCAGCGACGAGGAGAAGGCCGCGGCCGAGGCGGAGTACAAGGACCTGGTGGCCAAGCGCACTGACGCTTTCAATCTGAAGCAGACCTTCGATCCCGCTCACGAGAAGGACAAGATCCGGGAGACCGCAAAGCTCATCAAGGATCTGGACGGGCAGATCAAGGCCTTCAAGAAGAAGGAGGAGCAGCTGGCCCACGACCGGAAGGCCGCCGCCGCCAATGACGCCGCCTTCAACAAGAAGTATCAGGAGCAGTCCGCCGCGCTGAAGGCCCAGTATCAGAAGGCCATCGCCGGTGAAATTTCTCCTGCGAAGGTGAAGCGCAACGAGATCCTGGCCAAGGAGATCTATCTCTCCGTGGGCCGGTATGGCATCTATGAGCGGGTGAAGATGGTCAACAAGCTCCTCAAGGGGCTGGAGGAGGCCATGAAGCTGGGGGTGGACCTGGACGACGAGAGCCAGCGCAACGCCGTCTTTGACAGCGTGACCTTCCGGGTGCGCTATCTGGATGAGACGGCGGAGGCCCTTCACGGGACCTGCGTTCTGAATCTGGCCCGGGTGCAGTACGCCAAGGACTGGTGCCAGATTAGGGGCCGCCGGATCGCCACCGTCTTCCAGGACCCCATGACCAGCCTCAACCCCATCATCACCATCGGCAAGCAGATCACCTCCATCATCCTCAAGCACCAGAACTGCACCGAGGCGGAGGCCCGCCGCCGGGCGCTGGAGCTGATGCGGAAGGTGGGCATCCCCAAGGCGGAGGCCCGGTTCGACGACTACCCCTTCCAGTACTCCGGCGGTATGCGCCAGAGGATCGTCATCGCCATCGCCCTGTCCTGCCAGCCTAAGATCCTCATCTGCGACGAGCCTACCACCGCTCTGGACGTGACCATCCAGGCCCAGATCCTGGAGCTCATCAAGGAGCTGCAGAAGGAGTTCAACTACACCATCGTCTTCATCACCCACGACCTGGGCGTGGTGGCCAACGTGGCCGACCGGGTGGCGGTGATGTACGCCGGGCAGATCATCGAGCTGGGCACCGTGGAGGAGGTCTTCTACGATCCCCGCCATCCCTATACCTGGGCCCTGCTCTCCTCCCTGCCCCAGCTGGCGCAGAAGAATACCAAGCTGTACTCCATCACCGGGACCCCGCCCTCCCTCTACAACCAGATCGTGGGCGACTCCTTCGCTCCCCGTAATCCGTACTGCCTGAAGATCGACACCCTCATGGAGCCGCCGATGTTCAAGGTGACGGATACCCACTACGCCAAGACCTGGCTGCTGGATCCCAACGCCCCCAAGCTGGAAAAGCCCGAGGGCATCCAGGATATCCATGAAAAGCTGATCCGCGCGTTCAATATTTAGGGGGAGGAGAAAAACGTGGCTACACTGAAACAAGAAAATCACGTCCGTTCCGGCCGCCTGCCGGAGCACGGGCCTGTGGCAGAGAACGGCAGGGAGATCCTGCTGTCCCTGAAAAATGTGGACATCACCTTCGGCAAGGGAGACGACGCGGTCCGCGCCGTCCAGGATGCCTCCTTCGACATCTACAAGGGGGAGACCTTTTCCCTGGTGGGCGAGTCCGGCTCCGGCAAGACCACCATCGGCCGGGCCGTCATCCGGGTCAATCCCCTGGCCGGCGGCGAGATCGACTATAAGGGCGTGCGCATTTCCGGCAAGATCCCCCACGCGCTGGACCGGGAGGTCATCCGGAATATCCAGATGGTCTTCCAGGACCCCGCCGCGTCCCTGAACGAGCGGGCCACCGTGGACTATATCATCTCCGAGGGCCTCTATAACTTCCACCTCTTTGAGAACGAGGCCGACCGGGTGCGGAAGGTGGAGGAGATGATCGAGGAGGTGGGCCTGCTCCCCGAGCACCTGACCCGCTATCCCCATGAGTTCTCCGGCGGACAGCGCCAGCGTATCGGCATCGCCCGGGCCATGGTCATGGAGCCGGAGCTGGTGGTGGCCGACGAGCCCATCTCCGCCCTGGACGTGTCCATCCGCGCCCAGGTGCTCAACCTGATGAAGAAGTTCCAGGAGGAGAAGGACCTCACCTACCTGTTCATCGCCCACGATCTGTCGGTAGTGCGCTTCATCTCCGACCGTATCGGCGTCATTTACAAGGGGCGCATCGTGGAGATCGCGGAGGCGGAGGAGCTGTTCAACTTCCCCCTCCACCCCTACACCCATTCCCTGATCTCCGCCATCCCCATCCCCGACCCCAAGCTGGAGAAGAACAAGGTTCTCTATACCTACGATCCCTCCATCCACGATTACTCCAACGAGCAGCCGGAGCTGGTGTGCATCGGCCACAACCACTATGTATATGGCAGCAAGAAGGAGATCGAGGAATACAAGGCCGTCCGGGAACGGGGCGTCCCCGTCAAGCCCATTCAGATTCTGGACCCGGACGACCCGGCCCGCGCGGCGCACCATCAGGAGGTGGAGGCCGACAAGCTGGCGGAGGAGGAGTTCCTGATCCACCCCACCCACGATACCGGAAGCATCTGGTATACGATCCTCTCCTTCTTCCTGCCGGTTTTGGGCATCATCGCGGCGTTCCTGTTCAAGAAATTCAAGCACACCCGCAACTATAAGAAGTGCATGAAGGGAGCCGTTACCGGTTTTGCGGTGATCGGCGTGATCCTGCTGATCTTCCTGCTCCTGCTGTGGAGAGTGGTGGCGTAGCTTGAGCCGTACAGCCAGGGACAACCGGGACCGGGCCCGCCCAAAACCGGTGGAGCGTATCGAGCTCAACGAGAAGCACCCGGGACTGCGCCTGGTCCTGGCGGCCGCCTTCCTTTTGATCGGAGGGGCGTCGCTGGCCTATGGCGTCTCCCAGCTCTTTACGCCCCAGTCGGATTGGGTCACCATCGAGGCCGGGTCCGACCAGGGGATCACCTGCGCCTCGGAGTTTGAATTTCTCTACCATCTGGGCGGCGGGGAGCTCTCCCCTGCCGCGGAGCAGAAGGCCGTGAGCGCCGCCTACACGCGGCTGTGCCGGAACGCCTTCCAGGTCTTCCACAACCAAATGGAGGAGGAGGGCGTCAACAACCTTTACGCCATCAACCGGCATCCCAATGAGGAGCTGGCAGTGGACGGGGCGCTCTACGAGGCGCTGGCCGCTGTGGAGCGCAGCGGGAACCGGGCGCTCTATCTGGGGCCGGTATATGAGCGGTACGGCGGGGTATTCTCCTGCTGGGATGACGTCCAGCTGGCGGACTTCGACCCCAGGCTCAGTCCGGAGGTCGCCCGGGAGTACCGGGAGTACGCCGCCTTTGCCAACGATCCCCAGGCGGTCCGGGTGGAGCTGCTGGGAGAGGGCCGGGTCCGGCTTTTCGTCTCCCGGGAGTATCTGGAGTTTGCCCGGCGGGAGGGCGTGGAGTGCTTTATCGACTTTGAGTGGATGCGCAACGCCTTTATCATCGACTATCTGGCCCGGGAGCTGGCGGCCCAGGGGTATACCAGCGGCGTGCTGGTCAGCTATGACGGCTTTGTCCGGTGCCTGGACGGGAGCGGCGAGGGCTACTCGCTGTCGGTATATGACCGGAGCGGCGAGGACGTCCGCGCGGTGGCGCTGATGAGCTATCAGGGTCCTATGAGCATCGCGGCGCTGCGGGATTACCCGGTCAACGCCATGGACGAAGCGCGGTTTTACCGGCTGCGCACCGGAGAAATACGGACGCCCTATGTGGATATCGCGGACGGCGTGGCAAGGAACGCGGTCTCCGGTCTTACCGGGTACAGCGCGGACAAGGGCTGCGGCGAGATCCTGCTGGAGATGATGCCGGTGTATATCGCCGATACGCTCCAGGAGGACGCTCTGGAGGCGCTGGTGAGGGATGGGATCGACTTCCTGTACTGCGAGGACGAGGTCATTCACGCCAGCCAGGATGGAGCGGTATTTTCCCATATTGATGAAGGATACAGCGTAGGCTGATCGAAACGGACAGGCCGGGGGCCTGTCCGTTTCTACGTGTCAAAAAAGATGCGGAGCATCTTTTTTTGAGGCGCAAGGAGATTTGCGGGATGCTTCGCTGGTCTGAGCAGGGCCTTCCAGGTGTTGGGGGCTGGTTCTATAGGGTATCCAACAGACGCTGCGGCAAAAATTATGAAAAAATTGTGGGATAATCCTGCAATTATGCTTTACAATAAGAAATAGCTGTGTTATAGTAACAGAGTACGCAGTGCGTGTTCCCTGGCCCCGCCGCAGGCGGCACCTGCCCCGGCGCAGCCAGAGGAGAATTTTTTGAAAAGGTGGTAAACTACCCATGATGCAGAAAGAGCAGAAGACCTCTATCATCGAGTCCAACCGCACCCACGAGGGCGACACCGGTTCCCCCGAGGTCCAGGTCGCTATCCTCACCGAGCGGATCAACCAGCTCACCGAGCACCTGAAGGTCCACATCCACGACAACCACAGCCGCCGGGGCCTCTATAAGATGATCGGTAAGCGCCGCAGCCTTCTGGATTATCTGGCCAAGAAGGACATTGAGCGCTATCGTGCCCTCATCGCCAAGCTGGGTATTCGTAAGTAACAAAAAGCACGGGGAGGAGGGCGGACCCTTCTCCCCGTCTTTCCGTGCCCTCGGTCTGCGCCCTCCCTTCCGGCAGCTGTCCGGGCGGCGCGGGCCGGGACCGGCTGTTGGGCGAAGCACGACGGCAGTCCTTCCTGTACCTCCGACGTCCCCAGGAATTGGGAAAGCCGCTGTTTTAGCAGTTGATCTTGCCCCCGAACCGTCGGGGATGAGATCAAGTGCTAAAAAGGCGGCTCTGACTGAACAAAAAGTACAAATGAAAAGGAGTACGCTATGTCTACTATCATCACCAAAAAGCAGTTCCCCAACTACCGCAAATACACCATGGATCTGGCGGGCCGTCCCCTGACCCTGGAGACCGGCAAGCTGGCTGAGCTGGCCAACGCCGCCGTGCTGGTCACCTACGGCGAGACCACCGTCCTGTGTACCGCCACCGCCGCCGCCCGGCCCCGGGACGGCATCGACTTCTTCCCCCTCAGCGTGGACTTTGAGGAGAAGATGTATTCCGTAGG
>CAJTVO010000058.1 GCA_910579485.1 uncultured Oscillospiraceae bacterium | reverse complement strand
AAAAGTACCCGAGGAGTCCGGGGGCGCGTAGCCCCCGGGCTATCGCAAAGAAACAACTCCCCCTGCCGCCCGAAGGGCGGCAAAGCCCCCCTAGGCCCGTTTAAACATCTTCTCAATTTCATACCTGGAGAGCCGCACCTTGACCGGCCTCCCGTGGGGGCAGAACTGCACCTCCCCGCTCTGTACCTTCCGGATCAGGACCTCCAGCTCCGCGCGGTCGGAGCTCCACCCCCCCTTGATGGCCGCCTTGCAGGCCATAGTGTGAAGCATGGCGTCCCGGGCGGCGGCCGGGTCCGCCCCTCCTGCGGTGAGGAGCTTCTCCGCCAGCATTTCCAGCGTCTCCCGCACCAGCCCGGCGTCGATATCCGATGGCACCGCCCGTACCATCAGGCACCCCGTGCCGAAATCCTCCGCCTCGAAGCCGAACTCCTCCAGCAGCGGAAGATTTTCCAGCAGCGCGGCGTACTGCTCCCCGGGCAGCTCCACCGCCAGAGGGGCGAGAAGCTGCTGCCGCATGACCGGTTCCGGGTTGGCCTTCAGCCGGTCAAAATTGATTCTCTCATGGGCAGCGTGCTTATCAATGAGCCACACGTTCTCCCCATCCTCAGCGATGATATAGGTATGGAGCACCTCCCCGGCAAACCGCCACGGGGCGGGTCCCGCCGGGAGGGCGGTCTGCTCAGGCTCCCGGACCGTCTCCACAGCCTCTGCCTCCGGCGCGGCGGGGGGCTCGGCCGCCTCCGGCTCCGGCGCGGGCACAGGCGTGGGCGCAAAGGTCCGCACCGCGTACTGCGGCGGCTCCTCCTTCGGCGTCTGCGGCGCCGGAGCGGGCCGCATGGAGTCCCGGAAAGTCAGCCGTTTGCCCATCTCCGTGTTGGAGGAGAGGGGCGTACCCAAGCCGCCGGGCTTCTCCCGAGGCGGCGCGGCCTGCTCCCGGAAGGTCTTCGCGTCCATGGTCTGATAAAAACCGTCTTTCGGCTTCGGCGCGGCGGCCTGGGCGGGTTCCGGCGGAGCCGCCGGGACGGTGACCGCGGGCGCAGGCCGGGCGGCGGCGTCCAGGGCGTCCTTCACCGTGTGATGCACGGCGGAAAAGACCGCCCGATCGCTGACGAATTTCACCACCGTCTTGGCAGGGTGGACGTTGACGTCCACCATATGGAGGGGCAGATCGATGTGGAGCACGCACCCTGGGAATTTCCCCTTCATCTGCCGGTTGGCGTAGGCCTCCTCCAGCGCCGCCGCCAGCAGGGCGGACTTGATGACCCGTCCGCAACAGAAGAAGGTCTGCATGGCCCTGCTGCCCCGTCCCGCCAGCGGGTCGGTGACAAATCCCCGGACGGAGATGCCTTCCCCGCCTCCCTCCACCTCCCGGAGGCCCAGGGCGAAGTCCCGTCCCCGGACGGCGTAAATGGCGGAGAGGAGCTTGCCGTCGCCGGGGGTATGGAGCTCCTCCTTGCCGTCCCGCAGGAAGCGGATGGAGACCTCCGGATGGCTCAACGCGATCTGAGCGATCACACCGGCGGCGGCGGCCCCTTCGGCGCTGTCGCTTTTCATAAATTTCAGCCGGGCGGGCGTGTTAAAGAACAGGTCCCTGATGGCAAAGGTAGACCCCTCCGGGCACCCCGCCGGCTCCACCGCTCCGGGGACGCCCGCCTCCAGATGGAGGGACGCCCCCTGACCCGCGCCCTTCTGCCTGGTGAACACGTCCAACCGGCTGACGGCGGAGATGGCCGCCAGCGCCTCGCCCCGGAAGCCCAGGGTGCCGATGGCCGCCAGGTCTCCGGCGGAGCGCATTTTGCTGGTGGCGTGGCGGAGGAAGGCGGTGGGCAGTTCCTCCGGCGAGACGCCGCAGCCGTCGTCCGTCACCCGGATGAGGGACATGCCGCCGCCCTGCAGCTCGGCCACCACGGCGGACGCTCCGGCGTCTATGGCGTTTTCGATGAGCTCCTTCACAACGCTGGCAGGCCGTTCCACCACCTCGCCGGCGGCGATGAGATCTGCCACATGGGGGGAGAGCTGCTGGATATGGGGCATTCCTTTTCCCTTCTTTCCAAATAGAGGATAGTTTTTATAATACAGTATAACAAACTTTGGGGTAGTTTGCAAGCAAAGGGTTTTTATTCCTGGGGAAATCAATTTTGCATTCGTAGGGCGCGACAACCCCGGCGCGCCGTTGGAAAATCTGTCCTGCAGCGGCGCGCCCCACAGGTACCGGCCGGTCAAAACCCGCCTTGGCGGCGGCATAAATAGGACAGACCTCCCATATACATGAAGTAACCAAGTAAGGGAGGATGACCCTATGGCATACGACGAACTGAGCGGAATGCAGCACCGTCTGGAGCTGGACGGCCGGGAGCGCCTGCTGGTCTCCGGCGTAGAAGAAGTGGAACGCTTCGACGAGGAAGAGATCGTAATGAACACCACCGCCGGCACTCTGGTAGTCGGCGGCAGCAACCTTCACATCGGCAAGCTGAACCTGGACGGCGGGGAGCTCCACGTAGACGGCTCCATCCACACCCTCCTCTATGAGGACACCGCCCCCAGAGGCCAGGGCGGCCTGCTCCGCCGCCTGTTCGGATGAAGCGCCATGGGAAACTATGTCTCCGAGCAGCTGGCCCTGTTCCTCCAGTCCATCGTCCTGGGGGCCGTCCTGGGCCTGATCTACGACCTGCTCAGCGCCCTCCGCAGCCTGGGGGGACGCCTCTGGGGCGGCATTCTGGACGCCCTGTTCTGCCTCGCGGCGGCCTGCGCCGTCTTCCTGTTCGTCATGGCGGGGGACGGGGAGCTGCGCATCTTCATCGCCCTGGGCATCGTGGGCGGCGCGATTCTTTTCCGGTTTCTGCTGGGCGGGCTGCTGCGCCCCATCTGGCGGTTCTGGCTGGAGCTGATCCTCCTTCCAGCCGCCTTGGTAATAAAATTTTTAAAAAAATGCAGGCAAAAGACAAAAAAACTCTTTTCTTTTTGGCAAAAATGGGTTACAATGAAATTTACTACACTGCGTCGGAGAAAAACCTCCGATCACCAGGAGGGAGATGAGCAGATGAGCCCACCGTCCGGCAGAAAAGCAGCCCGCCCGCCTCAGAAGAGGAAGAAGACTGCATCGCGGCCCGCCAGCCGTCTCACCGTGTTTCTGGTGGCTACTCTGCTCCTGGTCGTCAGCGTGCAGATCTACCGCATGTTCGGCGAGCTTCAGGACGCCCGTGTCCAGGAGGCGGCCTACGCCCAGCAGCTGGCGGCGCTCCAGGAGACCAACCGGCAGCTCCAGGAGGACCTGGACAACGCCGGGAACCTGGACCTCATCGAGGACATCGCCCGGGATCAGCTGGGCCTGGTAAGGGACGGAGAGAAGGTCTTCCGATACAGTAAATAGCAGTACAAGGCGGTCCGGGAGCGCCCAGCTCCACGGACCGCCTTATCCTATTCAGGGAGGATCGCCTCCAAAACGGCCCCGATCTCCTGCCGGGATGCCCCGGACCACAGCTCCAGCGTAACGGCCCGGCCCGGATAGAGGAGGTAATAGTGAGGCAGATCGTCCTGCTGGTACGCCTCCAGCGCCCCCCAGGGCGCTGGGTCCAGCTCCCGCAGAGGCCACAGCTCCGGGTCCAGATTCTTCTCCAGGAACCGCTCCCAGCATATTTCCCGCAGCCAGTCCCAGGAGATCGTGGCAACGCTGTACTCCAGCTCAGGCAGATCGCTGCCGTAGGCCATAGCCCTCTGCCGGTACTCCTCATAAGAGGCCAGGAAGGAGCGGTGTACCTCCGCCTCATAGGTGCAGTGGTCCTCCTCCGTGACTGTATACCCCAAGTCCTCCAGCGTAACGGGAAGCGGGTCCCGGTAGATGTTCCACTCGATGGTCTCCCCGCCAGGGTACTCCTTCACATAGACCTCCGCGGGTTCCCGCTGCCCTCCGCCGCTGAAGACAAGGATGGCCGCCACCACCACGAACATCGTCAACACCCCGCAGCCAATGGCGAACGCAAAATACTTCACCCGTACCGCCCCCCGGGAGGCGCTCCTGCCCTTGATCCATTTCATCACCCAGCCCGCCGACAGGATCACCAGCCCGTAAAAGATCAGATAGACCGCCATCGCGGGCCCCACTCTCCGGACCATCACATCCCGGCACATAAGCGCCAGACACGCCGCCGTCAGTACCATCAGCCCCACGGAAGCCGCCATCCGCAGGCGGGTGTGGGGTTTTACGCACGCCCCGCCGCCCTCCACAGACCGTTTGGAGCGCAATACCCAAATCCCATGATCCGCCAGCAGCCCAACGCTGTAGAGAGTCAGACCGGCCATCAGCAGCAAGAGACTCAGGTGCATATCCCAGCCGAAATACCCCAGCGGGTCTATACGGAAGCTGCTGACCTGCGGCACCAGATACAGGATGGCGATCAGAATCCCCGCCCCGCAGCTGGGGAGCAGGGTCCTTTTCATGGTCCGCCGGATGGCTGTTAGCTTCACCGCCTCATCGGTCTCGATGGGCACCGGGTCCGGACGGACCGCGCGGAAATACTGCATCGGCCCGAAGGCCCCCGCCAGTTCCCATCCCGCGGCCCGGCAGTAGTCGATGTAGGTCTCCTGTCCCTCCGTGGGCGCGGGGTCGTAGACGGAGGCGTCCGGAAAGCAGGCCGCCGTGTACCTGACCTGTCCCGGCTGGACCCGGCGGTAGTGATACCCCCAGCTGTCGATGCCCTCCAGCCGCCACCCCTTTGCCTCCATTTTCTCAAAATGCCTGGCAACGGCGTCCATATCGTTGGTCAGAAATATGGCCAGCTCCCGTTTCTTCTCCCGGCTCATGCCAGCGCCCCCTCTCCGAACCGCACATAGTCCTCCGTCTGCCGCCGCAGCCGCCGGACCTCCTCCTCCAGCCGCAGCCGTCCCCGCTGGGTGATCTGATAGCTCCTCTTGCGTCCCTCCACCCGGGTCTCCTGAATAAACCCCTCGGTCTGGAAGCTCTCCAGCAGGCTGTATAAGGTACCCGGCCCGATGGTCACCCGTCCCTCGGTCATCCGGGCCACCCGGTCCATCACATCCACCCCGCAGCACTCCCTCTGGAGGCACAGCAGGATATAAAACATCTGCTCCGTCAGCGTCTGAAATTTTTCCCGGGCCACAAGCATCCCTCCCATCCAATATCGATGTTCGATATTTCCACCTCCATCATAACATCGATAATCGATATTGTCAAGCAGAAATCTGCCCGGCAGCAAAAACCACCGGGCAGGGGGGAGCTATTCTTCTTTATCCTCCGCTTCGCCGTCCGGCGGCACGGGCGGCACATGAGGAACGTGAGGAGCATGAGGAACAGGGGGTACCGGGTATCTCCGCCGGGCGGCCCTCTTCCGGAGGTGCCTGCGGATGAGCAGGACGGCAGCCGCGATGATCGCCGCCCAGATGAGCAGGCCCACCCAGTTCCGGGCCACGCCGATGGCGAAGTCCTCCAGGCCCTCCATGCCCCGCTGGAAGCCTGTGGAAAACGCGGAACCCAGCCGCTGTCCGAAGGTCAGGGGGACCTCCTCATCGGTGGAGAGGCGGTAGACCTCCCTGAGGGAGAGGGTAATGGTGGAAAAATTGATCTGGCTGTCATACTTCCGGAGGCTGCCGGTCAAAAACTCGATCTCCAGCTCCGTCTCGCTGATGGCGCTCTCGATGGTGATGATGTCCTCCATATCCTGCGCCTGCCGGAGAAGCTCCTGCAAACGCTCCAGCTTGGTGCGCTGGGTTGTCAGACGGCTCTCCTGATCGTAGTAGGCCTCGCTGACGTCGTCCAGATACTCCGCCCGGTTGGTCACATGGGCGGTCTCTCCCGCCCGGTCCAGGAAGGACAGGAACTCCGCCGCCGGTACCCGGACCACGGCGTCCATACTGCGGTAGCGCCCCTGGTCAACGCTGCGGCTCTCAAAATACCCGCCCACGTCCGACACCAGAGCGGCCAGAGCCTGGGACGCCGCGTCAAATTCCTTGGTCTCCAGGGACAGCGTGGCTGTGTAAATGATCTTCGCGTTGGCGGGCACCCCGCCGTAGCCCGCATCGGGGGAGGGCTCCGGCAGGAACTCGCCCTCCTCGCTCATGGGCGCGTCCCAGCCCGCGCTGGGGGCGGAGTCGGCAGACATCATCGGCATATCCTGCGGGGTGCTTGGGGTATTGCTATCAGTGGCGATTTTGCTGCTGCCGCCGCAGGCGGTAAGGGACAGGATGCACAGGAGCGCAAGCAGGGAACACAGCTTCTTTTTCATCTTCATCCGATTTTCCTCCTTTTTTGGCATGAAAAGTGACCTCTGTCTCTATAGACGCAAAAAAGGGCGGGATGTTCCTGAAAGTTTTCCGTTTTATCGAATAGACCGGAGCTGATGGACGTTTTCCTCATAGAGCTGCTGGCTGACGGCCATTTTCCGGATGATATTCTTCACCGTGACCTCCAGCGCCGTGCCCTCCCGGTAGTCGGCGGGGTAGATGAAGTCCACCCGCCTCTGCCGCAGCAGCTGCTCCACGCCGCGGCGGTTCGCCGCCTGATACACGGCGATGGCCTGGCCGCCGTAGGCCCGCATCATTTTCATACAGGGCACGTCGGAGAGCCCGTCCCCCAGATAGATCATATTGGGGAAGGGCACCCGCTTGCTGTCGTCGGGCATGGAGTCGTTGAGGGTCCTGTCGTCGGAGACATCCAGCACGCCCTTGTTGATCCGGTAGACGAACTGGGTCTTGGCGGTAAAATTCACCGCCAGCCGGGGCCAGACGGGCCGTCCCTCTCCGTCATAGTAGAACTCGCTGGCATAGATCTCCTTAAACTCCCCGGCGATTGCCGACCCGTCGATGATCTCCCTGAGACCGGAGGAGATAACGTAGTGCTCCACCTGTACCCCCAGGAGGCCGCCGTACCTGTTGATCCTTTGGAACCAGTCCGTAACGCCGGGGAAGAAGGTGATATTCCTTCCGCAGTGGTTCAGGCTCTGCCGGGTCAGCGGGAGGCCCCTTTTCTCCGATTCCCGGAGCATGGCATACATATAAGCCAGGACGCTGTCCATCTTCTCCTTTCGGCCGAAGTCATTGGCGATCTTCCAGAAGTCTCCCGGAGCCAGTCCCAGGGAGGGGATAAAGGCGTAGTTTTGCATATCCTGAGTGCAGAGGGTTTTGTCGAAGTCATAGAGAAGGGCGATGATCGGTTGGTTGGACATTATGGACCTCCTTTCTTCTCTGCGGCGCTGCGCGCCGCACGGCAGCCGTTTCTTATCGATACCCCGGGGCTTGCCCAGCCCCGGACCCTGGGGTCACTTTTGCCCCGCGGCAAAAGTGACCAAAAACGCGCTCAAGGGGGAGGGGACTCCCCCTTGAGAATCCCGCTCCCAGCCTGCTTAGTTTACGCCCGAGGCACAGTCTGTCCGGCCTAAACCTTACTGCCGTCCGCTTCGCGCAGCTTCAGTTTCTATTTCAGCGTGGTCATTGATGACCCCTACCGTATAGACCCGCCAAACTCCCCGGGGTGCTGGATGGTCACCGGTTCGTCTCCCGTTTATCCGTTCTACCTGCCAGATAATCCATAGAAACTTCAAAATAATCTGCTAAGGCAACGAGTCCCTTCATTTCCGGACAGGCCCGGCCCTTTTCATAGGAATACACCGCATAACGTTTTACGCCAATGATTTTTCCGACTTCTTCCTGGGTCAACCCATGTTCCATACGCAAATCACGGATTCGTTCTGCAAAAATCGACATATCCTTTACCGGCCATCCTTCCGTCTATCTGTCCTGCCCATCAAATAATCTATAGATACATCATAAAAATTTGCTAGAGCGGCTAAAACCGACGCAGTCGGCTCCCGTTCACAATTTTCATATCGCTGATAGGTACGCACAGAAATCTGGATAGCGTCCGCCACCGCCTGTCGCGTCAATCCTTTGTTCTTTCTTAATTCTAACAAGTTTTTCGACAATATTTCCATAAGTACACTCTCAGTACGTTCACCGGTTCGTCTCCCGCTTATCCGTCCGCCCAGCCAGATAATCCATAGAAACGTCAAAATAATCCGCTAAAGCGACCAGTCCTCTCATTTCCGGACAGGCACGCCCTTTTTCATAAGAATAGATAGAAAAATGTTTTACCCCAATAATTTCCCCCAATTGGGTCTGTGTAAGATTCTTTTCCAGGCGCAATTCTTTAATTCTTTCAGAAAATGTTGACATGCTTTCCCTTTGCCTCTTGACAATTAGATTATAAAGCTACACAATGAAATTGGATTTAAAAACTAAAACGGAGAAATGCTATGAACACCCTAATGTCCCAAATCAACGAACTAAACGAGACCTTCAACGAGTTAGGGGAAGACCTTGTCCTGCTAGAAGCTCTGGCCATTGCCGTCCACATGGGCCACCCATTTCCGGAGGACTTTTTAAATTCCGGCCTAGACCGCATGACGGACTACATCCACCAGCACTAACCGACGTAAAACATTTAAGCAGGGAAGTATGTAAACGTACCAGACTTCCGCAAGAGGTAGGGGTATCCGATCACCACATGAAAACAGCCGCAGAAGACCGGCAGAGCGGACGGCAGTAAGTTTAGGCCAAACCAGACTATGCCTCGGGCGCAAACAAAATACCCCCGTAATTTAGGAAAGTTCTTAGAAAACGTAGTTTTCTAAGCGCGTTTTTGCCTACTTTTGCCGCGCGGCAAAAGTAGGTCCGGGGGCGGATAGCCCCCGGGGCAGGTCAAGCGGAAACCTCCCGATACATCGCCGCCGCGTCCGCCTTACCGGCGTTTTCGGTAACGGCGACGACCTCCACCGTAAGGACCTTCTGCCCGAACCGGATCGAAATAACATCCCCCTCCTTGACCTCGTAGGAGGCCCGGGCGACTTTTCCGTTGACCGTGACCCGTTCGTTGTCACAGGCCTCATTGGCCACGGTCCGCCGCTTGATAAGGCGGGAGACCTTGAGATATTTATCCAACCGCATGGTGGAAAACTCCTTTCCCTACCAGAAAGGGCGCGGTTTTCACCGCGCCCCTGGCAGATCGATTTACTTGGCGACGATATCCTTAAGGGCCTTACCGGGCTTGAAGGCGGGAACCTTGGTAGCGGGGATATGGATCTCTTCCTTGGTCTTGGGGTTGCGGCCGATACGGGCCTCTCTCTTCTTCACCTCGAAGGTGC
This sequence comes from uncultured Oscillospiraceae bacterium, assembly GCA_910579485.1. Classification (GTDB taxonomy): domain Bacteria; phylum Bacillota; class Clostridia; order Oscillospirales; family Oscillospiraceae; genus Pelethomonas. Next base: position 10,651 of record CAJTVO010000058.1, on the reverse strand, counting down.
CGAAGCCCACCAGGCGGACCTCGTCGCCCTCAGCCAGGGCGGCGGTAATGGCATCCAGAGCAGCGGTCACCGCGGACTCGGAATCCTTCTTGGACAGGGCGGTCTTTTCCGCCACAACGTTGATCAGTTCGTTCTTATTCATCGAGATACTCCTTTGTGTTTATATTTCCTTTTAGTACAGAAACGTCCGCAGTCTTCCACGAGCGCTGTATGCTTTTATTAATTTATCATATTTTTCCCGCGGTTGCAAGGTTTTTATCCCAAAAAAACTGGGTTATTTCTTAAATTATCCCGGAAATATCCACACGGAAGCCCTATTTTCCCTCTCCGGCCTCCTGCGCCGGCTCCAGGAAGGTCTCCGCCAGCGCCTTTCCCAGCAGGCGCGCGGACAGCAGGGCCTCGTCCAGGGAGTTGCCCGCCGCCCCCATCTCCACCAGCAGCGCCCCCGGAGAGACATGCTGGTTGTACCTGGAATTGCGCACGGAAATGGGCCGCATCAAGGTAGGGTAGTCCTCCAGCAGCCTCTGCTGGACCGCCGCCGCCAGCTTCAGATTCTCCTGCCAGTCCGGGTGCTCCAGCCCGCCGCCGTCGGTGCCGATGATAAAGGACATCTGGGCGGCGTTGACCCCCGCCACGCCGCTGACCACCTTGTAGGGGCTCCCGTCCGCGTCGGAGATAGCGTCCCGGTGGATATCCAGCACCAGGGAGATGGAGGGATGCTCCTCCATAGCCTTTTCCGCCGCCGTCAGGGAGCGGCCATAGGCCCCGCTGTACTCCGGATAATCGTGGAGCGCCGCGTCATGGAGTACCTCGATCCCCGCCTCCTCCAGCACGGCGGCGATCTCGTCCCCCACCCGCACCACGTTGAAGCCGCAGTCCGTAGTCCGGCTCTCGCTGGTGGCCTCGTACTCCTGCCCCGGGGGCATGGTGTAAGCCTCGCTGCCGTGGGTATGGACGATGAACACCTTGGGCCCTTCCTCCTCCGACAGCCGGGCCGCAAAGGACCCGTCAAAGATCCCCTCGTCAAAGCTCTTGTCCGAGCGGTTGTTGATATACACGTCCCCCGTCACCACGTATCCCTCCGGAGAGGAGGGTATCAGCGTCCTGGCCTGCACCCCGTTGTCGGCGAAGATCAGGGGCGTCTCCGCCTCTCCCGGCTCCTCAGGAATAGGAGCGCTGGGCTCTTCCGGCCCGTTTTCCTCTTTCTCCTGGACCTCCGGCTTCTGGACGCCGGGGGGCGCGGTGTCGTCCTCCTCCTCGGTCCGCCGCAGCTCCAGCACCGCGTCCCGTCCCGAGAGGAGCACCGGGCTCTGACCGATAGCCAGAGCCGCGCCGGCAGGGAGGACCCCGCCGCTCCACAGTCCCTCCAGCTGGCCCCGCAAGATACCCAGGGCCAAACCGCTTTGTTCCCCCAGGGCCGTCCAGGCGGAGGAAAAGTCGGTGCTTGCCGCCGTAGCGGCCACTACATAGATCACTGCCGCAGACGCCGCAAGAGCGGCCGCGCGCCGCCTCCACTGGGGTCTGGGTCTTCTCCGGATCGTCATAACTATGCCGGGCCTCCTTATCGTTGGTTGCTTGTCCCAGCATATTCGCGGCTTCCTTCAGTTATGACTGCAAGACGGCGCTTTTTCACAACGGACGCCCGTTTCTCATGGACACCCCATGACCGGCAGAAAACCAGTGGAAAAATTTTGTCCTCTATGCTACAATACACCACAGAAGCCCCCAAAGGCTGTTGTGGAGATAAGCGAAAATGAAATTGCGAAAATTCTTGTACTCATACCTTGCCTTATGGCTTTCTTTCCCTTGCATCGTAATCATTATTTGGATGATGGACTATGATCTGCTAATCGGCACTACGGGGACGGCATTTCGTATACAGAGCATACTAAACTGCATTGCGGCGGTTTGTGGAATAACACTTGCGTTTCTGCATTATCGAGAAACCGAAAAAGCACTGAAAAATAAAGCTATACTTGCGATGATTGCTGGTGGTGCGGCCCTTGTATTGTTATGCTGGAATTTTCTTTGTGTCCTTCTTAATGGGGCGGAGGAATACCATAGCTTCACTTCACCAGACAACACGCATACCATCGTTATTATGGAAAATGTCAGCTTGATTTCCGGGCAAGTTGTTTTGTATGAGCGGGTCGATCCATTTCTGATTTATCCAAAAGAACGCATTATCACCGATGATGGACATAGACCAATCTGTGCTGGAGAATACTCGCTTGTTTGGGATGGAGATACAGTGATATTATCGGTTTCTGATGGGGCCGGAGGGAGCGAAACAATATCAGTTGCATTGGATGAGCGTTGAAAGCAGGAGGGAACCGTGGGATTGGCTTATTTTTTCATTTTTATTACGATATTAGGGGCGGCAGGGATAGCAGTTGTTTTGCTAAAAGCGGCGTGGGAAATCTGGAAAAAGGCGCGATTCAAATTTTTGGCACTTATCCCTTTGCTTTTGGGTGGTTTCTGCGCTTTTGTCGCATTTTATTTTTTGGCAATCATTTTGAGAGAGGGATTTTATTCATTCTGATGGGCTAACTGAATCGACAAGTCAAAAGTTGTGGGAGGACATAATAATGGAATACATATTTTCTGTAGAAGAAGCCACTCAAAAATTATTTACAAGACTTTCTGAAACGACAGGTTGGAAATATTTGAAAAGCCAACAATGCCTTAAAAAGACAGTCAGGGATTTGGTTTTTCAGATAAATTTTTTCACATCAAAATGGAACATTTCATATGAGAGGGTTGAAGTAAGCGCCGAATTTAAGCTGTGGTGCAAAAGTTATGGGAAATCGTCTGTAAACAATGTGATTGCAATGATGTCATATTGCCCGGAGCGGTGTACGTCTAATGGCGGAGCCTGGTATGATATTTCTACCGAGGAAAAACTTCTCGCTGCCTTTGATGAGTTAGACCGCAAGATACAGCAAACGGCAGGCAGTTTGTGCGCACAATTTGAACAGGATTATCTTCGAGGAGTGGAAAGCCTGTTCCGGGAACATTTTGATGAATATCGTGTGTATTTGGATTTCATCGCTGATAAGCTCGGTATGTCACCGGCCATACGGGAAAAGGCCCAGGAAATATATGACAGCCTTTCCGATGATATGCGGCAACAGGTATTGGCGTATCAAAACGGGGCAAGAAATAGCTTTTGGATGATTAACAGAAGCAATTTGAAATATATTGTCGATAACGATTTGATAAGCTTAATTCCAAGTAATTAGTATCGAAAACAGCATTTGTTTTATTACTACACGCAATCGAAAATTTAATTAACAGCAATGGCCGCTCGTAATCAAACGTCATTTTGACGCTCTGATTTTCAGGCGGCTTTCTATTTTCCCCAATTCTAATGGAGGCGCGGCGCAAGGGTAACGGGCTTGCGCCCCTACTTTTTCCCCGCAGCCCCGCAGGGCGCAGGATATGGAGCGGTAACAGACAGGGCGGCGGGGATAACACCTACCCCCGCCGCCGTTTGTTTCAATTCTAATTTTACTTCAGGCAGAAAGGTTGTTCAACCGTCTATGTTGAAACACTCAAATCCCGCAAAATCATCGGTATATTCAAACTCAATGATATGTGTATCGTCCAGCGCCTGCTCCATATACATGATTTGACATGTGGTCAGATTTATTGTCGGTTTTCCCAGCAACTGGGGAAGTTTGGCTTTGTCAATGTCCCTATAGACCTGCTGTAACTCAGGCCACATAAATTCAATCATTTCGGGCAGCTTTTCAAAATAGAGTTTTGAAAGTTTCTGGGCCTCCTCCTCATCGCCATCTTCCGGCTCGTCACAGACAAATTCCACACCGTTTAGCTCTGCCACGTATTCATCCCGTTCGTCATCAAATTTGAACATACTAAATTCCTCCGTTTTGATTTTCTATTTACCAACGGTATAAATACCGATAGGTTTCATCAGTCACTCTGCAAAAGTAAATCGACATAACGCTCGTTGCCTCGCCTGCGCTTTTGGCTCACTCGCCAGTATTTTCAGTAATTGGGATTTCATAAGCCTTTTTCTCCAGGTACTCCCAATGACCGTTACCAACAGGTTCAAAGGATGTCCATGCCACTTTAAGCTGGTTTTCAGATATATAAAATTTGATACGGGGTAAAACTCCGTTACTTGTATCAATATCAGGCTCTGCCACATAATCAAAAGTATAAACCATGCGTTTCTGTGTCCAGTCCGAAGTATCCCGATAATAAATCATCGCATTTTCCGCAGGGATCTTGATCAATCCAAACAGCTTCTCGCTTTCTTCTTTTCCGGGAAGATAGAAATAGCATCGTGTTCCATATGTGGCGATGTAAAATTCATTTTCTCCTGCTTTGTCCTGAAACAGAATCTTACCATCACTCAAATCAATCAAGAGCAGATCGCTTTCTTTCAGCCAGCCTTCCACATAGCCATTGTGGTGGGGAGCCGTCCAATGCTCCGCACAAACCCAGGTTTTACCATCTTCCTGTACGCTTCCACGCATCGCCTTGCTTCCCACATCGGGATAACGATACAATACCGAACCATTTTCATCCAGAATATGTATATCGTAGTCATAGGTTTTCTCATAATCATCCGCTTTTTCCCATTGAAGATAACGAGAGCTTCCCTCAATGGGAGATTTTTCATCATAAGCATAGCAATCCCTGCTATAACCGGACGGATATATTACTTCATATTCTGTTGCGCCCGCTGTTGGATTACAGCCAGTCAATAATAAAACAACTATTGCTGCACAGCATAAAGAAATAATATGGCGCACAATTTTTATTTTCATACCTGCCCCGTTCTCCTTTTCATGCCGCCTATCACACACCACAACATACAGCATCACATAGGCCCCCGCCAGCACAAAGGCTGTGATGTACTTTTTTGGCCCAAGTATAGCACATCTCCCCAGCGAAAACAATCACCGCTTTCTAAGGGCAAATGCGTCCCCGGCGGGCGTGGAAATTTAAACCTTCGGCACAGCTTGACAAAAAAACCAAAACCCCTTCATTCTTTCACCCACGCTCTTTTCAGCGCCCCCGCCAGTTCCGGGATATCCTCGTCCCTCAAACCCGCGTAACCCAGGATCACGCTGTTCTCCGGACACCTCTCCCGCCGCTCCATGTAGTACTCACTGAGCCCCCGCACCCTGACCCCCTCTCTCAGCGCGGAAGCCGCCATCTCCCTTTCCCCCGGCCCCCCGGGCAGGGTCAGCAGCAGATGGAGTCCCGTATGCCGCCCCGCCAGCCGGATGTTCTCCCGTCCAAATTCCTCCTCCAGCGCCGCCGCCAGCCCTTCCATCCGTCCTTTGTAAGCACTGCGCATCCGCGCCAGATGCCGCGTAAAATACCCCCCCTCCAAAAACCTCCGCAGCGTCTGCTGCTCGAACCGGCTCACCGTATTGGAATACGTCCCGAAGGCCTCCCGATACCGCTCCAGCAATTCCCCCGGCAATACCATGCAGGCGATCCGGATACTAGGCGCCAAACTCTTGGAAAACGTACACAGGTAAACCACCCGTCCCGCGCCCCCCGCCATCCCCTGCAAGCTGGGCAGGGGCCTGACATCGAACCGGAACTCCGCGTCGTAATCGTCCTCCAGAATAAACCGCCCCGGCTTCTCCCCGGCCCAGCGCAGCAGCTGTGCCCTTCTTCCCGCGGGCATGGTGACCCCGGTAGGGAAGTGGTGGCTGGGGGTCACATAGCACAGGTCCGCCCCGCTCTCCTCCAGCCCCGCCGGGCTCAACCCGCCGCCGTCGATATCCACACACCGGCAGGATATCCCGTTGTTCTCCAAAATCGTCCTGGGCCGGTCGTACCCCGGGTTTTCCACAGCCGCCGTGCTTCCCCGCAGCAATTGGGCCAGCAGCCCCAGCAGATATTCCACCCCGGCTCCCACCACGATCTGCCCCGGCGTGCAGACCACGCCCCGGTAAGACCGCAAATATTCCGCCAATTCCCGCCGCAGCTCCATATCCCCCTGCCTGTGCCCATGCCGCAGCAGTTCCTCTCCGTTATACAGCAATTCCTTCTGTAATCTTCCCCAAGTCCTGAACGGAAACAGCGCCGTGTCCACCGCCCCCGTGGAAAGATCGAACCTGGGAGCGGGGGAGGGGGGAGCCTCCTTCTCCGCTTCCGCCTGTTCCGCCGCCAGCCCCTCCCAAACCGGAGCCCCGGCGTATTCCAGCACGAAAAACCCGCTTCGCTCCCGGGCCTCCAGATACCCCTCCGCCACCAGCATCTGATAGGCGGTGTCCACCGTGTTCACCGCCACCGCCAGCTGCCCGGCCAGATTCCGTTTCCCCGGCAGGCGGTCGCCTTTTTTCAGCATCCCGCACCGGATCTGCCCCGCCAAATGCTCATAGAGCTGCTGATACAGCGGCACCTCCGCCTCCGCGTCCAGACAGACCGTCAATTCCAGCATGATCGTCCCTCCCAACTGACCCCATAAAAAATTTCTATTCTGGCAGTTTCAATAGAACCAGATAGAAGTATAATAGCAGTATCACCGCTCCCCGTCAAGGGGCCGAAGGAGGAAACATTATGGAGCAAAAGAAACAATTCGACGTGCGCGCCATTGCGCTGACCGGCATCCTGGCAGCCATGGTCTTCGTACTGACCAAATTCGCCAGTATCCCGATCCCCAGCCCTCTGGGCAAGACGGCGCTGTCCCTGGGCAATACGATGTGCATCCTGGCGGCGTTCCTGTTTGGTCCGCTGACCGGCGGTCTGGCCGCAGGCGTGGGCAACGCCCTGGTAGACCTGCTGGACCCCGCCTGGGCGAGCCAGTTTTGGATCACCTTCATCAATAAATTCCTGATGGCCTTCGTTGCCGGACTGGTGATGCACAAAGTCAAGCTGGGCCGCGAGAACGTCCGCGTCTGGTTCGCCGGCATTCTGGGCGCGCTGACCTATTGCGTGCTGTATCTCACAAAGAACATACTGGAGGGCATCCTCCTTCGCGGCTTCACCTGGGAAGTCACCATCGCGGAGACCCTTGCCACCAAGCTGCCCGTCACCCTGACCAACGGCGTGATCGCGGTCATCTGTGCAAGCCTTCTCTACTTTATCCTCAAACAGCCCCTCCGCAAGGCCCACGTCCTCAAGGCATGACCATCGCGTCCAAAAAACATGATAAAAAGGGCACGGAACCAAGTTCCGTGCCCTTTTTCCACATCCTTCCAACAGGCTTACTTCGTCTTATCGAAAGCCACAATGACCCGCCGGTTGGGATCGGTGCCCATAGAGTAAGTAGTCACACCCGCCACATCCTGCAGCGCGGTATGGATAACGTGCCGCTCGTAAGCGTTCATAGGCTCCAGCGTCACATTCCGCCGGTACTTGATTGCCCGGGCGGCCTCCTTCCGGGCCAGCCGCTGGAGGCTCTCCTCCCGCTTGAGCCGGTAGTTCTCCGCGTCCACATGGACCCGGACCCGCTTCTCGCCGCTCTTGTTGACGGAATAATTGGTCAGCTGCTGGATAGCGTCCAAGGTCTCGCCCCGGCGTCCGATAAGCGCCCCCAGCTTCTCGCCTTCCAGAATGACCTTGTAGCGTCCCTCGGGGTCCAGATAGACCTTCGCCCGAGCAGTGCTGCCCATATGCTCCAGCAGTCCCTCCAGGAACGTGATGATCTGCCGTGCCTTTTCATCATCGCAGGGCTCGCCCAGGTCCACCGGCGCGGCAACCGGCGCGGCGACCTCCGCCGCCTCCACGGTCTGCTGCTGAGGCGCGGGCTTCCGTCCGCTTCTGGGCTTGGGAGGCTTCTTCTCGCTTCTCTCCGGCTTCCGCTCCTCCTGGACCGCGGCGGCGGGGACCGGCTTTTCCACAGGCGCGGGCTTTTCTGTTGATCTCTCCGGCGCGCGGGGCGGGACGGGCTTCCGTACCTCCGCCGGTCTGACAGGCGCGGGCGCGGGTTTCGGCTCCTCCGCCGCCTCATAGGTGACGCGCACCTTGGCGGGGCTGGCGCCGATGCCCAAAAAGCCCTTCTTGGCCCGCTCCAGGATCTCCACGGACACGTCGTCCCGATCCAGTCCCAGCTGGGCCAGGGCGTTGGCGACGGCCTCGTCCTCGGTCTTGCCGGTGACGTCAATAAACTTCGTTATCATATCCTTCATCCTCATTCTTTATCGTCATACCGGTCTTCCCGGTAGCTGCGGCCCCTGGCGTAGGGCCGCTCGCCCACCCGTCCGGCCTCGGTGGTGCTGACCCGCTTTTCCGCGGGCTTCTGAGGCTGCTTCTTGGGTTTCTTGGGTTCCAGCTCCCGCTGTTCGGCGGCCCGTTTCTTGGCCTCCTCCATGCGCAGCTGCCGCGCGGCATCCCGCTTGGCGGCCCGCTCGGCCTCCTCCTCATCCAGCTTTTTGGTGTAGAACTTCCCCATCAGACCCTCCTGGATCATGGAGAAGAAGCTGTTGAAGAACCAGTAAACACCCATAGCGGCAGGCATGGAAAAGCACCACCACAGGGAGAACAGGGGCATCATCAGGTTGAGGACCTTCATGCTGCCCTGCTGGGCCTGGGCCTGCCCGTTGGTCTTGTTCATCACGAAGGTAAACAAAAACTGGATACCGGCGGCCAGGAAGGGGATCAGCAGCAGACCGATGATCCCCCATTCCCATCTGAACCCGGAGAGGGCGCTGGTGGGGAGGGCGCTCAGGTCGATCCCCAGGAAGTTGAAATCGACGTTGACGAGCCCTTCCGCCGTATTTTTCATGCTGTCCCACTCTCTGGAGATGAACTCGGTCAGGGCCACCTGCTCATAGGCGGCGTTGCCCGCGCTGGGGTCGAAGCCCAGGGCGATGGCGGCCTCCCGCACCACGCCCATGGTCTCCTCGCTGAGTCCCATAAAGTGGGTGATGGGCCGGTAGACGATCTGGTACAGGGGCAGCAGGAGGAACAGGGGCAGGAAGGACCACAGGCACCCGCTCATGGGGTTGACGCCCTCCTCCTGATAGAGCTTTGCCAGCTCCTCCTGGTATTTCTGCTGATTTTTGGCGTACTGCTTCTGCAGCTCCGCCTGCTTGCCGGACAGGCGTCCCATACGGACCATGCTGCGCTTGGACTTCATCTGGAAGGGAAGGAGTATCAGCTTCAGGATCAGACTGAAGAGGATGATGGCCACACCGTAGGACCCGGTGATGGAATACATCCAGCGCAGCAGGGCGGCAAAGGGTAAGGTAATGAGTTTGCCCATTGACGGTATTTCCTCCACGTACATTGGGGTTTCAGGAACAGAAAGGGACTGTCATCCCGCCGCATCCGGCAGCGGAACGGCCGTCCCCGGCGCTCCCACAGAGCGCCTACGGCACAGGGTCATAGAAATCTCCCTTGTGAAAGGGATGGCACCGCAGGAACCGCTTCAAAGCCAGCCAGCCCCCTTTGGCCGGGCCATATTTCTCGATGGCCTCCAGGGCGTATTGGGAGCAGGTAGGGATAAAACGGCACCGGGGCGGCAGCCCCGGCGAGATCTGCCTCTGATAGAAACGGATAGCGCCCAGCAAAAGCCGCCGGATCACGGCTTGTCCTCCTTTTTCAGGAGCCCCAGCTGTCCGCAGCCCTTATAGAAGGCGGCGGTGAGCTTCTGATAGGGGCCGTTGACGGCCCGTCCCCGGGCCACCAGGACGATGTCGTGACCCGGGTTAAGGTCCGGCTGAGCCAGCCGGAAGACCTCCCGCAGCCGTCTTCTAGCCCGGTTGCGCACCACGGCGCCCCCCAGCTTTGTGCTGACGGTGACGCCTAAGCGGTTGCGGCCCAGCCCGTTGGGGCGGCAGTAGAGGACCAGGAAGGGGGTCACGGCGGACTTCCCCTTGCTGTATATCCTGCGGAAGGTCCGGTTTTCTTTAATAGTGACAGCTTTTTTCATAGGCCATTTACCCGTAAGGACGGCCATCTAAACGCTTCGCGCCTAAACGACCGTCCCTTCTGAATCGGTCCTCTCCGCACATGACATACGGGGCAGGACCCTTCTCTGCTCTGCAGCGATAGCAGACCAGTTGAGATCAAATGAGACCGTTTCTGTGTAAAAGCACAGGAACGATCCCTATTCTGCGGTGCAGCAAGCTCCGCCGCTGACCGCCCCGGAGGGGGCGGCGTGCCTACGGCCGCAGGGAGCGGCCCAACGGCGAACCTCAATGGGTCAGGCGGTTGCGGCCCTTAGCGCGGCGGCGGGCGAGCACCTTGCGGCCATTAGCGGTACGCATCCGCTTACGGAAGCCGTGCTCCTTGGAGCGCTGGCGCTTTTTGGGCTGATAGGTACGGAACATTTGCATACACCTCCTAGTTCTCAATGATTGCTGAGGGGCGGAGGCCCCTCTACTCGACGGCGGGGATGATATTTCCCTCCGCAGTTGACGGTAACTGGCTTGTTTTTCACGGGGAGCGGCCCCATTGATTGACAAGCAAAGGTTATTATACATAAAAAATGGGGGGATGTCAACAGAAAAAACGGATATTCGTGGAGCTTAGGGGAGTTTTTTGCGCCCTCCGGGCGCAGGGGAGATATTTCTATTCGCTGCCCCGGGGGCTCCGCGCCCCCCGTGGGCCGCCTGCGGCGGCCTTAGCGCTAAAAGCGCCGCCTTGCGGCGCTTCACGGGACCCTGCGGTTACTTTTGCCCCGCGGCAAAAGTAACCAAAAACGCGCTTAAAC
>CAJTVO010000057.1 GCA_910579485.1 uncultured Oscillospiraceae bacterium | reverse complement strand
TCCAGGACATGCTCAACCGCATGGTCTACCTGGCCACCCAGTCCGCCAACGGCACGTATGACAACGACGTTGACCGTGCTAACCTCCAGAAGGAAGTCGATCAGCTCCAGTCCGAGATCAACCGTATCGCCGACAGCGCCAACTTCAACGGCATCAAGCTGCTGGACGGCTCCCTGGCTGCCACCGGCGCCGTGAACAAGATTGAGATTGGCGGCAATGCGGGCAGCAAGTTCAGCTCTGGCGCGGCTGCCGTGTATGAGAGTGATACGGCTATCGCTGCTGGCACCGGCGCTGTTGAGGGCGGTACCGCCTCCTACACTGTGGCTCTGGATGACGGCACCTCCTACACCGTCAACTTCACTTTCGCCAAGGACGCCGCTGGCGCTGTGACCAAGATGGTCGCTGAAGATGGCACCGAGTATACCGTGACCGATGGCGCTCCCACTGCGAAGGAGCTGGGCGAGTCCATCATGAAGGAACTGGAGAAGACCGCCCTGGCCAAGGATTACACCATCGCCAAAGGCACTGCTGACGGTCAGTTCAAGTTTACCGCCAAAGAGGCCGGCACGAAGGTTCCCGCGATCAAAGCTGTGGACTTCCACGCCAAGTACGACACGAAAACTGCGGTGGACCTGAAGAGCAATATTACGGCAAAAACCGCTCCTCTGGATGACGGCCGTGAGCTTGACACCGCCAGCCTCACCGAGTATGACGGTACCAACTACGATGACGCTGTGTTCACCATCAACGGCCACAAGTTTGTCATCATGGCCGAGAATGTGGATGCCGCCACCGATACCTGGTTTAAGGCCACTCAGGGTCTGGGCTCCGACGTCACCATCCTGGTGGGCGGCGTGGCGACCGGTCTGACCGCTGGCGAGGCCAACTTTGACCAGAACATGAAGAAGATTTCTGAGGTCACCGGCCTGAAAGCGACCGACGCTATTGACGAGAGCGCTGCGGCCAATGGCGGAGGCACTTCCAACGGCATCGACGCCGGCAAGGGTATCCGTCTGAGCGGCTTCGCTGAGGCCAAGGGCGGCCTGATGCTCCAGATCGGCGACACCTCCGACGATTTCAACCAGCTGCGCGTCTCCATCAAGGATATGCACACCGACGCTCTGGGCATCGACAAGCTGACCCTGGGCAACCAGGCCGGCGCTCAGGCCGCTGTCAAGTCCATCAAGGACGCCATCAACTACGTCTCCGACGTGCGCGGCACGCTGGGCGCTACCCAGAACCGTCTGGAGCACACCCAGAACAACCTGTCCGTCATGAAGGAGAACATCCAGGACGCCGAGTCCACCATCCGCGACACCGACGTTGCCGAGGAAATGATGGCCTACACCAAGAACAACATCCTGGTGCAGTCCGCCCAGGCCATGCTGGCTCAGGCCAACCAGATCCCGCAGGGCGTCCTGCAGCTGCTGGGCTAATTATTGTAATTCTGTTTCTATTCCCCGGCGGGCTCCGTCCCGCCGGGGGCACCCCGCGCACTTGATGAGGAGGCTATATACCCTATGGAACCGAAAACCCAACCGGCGAAGCGCTGGTTGATACCATCCCTGCTGGCTGTCGTGATCCTGCTGCTGGCCGTCGTTCTGGCCGTTGTCCTGACCCAGGGAAAGGAACCAGCGAATATCCCGGACACCGCTACGCCCAAGATCGGCTACGCCGAGGGCGTAACTGCGGTAGAGGACCCGGACGCGCTGCAAAAGGCGGTAGACGAGATGTACGAGCAGGCCAAACAGCCCGGCGTAGCATTGGAGTACAAGAACGGAGCAAGCAGCAGTGATGGAATAAATTTCTCCTGCTACATTGCAAATTCCCTCTCGAACTCCTACGATATGTATATTCAGATTTTTTCTGATGCTGAATTGACAGATCAACTCTTGCTGACCGGTTTGATTCGTCCAGGAAGCGCCTTTGACAATATCACATTGGACCATGCCTTAGACCCCGGCACCCATCGGGTATATGCAGCCTTCACGCAAGTAGAGGAAGACCTGGCAACGATCCATGCCCAGGTCATGGTTACGATGGATTTCACCGTAACGGAATAATTTTGTTGACTGCGGCGCAGGCCGTGGCAAAGAATTTATTAGAGAGGATGTATTCACTATGAACTTCAAGAAGATCATGAGCACTGCTCTGGCCGGCGTTATGGCCCTGTCCCTGTCCGTTCCAGCCCTTGCCGCTGCAAACACCGAAACCAGCCTCACTCAGAACACCGAGGTCACCGGCTCTACCGAGGCCCCTACCATCAAGATCACGGTTCCTGCCACTAACACTGTGATCGTCAACCCCTACAAAATGACCGTACAGAATGCCGCTGGTGATGATGTTACCGACCAGATCGTCAGCGCTACCAAGTACATCAAGAACGAGAGCGATGTCGCTCTGAAGGTCAGCGCCGAAGTTACCGGCAAGCCCGCTGGTGCGCTGACTCTGGCTACCGCCAGCACCCAGGGCGGGACCCGGGCAGTAACCACCAATAGCGTGTTCATGTACTTCGAGATCGGCGCGGCTACCGCAGATGATGGTACCGGTGATCCCACTTGGGCGGCGAATGGCTACGACAGCAAACTTGCTTCTCAGATTCTGGTTAGCGCCAAGGCTGTGAAGAAGGCCGACATGCTGACTTTGGGCGTGGGTGAGACAACCGCCACTTATGCTGGTTACCGTCTGACTGGTGATGCCGCTGATACCCCCACCAACGCTTGGACCGAAAATGACAAGGTGGACGTATCTATCGCTTTTACCTTCACCCCGACCGTTGCTGCCACTCCGGCTCCCTGAGCGAGTGACAAAAACAAGTCCTGACCCTTTCCGGGCCGCGCGGCATCTGCCCGCGCGGCCCCTCTTGTTAACGGAGAACGAGCCATGAAGACAAAGCAACTGCTCTCGGCCCTTTTGGCGCTGCTGCTGGCCCTCAGCCTGCCCGCCGCCTCCGCCGCCGAGCCTCCCGTCCCGGACGCCGGGGGACTTATCAACGTGATCGTCCCCAGCACCGGCCATATGGTCATCAACCCCTACCGTCTGGCGGTACGTCCCGACGGCGTGGAGACCACCGCCCAGCTCGTCCACGCGCCCCAGGCGCTGACGAACCTGAGCGATTTCCCGGTAACGGTCAACGTGACCGCCTCCGCCAGCCTCCCCCGGGAGAGCGAGGCGGTCTTCGTCCACGCCCCGCCCGCCCCGGACGCCAAGGCCAAGGAGGTCTTTCTCTACGCGGAGTTCCAGGAACGCCCCGACTGGTGGGAAGGCGCGTACCTGGACCTGCCCAACCAGCTCCCCGTCAGCCCCCGCGGCGCTTCCGCCGGGAACGTCCTGACGCTGGACGCCCAGGGCGAGGGCTGGTTCCGCCTGTTCGGGGCGCTCGCCCCCTCTCCGGCCTCCGCCTGGAGCGATACGGATACCTTCGGCGCGGTGCTGACCTTCACCTTCGCCCCACTCTATCCGGATCCGGAACCGGCGGAAGGACCCGAAGCGCCTGAGGAGGAGGTCCCGGAGGAACCCGAGAATCCTGAGATACCAGAAGAGGCTCCCCCGGAGGACTCCGAGACCCCAGACGTTCCGGAGGAAGTCCCGCCGGAGGAGGACCCTCCCGAGGATGTCACACCGCCCGACGCGACGGAAGAGGGCCCCGCCCCGCCGGACGGCGCGCCCCCGGAAGACCCCGTATCCCCGGACGGGTCCGAGCCTCCCGCGCCCCCGCCCGAGGACCCCGTCCCTCCCAGCGGGGAAGAAGACCATATCCCCGAACAAACCACGGAGGACCAGGCCGAAGCCTGGTCCTCCCTTATTTTTTACACGCCCACCGGCAGTCCCGTCAAATACCTGCGCAGCAGATCGAAAACATGGCTGGCGGCGGCGGACCGCACCCGGTCCCGCCCCCGGCCCTTCCCGCAGGAGAGTTTCTGGCAGACGGTCCCCTCCGCCGAGGCCAGGGCGATGTAGACGGTGCCCACCTCGTTGCCCCGGTCGTCGGTGTCGGGCCCCGCTACGCCGGTGACGGAGACCGCCAGATCGCTCCCGCAGATCGTCCGGCAGCGCTCCGCCATGGCCCGCGCCACCGGTTCCGATACCGCCCCGAACGCTTCCAGCAGCTCCTCCGGCACTCCCAGCACCTGGGCCTTGACGTCGTTGGTGTAGCTGACCACGCCGCCCCGAAAGACCGCCGACGCCCCCGGCAGATCGGTGATCCGCTTCGCCACCAGTCCCCCGGTGCAGCTCTCGGCCGCCGAGAGCGTCAGCCCCTTCTCCCGCAGCAGCCCGGAGGACACCGCCTCCAGACTGTCCACGTCCACGCCGTAGACCACGTCCCCCAGGGTCTCGCGGACCTGCCTCACCAGGGGGGCCAGCATCGCCTCCGCGGCCTCCCTGTCCTCCGCCTTGGCGGTGGCCCGCACCATGCACTCGTTGAGCTTGGCGTAGGGGGCCAGGGTGGGATTGGCCGACCGGGTCATGGGCTCCCGCAGGGCCTCCTCCACGGAGCTCTCCCCCATGCCGAAAATTTTGATCTCATGGCTGACGATCACGCCGTCCGTCAGCTGCTCCAGATACCGGGCCGCCCGGTGCTCGAACATGTACCTGCACTCAAAGGGCGGCCCCGGCAGCATCAGCACGTGGACCCCGTCCTCCTGGAAGGCGCACCCCGGCGCGGTCCCCACGGGGTTGTCGAATACCACGCACCCCACCGGCAGCAGCGCCTGCTGCACGTTGTTTTCCGGCATCTCCCGCCCCAATTTGTTCCGGAACCACGTCCTGATCTCCTCCAGGATATCCTCATGGAGCTCCAGCTCCCTCCCGAAGGTCCTGCAGATGGTCTGCTTGGTCAGATCGTCATACGTGGGCCCCAGCCCTCCGGTGGTGATGATGATGTCCGCCCGTCCCCGGGCCGTCTCCAGCGCCTGGGCCAGCCGCTGGGGGTTGTCCCCTACAACGGTGTGATGATGTACGGTGATCCCCAGCCCGCTGAGCTTCTCCGAGAGGAACTGCGCGTCCGTGTTGGCGATATTCCCCAGCAGCAGCTCCGTCCCCACCGCGATCAATTCAGCAACCATACCGGTCCCCTGCCTTTCCATCCATCAATCAAAACTCAGTCTCCCAGGGAGACGGTCCTTCTCTCGACCCCCGCCAGCGCCCGTTCCATCAGGCTCTCGATGTCCAGGGCCTTCTCGAACTCCAGCACCTCGTCCAGATGGGGGTGCGTCTTCGGGTGCCTGGGCGTAAACACCGTGCAGCAGTCCTCGTAGGGAAGGATCGAGGTCTCGAACGTCCCGATCTTCCGGGAGACCGCGACGATCTCCTGCTTATCCATCCCGATGACGGGCCGCAGGACCGGCAGCTGGCACACCTGATCGGAGACCGCCAGCGCGTCCATGGTCTGGCTGGCCACCTGCCCCAGGCTCTCCCCGGTGACCAGCGCCCTGGCCCCGGTGCGCCGCGCCACCGCCTGGGCCAGGCGCATCATGAACCGCCGCATGATGAGGGTGAAGTGGTCCTCCGGGCAGGCCCGGCGGATGGCCTCCTGGATCTCAGTAAAGGGCACGATGTGCAGCTTCATCCGTCCGCACCAGGGGGTCAGCTCCCGGGCCAGCCGGACCACCTTGTCCAGCGCCATCTGGGAGGTGTAGGGCGGAGAGAAGAAGTGGACCAGCTCCAGCTGCACCCCCCTCTTGGCGATCATGTAGGAGGACACCGGGCTGTCGATGCCGCCGCTGAGCAGGCTCACCGCCGTCCCGCCCATGCCAATGGGCAGCCCCCCCGCCCCGGGCAGGCTGGGACCGTGGACATAGGCCGCCTTTTCCCGGACCTCCACGTGGACGCACAGCTCCGGCGTGTGGACGTCCACCTTCAAATGGGGGTAGGCGTCGTGCAGAAGCCCGCCCACATACTGGCTGATCTCCATGCTGTTCATGGGAAAATGCTTGTCCGCCCGCTTGGTCTCCACCTTGAAGGTCTTCGCGCGCCGCAGCTCCCCGTCCAGATAGTTCTGCGCGCAGTGGAAGATCGCGTCCTTGTCCTTGGGACAGGCCCGCGCCCTGGTAGCCGCGATGATGCCGAACACCTGCCTGCAGGCGGCGTACGCGCCGTCCAGATCGCAGTCCCCGTTCTGGGGCTCCACGTAAACGGTGCTCTGCTTGCAGTAGACGTGGAAGCTGCCATAGTGCTGGAGCCGGCGGCGGATATTGGCGTTGAGCTTGTCCTCGAAGGTCCGGCGGTTCAGTCCCTTGAGGACCACCTCGCCCAGCTTGAGGAGAATGATCTCGTTCATGATAATGATTCCTTTCCTCGGGTTTTCCTCCATATTATAGCCGACCCCCCGCCATTTTGCAAGGGCGCGCGTACAAAAGAGCCCGAAAGCCGCGTTTTTCCTCCAAAGCAAAAGGGAGGGCGGCATACCGCTCACCCTCCCTATAGGCCGTCCCGCAGCTTCCCGGCCTCCCGCGCCATCTCCCGCAGGAGCCGGTTCTTCTCGTTCATGGGGCCGAAGTCCTCCAGCGGGCACAGGACCAGCCCGCACCGCTCCATCACCGCCGCCGCCCGCCGGAAGGCATCCTCCCCCACCGGCTGGAAGCGCCTTTCGCCTACGACCTCGGCGGCCAGCGCCGCCGCCACCGGGTAGTCCACGTCGTTCTCCTGCAAGACGCCCGCCGCGAACGGCGTCCCCAGCCTCTGCAGCCGCCGGTAGACCGGTATCCCGGCCCCGCCGCCGCCGATGACGAACACCCTGGGCGCGCCCCCGGCGGGCTCCAGCTCCAGCGAACCGAACAGCGCGTTGTAGCTCCCCCGGGCCGCGCCGTAGAGCGCCATCATGTAGTCCGCCGTAAAGATATCCTCCGGCGTTCCCTGCCGCTCGATCCTGTCCCCCCGGACGCAGACCACGTAGTCGCTGATCTTCTGGGCCAGGTCCAGCTCGTGGAGGGACATCACCACCGCCAGGTCCCTGGAGCGGACCATATCCTTCAAGATGGCCAGCAGCTCCAGCTTGTGGCGGATGTCCAAAAAGGAGGTAGGCTCGTCCAGCACCAGCACCTCCGGCTCCTGGCACAGCGCCCGGGCCAGCAGCACCCGCTGCCGCTGCCCGTCGCTGATCCGCGAAAAATCCCGCTCCGCCAGATCGGACGCCTGGACCAGCGCCAGACATTCCTCCACCTTCTCCCAGTCCTCCCGGCCCAGGATGCCCAGCCGCCCGGTGTAGGGATACCGCCCCGTGGCCACCACGTCCTCGCAGGTCATGAGCTCCGGCCGGACATGGCTGGTCATCAGCACGCTCATCCGCCGGGCCGTCTCCCGCTCGGAGAGCCCCGCCATATCCCGTCCGTCCAGATATACCGCGCCGCCCACCGGCTCCAGCTGCCGGATGACGCTTTTCAATATGGTGGACTTCCCGGCCCCGTTGGGCCCGATCAGGGTCATGATCTGTCCCCGGGCCAGTTCCAGACGGATCTCCCGGATCAGCGGCCTGCCGCCGTACCCCACGGCCAGGTCCTCGGTACGCAGATAAACTTCTCTCATCCTCATCCCCTCACCCGGCCGCTCTTCCGGGAAGCCATCAGGTAGATCACCACCGGCGCGCCGAACACGGCCGTCACGGAGCTGATATTCAGCTCCGTAGGCGCGAACACCGTCCGGGCGATCAGGTCGCACCCCAGGCAGAACACCGCGCCGCCCAAAAAGCACGCCGGGATCATAACGATGGGCTTCGCCGTCCGGAAAAGGCTCTTGATCAGATGGGGCACCGCGATGCCCACAAACGAGACCGGCCCCGCGAAGGCCGTGACGCAGGCGGAGAGGATGCTGGACAGCAGGATCAGCTCCACCCGGAACCGCTTGACGTTCACTCCCATGTTCTGGGCGTACACCTCGCCCATCTGATATGCGCCAATGGGCTTGGACAGCAGAAAGGCCAGCCCCAGGGAGAGGAACACCACCCAGCTCATTACCCCCACGCTGTCCCAGCTGGTCCCGGAAAAGCTTCCCATAGACCAGTTGTGGAGGTTGACGATGTTGGAGTCGTCCGCGAAGGTCACCAGAAAGTCGGTGACGGCGGAGCAGATGTGCCCGATCATCACGCCGCCCACCACCAGCATACTCATCTGCTTCACCCGCCGGGACAGCAGCAGGATAAAGCCCATGGACAGCATGGACCCCGCGAAGGCCCCCGCGATCAGCGCCATGGACCCCGCCGTCCCGCCCCGGCTGAGCAGAAAGATCATCACCAGGGAGACCGCCAGCTTGGCGCCCGAGGAGATGCCCAGCACAAAGGGCCCCGCGATGGGATTGGCAAAAAAAGTCTGGAGCAGAAACCCCGACACCGACAGCGCCCCGCCCAGGATCGCCGCCGCCAGTACCCGCGGCAGCCGGATGCCCCAGATGATCCCCGGAGCCATCGGGCTTGCCAGCGCCGCCAGCACCTCCGCCGCCGTAAAGTCCACGCTCCCGGCGCAGACGTTCCACACCAGCAGCACTGCCAGCAAGACCGCCAGCAGGCCGAAGCAGGCGCAGTACCGTATCCATGCCTTTCTCACGATGTCCCCTCCCCCGTCACGTCAGCCGGTGCAGGTAATTCATGTCCCCGTCTGCCGGGTCCTCCCGGGTGAGGACGGCGTTGATGTCCAGGATCATATCCCCCACGCCCAGCGCCTCCTGGAACATGCTCTTTCCCGTGCACCAGACATCGCCGGCGCGCACCGCCTTGAAGTCCGCCAGGGGCTCGCTCTTCGCCACCAGCTCCTCGATGGTGGTCAGGTTTGCGTCGATGGCGCTGTTGTAGATCAGCACGTCCGCGTCCTTGGCCCCCTGGTAGAAGGACTCCATCTGCATGTTCATGGTGGACAGGGCGTTCTCCTCGCCCGGCAGGTCATGGAACACGTAGACGCCTCCCGCCAGGTCGATGGCCTTGGCGATATAGTCCCCCGGCTTCCGCACGCTCACCGCGCCGTTGGAGGTGATGTAGAAAAAGGCCACCGTCTTGCCGGTATTCTCCTGCTCCAGCACCGGCGCAAGGCGCTCCAGCTGGCCGTTGAAGAAGGCCTCCGCCTCCTCCAGCTTTCCCAGCAAGACCCCGTAGAGCTTGATCCACTCCATCCGTCCCAGGGGATGGCTCTCATAGCTGGAGCGCTCCACCAGCACCGGGATGCCCAGGCGCTCCAGCTGCTCCTTGACCTCCGGATCGTGGTAGATCATGGTGGACTCCAGCGCCAGGCCGCAGTTTTGGGACAGGATCAGCTCATAGTCCGGCGCGTTGTATTTTCCCGCGTAGACCATCCGTCCCTCCTCCATCGCCTCCCGGGCCTCCGGGATGTACCATCCCTCCGTCCTGGTTCCGGAGAGGGTCACGGCGTCCAGCGCGTTCAGCTGGCAGAAGGAATCCATGGCGGCGGTGGCCTGCATGTAGATATTTTCCAGGGGCTGCCGGAGGACCACCACCTCCTCCGGGGTGTCCGCGGGAGGTTCCAGGCCCTTGGGGCACAGCAGATAGGTCTCCTGATCGATCCGGATACGGGCATACCCGCCCTCAGAAAAATCCACGGAAAAGCTCTGGGCGTACTCCAGTTCCAGACGGTCCTCCCAGGCCAGATCCTCCCAGCCCAAGGCTGCCCGGCCGTCTCCGGCTTCCGGCGCGGGGACCTCCGCCGGAGGGGGCGCCGCCTCCTTCCGGGCGCAGGCGCACAGGCACAGGGCCAGCAGCAAAGCAAACAGTTTCCAGCGTTTCATACAGGTTTCCTCACTGTTTTTGCAGAGTGGAAGAGTCAAAATACAAGGTGTACTCCACCTCGTGGGGTTCGCTCATGGCCACGGTGTCTGCGATGACATCCAGCTTCTGGTCGAACGCGGCGACCGGGATCTCAAAGGTGGAATTGCCGCCCGGCTCGCTGATCAGCTCGTACTTCTCCCCGTCCACCTTCATGTAGTCAAAATTGGAGCTGCTCCAGACGATGGTCGCCCAGAACCGCCCGTTCTCGCAGCGCAGCGCTGCGGGAGATTCCACTTTCGCCCGTCCGGTGCCGCCCTCCAGCGTCACGGCGGCGGTATAGGCCCCGTCCTCCGGAACGGTCTCCGCCGGTTCGGGTTCCGGCTGGGGCTCCGGCTGGGGCTCCGGCTGGGGCTCCGGGGCGGAGGCGTCCGCTGGACCGGCATCCGCATCCGGAGTTTCCGCGGCGGGGGCCTCAGCGGGAACGGAGGGCGCGGAAGATTCCGGTTCCGTCTCCGGTTCCTCTTCCGGTTCGGCGGGCGGGGGGAGCGGGTCAGCAGGTGGAGACGGCGGCTCCTCGATCCCGGCAGGAGCCGGTTCCGGGGGCGGCGGGGGATTTTTGCCGCCGCAGGCCGGCAAGAGGGTCAGCAGAAGAGAGAACGCGGTCAAAAGGGCAAGATATTTCTTTTTCATCCGTACATTTCCTCCTGGATCAAAAACTGCTTTAGAGCAGCGCCGCTGGCTCTTGACGGCGCGGCGCTGCTCTGGGCATGGATCAATTTATTCCGCCTCGGGAGAGATAAAGGTCAGGGTGCGGTCATACCACTCGTCCTTCTTCACGCTGTGGGCGGCATAGTCCAACGCCTTGTCCAGCCCGGCCACGGGCAGGGTGAAGGTAGTCTTGCCGTCGGCAGCAACGCCCTCTACCACGCCCTCTGCTGCCAGCTTGGCGGCGTTCTTATTGCCCGCGAACATCTTGTCGAAGCTCTCGCTGCCCAGGACCAGCTTGGCGGTCATCTGACCGTCCTTTACGGTCAGCTCGCAGCTGTCGATCTTGAACATGGACTGCTCGCACTCCACCTCGATGCTGTAGACGCCGTCTGCCAGAACCTTGGGCTCCTCCTCGTTGTCGGGATTCTCAGGGTTGGGCTGGCTGATAATGCCGGCGTCCTTCAAATCTACGGCGGCTTTGGCATGGTCCGCCAGCAGATCGCGGACAGCCTTGATCTCGCCAAGGCCATTGATCTGGCACTCGACTACCTCCAGTCCGGCGGCGGTGAAAACAGAGTACCAAGACTCGTCGTCGCTCTCATCGGCCATGTCGTTGTTGGCGTGGTCACCGGCAACGATCATCATGGGACGGAGGATGACCTTCTCATAGCCGGCCTCCTTCACCATCTGCACCACATCCTCCGCCAGAGGCGCGGCCTCCACGGTGCCGATGAAATGGTTGGCGTTTCCGGCATCCTTGAGCACCTGCTGCATCTTGGCGTAGATGCTGTGGGAATCGGCGGAGGTGCCGTGGCCCATCCAGCACACGGCGGTCTTGTCATCCTTGACCGCACCGGCGGTAGCGTCTACCATGGCCTTGGCCACCTTGGCGAAGTCGTCATCGCTGGTCAGCAAGGGCGCGCCGATCTTAATGGACTCGAACTTACCGGCGTACTTCTTCTCCAGCAGATTGCGGAGGTCGCCGTACTCGTAACCGTTCATCAGGTGGGTGGGCTGGACCAGCAGATTCTTTACGCCGCTCTTTACGGCGCGGTCCAGAGCCTCCTTCACATCGTCGATCTGCTCGCCGTCCCGGCGGTAGACATGCTCGATGATGATATTGGCAGTGAAGCCGCGGCGGACGTCATAGTCGGGGAATGCCTTCTCCAGGCCGTCCTCAATGGCCTTGATGGTGGCTACCCGGTTGTCGTTGAAGCTGGTGCCGAAGCTGACGACCAGCAGTTCGTTCTCCTTGGTGCAGTCCTGGTTGCGGGGGTCGTCCTTGGAGGCGTCTCCGGTGGCGTTATCGTCCAGATACCGGCACAGGATAATGGCCACCTGGGCACGGGTCGCGGTGCCATTGGGGTCCAGCCTGCCCTCGCCGGTCCCCTGGATGAACTCGCTGGCTACCGCCCAGTTCATGCACTCCTTGGCCCAGGAGGCCACTTCGGCTGCATCAGGATAGCCGGACAACTCGTCTACGCGGTTGGTCAGGCGGTCCTTCTTCATCTGTTTGGCAGCGAAAACGTTTAGAATTTTGGCGATCTCCTGGCGCAGGACGCTGCCGTCGGGGGCAAAGGTATCCGCCGTTTTTCCGGCGATGATGCCCTGGCCGTAGGCCCAGAGGACGGCGTCCTTATATTTCGCGTCATCGGCTACGTCTGCAAAAGGATTCTGGGCGTCTGCCGCATTGGCGGGTGATCCGGCCAAACGGTACAGCGCCAAGACCAGGCCGGCCCGGGTCATGTTCTCATCGGGGGCGAAGGCGGCCGCAGTCTTGCCATCGATCAGGCCCTTTTCTGTAACGGTGTCTATGTACTCCTTCCCCCAATGCTTTTCCACATCGGCATAGCCTCTGCTCTCCGCAGCAAAGGCCGCGCTGGTCAGACCCAGGGCCAGTACCATCGCCAGCAGCAGCGCCGGCAGTCTGTTCCACTTTCTCATCATGATCGCTCCTCCTAAATTTTTTGTTATCCGCTGCTTGGTCTGCTTCCTCCGCGCCGGCGGACGCTCAAACGTCCGCCGGCACAGGAAGAAAGTATATTGTTTCCCGGCGCGAAACCCCTTTACGCCGGCGGAAACACTTGGCTGTCCGGGCCGCCAGGCAAAAGGAAAAGCGTCCCGGGCCGGAGGGCGCGGAACGCACACGGCCTCGCCAGAAGATGGCGAGGCCGGATCAGATAACGCGCTTCCGGTTCCGGCAGAATGCGGCCAGCCGTCACGTATCTGACTTATCCTCAAAAGAGGCATCACAGTGACCGACTCGCAGGGCGTCTCACCCTATTCCGTGTGCCGCAAAGGCGGCGCGGGCTGGCATTTATTCACTTCGGTTTTATGCTAACACAGCCCGCCTGATCTGTCAAGAGGCGTTTTCGGCGTTTCCGAGGGCATAGCCCGTTCAGCCCAGCGCCACGTCCAGGGCAAGCATGATGGTGAACCCCGCCGCGAAGAACAGCGTCCCCAGGTTGGAGTGCTTCCCGGCGGAGGCCTCCGGGATCAATTCCTCCACGACCACATAGAGCATCGCCCCCGCCGCAAAGCTGAGAAGATAGGGCAGGGCGGGCAGTATCAGCCCGGAGGCCCAGAGGGTCAGCACGGCGGCGGCCGGTTCCGCCGCGCCGGACAGGACTCCGTAGAAAAACGCCCTTCCCTTTCTCATCCCCTCCCCCCTGAGGGGGATGGAGATGACCGCGCCCTCCGGGAAGTTCTGAATAGCAATGCCGATGGACAGGGCCAGGGTCGCCGCCGCCGTGATCGTCTCATTCCCGGCCATCCAGCCCGCCAGCACCACGCCCACCGCCATCCCCTCCGGGATGTTGTGGAGGGTAATGGCCAGCACCAGCATGGTGGTCCGTCGCAGGCGGGTGCGGGGCCCCTCCGGCTCATCGCCGCCCTGATGCAGGTGGGGGATCGTCCTGTCCAGCGCCAGCAGGAACAGGACGCCCATCCAAAAGCCAGCGACCGCCGGGAGGAACGCCCGCCGCCCCATATCCGCCGCCTGTTCCATCGCGGGGATCAGCAGGCTCCAGACGGAGGCCGCCACCATGACCCCCGCCGCGAAGCCGGTCAAGGCCCGCCGGACCATCAGGTCCAATCCCTTTTTTAAGAAGAACACGCACCCCGCGCCCAACGACGTCCCCACGAACGGGAGGAGCAGTTCAGCCAATACATGCTTTGTCATTTCCGGACGTTCCTCATCTTTTTTGAGGATCAGTGTAACGATCCTGTACTTTGCCCTAGTATATGGAGCCGCGCGCCGGTCAATCCCCCCTTCGCGCGAAAATCACTCCGCGCCCGAACAAAACGGGAGGAGCGCCGCAGGCGCTCCTCCCGTTCCGTTATCCGGGTCTTTACTTCAGATTCTCGATCATCCGCAGGGCGATCACAAGGGCCTGCTCGATGCTGGCGCTGCCCTGGGGGTCGAACTTGTTGTTTCCTACGCCGCCGACGATCTCCTTGCCGGACATGAAGGCGATGGCGCTCTTGGCGTAATCGCTCATGGCGTCATCGTCCGCAAATTCGGTGGCGTCCACGGCGGGGACCTCGCCGCCCAGCTTGGTATACACCCGGGACAGCATGAGTGCCGCCTGCTCGCGGGTAACGGGGGAATCGGGGTCGAACTTCCCGTTGCCCTTGCCGCCGACAAAGCCCAGAGCCTCGGCCTGGATGACGGCGGGATCGCTGGTGTCGGTGAAGGGGCTGTCCCCGGCAGCGGGAGCGGCTTCACCGCTCATGGCCTCGTACAGCTTCACGGTGACGGCGGCGAACTGGGCGCGGGTGATGCTCACCGTGTAATCATCCCCCAGGCCGTCGGCGATCAGGCCGTTGGCGGCGGCGCTGTCCATCTGCTCCTTGGCCCAGTCGCTGACTTTGGCGGTGACGGGCTCCTGAATGCCGTGGATGGCGATAAAGCCGTAGAGCGGGGGAACGTTGACATAGTCACCGTCAAGTTCCGGCACGATCCCTACCCGCGCCATGCCATCGCTGATAGTGGCTGCATCATCATACTTTAAGGGCACGACCACCTCGCCAGTCTTGTCGATATAGCCCCACTTGCCGTTTTGCATCACCGCCGCGAAGCCCTCGGAGAAATGCCAAGCATCGTCATATTTGCAGGGGATGACCTCCTTGCCCGTCTGGTCGATGAAGCCCCACTTGTTATTCTTCAGCACCAGAGCAAGGCCCTCGGAAAAGTAACCCGCACCGTCAAGCGTGCAGGGGACGACCTCCTTGCCGGTCTTGTCGATAAAGCCATATTTGTCATTTTTCTTGACCTGTGCAAAACCCTCATAAAAATTATCGTTGGAATCGTACTGGCAGGGTACGACCTCTTTGCCGGTCTTATCGATATAACCGCACTTGCCGTCCTTCATCACTCCCACGAGGCCCTCAGAGAAATCCAGCGCTCCATCATACTCGAAAGGAATGACCTCTTTGCCGGCCTTGTCGATAAAGCCCCACTTGCCATTCTTTGCCACCCCAACAAGGCCCTCGGAAAAACCATTCGCGCGCCCATCGTCATACTCACAGGGAATAGCCTCCTTGCCAGTCTTGTCAATAAAACCACACTTGCCATTTTCGACTACCAACGCAAATCCATCAGAGAAGTACATTGCCACGTCATACTTGAGGGAAATAACTTCCTTGCCGGTTTGGTCTATAAAGCCCCACTTGTCATTTTTGGATACCGCTGCAAGGCCCTCAGAAAAGTTCCGTACACCATCATACTTGCCGGAAATGACGACTTTGCCGGTTTTGTCCATAAAGCCGATACCATCTCCTGCCTCTACCCATACAAGGCCCTCACAGAAGCTGCCTACATTGAGCGTTTCACACGCGATGACTTCCTTGTAGGTCTCCGCTTCCTTCTCCGCCGCCAGCGCGGGGACGGTCAGGCCCAGGCACAGCACCAGAGCCAGCATCAGGGGTAACAGTCTCTTTTTCATGTTCATTTCTCCTTCACTTTCTATTTGTTTGATCTCAACAGTGCAGCCCTCAGGGGACGGAAACCCCAATTCGCCCCCTGAGGACATTCCTGTCAAGACAACAAAAGCGGCGCAGGGTATCATTTCCCTGCACCGCCGAAGCTGCGCGCACGTCTATACAGTTTCCCCCCTTGTAAAATAGGCGGGAAACTGGTAAAATAGATTTTGGCGCAGTATATATCTGCTGTGCGGGAGGATGCGTCTCCTGCATAGGGGCGGGGGAGGATTAGGCCCCTCCTTCGCCCTGCCTTTTGCTTCTGTGTCTTGCGTGTTCATTGTATAACAATATATGCCAGATTGCAAGCATGATTTTGCCTTTTTCGCCAGGATCCTTTTCTAACCGGCAAGGCGGCGCGGCCGGTTCCCGGGTCCCGGCTCCCCCAGGGCGGAAAGGACCGCCAGCGCCGCCTCCCCTCCCAAGCAAAAACGGGTGGTTTTCCCAGTCCAGCTTTCAGGATGTGGGAGAACCACCTGATTTTTCCCTTCGATCCGGCATTTTTCCGCCCCTCCGCCCAGCCGGGCCTCGTCCGCTTTGGTCATTCCGCTGAATTTTTCGAAGGCACGGAAAATCACGAAAAAAAGTCCCCCATGGGGGGATTTTACACTTGCTTTTTGTCCGCGTTTTTGCTATGATAAAAGCACTGTATTGTGAAAAATGTGACAATACGACCATAGCCCGATCATCTATTTGAGAGAAAGGAGCAAAGAAAGCGCAAACCGTGCGCTTTCCACATTCCGACTATGAAACTGATCACTGTCGAGCAAATGGAAGCCGCTACCGAACGGCTGCTGGAAAATGGCCGTCAGGTAGGCGCGGACTCCTGGCAGCAGCGCGTCAAGAACCAGACCCCTCACTGTAAATTCGGCGAGGAGGGCGTCTGCTGCCGCATCTGCTCTATGGGTCCCTGCCGCGTGACCCCCAAGGCCCCCCGGGGCATCTGCGGCTGTGACGTTCACGGCATCGTGGCCCGTAACTACCTGCGCTTCACCGCGGGCGGCGCGGCCACCCACTCCGACCATGGCCGCAGCATCTGCCACACCCTCTACCAGGCCAAGGAGGGCGGCAACTACACCGTCAAGGATCCCGAAAAGCTGAAGCGGATCGCCGGCGAGTGGGGCATCGCCACCGAGGGCAAGGACATCTACGACCTGGCCCACGAGGTGGCCGAGACCGCCCTCATGGAGTACGGCAAGCCCTTTGGCCTCCAGCGTTTCCTCTCCCGCGCCCCCGAGCACACCCAGAAGCTGTGGCACGACGCGGGCATCGAGCCCCGGGCCATCGACCGCGAGGTCTCCCAGTCCCTGCACATGACCCATATGGGCTGCTCCTCCCTGCCGGAGGCGCTGATCCGTCAGGCCCTGCGGGCCGGCCTCTGCGACGGCTGGGGCGGTTCCATGTGCGGCACCGAGTTCTCCGACGTTCTCTTCGGCACCCCCAAGCCGGTGGATACCACCGCCAACCTGGGCGTCATGGAGAAGGACATGGTGAACATCGTCGTCCACGGCCACGACCCCTCCCTGTCCGAGATGATCGTGCTGTACGCCCAGGATCCCGAGATGCTGGCTCTCGCCAAGGAGCAGGGCGCCAAGGGCATCAACATCTGCGGCGTGTGCTGCACCGCCAACGAGGTGGCCATGCGCCACGGCATCCCCATGGCCGGCAACTTCCTCCAGCAGGAGAACGTGGTCCTCACCGGGGCCTGCGAGGCCATCGTGGTGGACGTCCAGTGCATCTTCCCCGCCCTGGGGCCCCTCTCCAAGTGCTTCCACACCAAGTTCGTCACCACCTGCGACATTGCCCGGATGCCCGACAGCGAGTTCATCCACTTCAGCGAGGAGACCGCCGGTGAGAACGCCAAGGCCATCGTCCGCATGGCGGTGGAGAACTTCAGGAACCGCAACCAGGATCTGATCCATATTCCCGACATCAAGGCCAACGCCACCGTGGGCTACTCCGTGGAAGCCATCAAGAAGTGCCTGGACGGCGTGACCAACACCCAGGTGGACGTAACCGGCACCATGAAGCCCCTTATCGAGTGCGTCCAGTCCGGCGTGCTGCGGGGCGCTATGGCTTTCGTCGGCTGCAACAACCCCAAGGTCCGTCCCGACACCGCCCACATTGAGCTGATGAAGAAGATGCTGGCCAACGATATCCTGATCGTTGTATCCGGCTGCGCCGCCCAGGCCGCCGCCAAGTCCGGCCTGCTGGACAAGGAGGCCAAGGAGCTCTGCGGCGACGGCCTCAAGCGCGTGTGCGAGCTGGTGGGCATTCCCCCGGTGCTGCACATGGGCTCCTGCGTGGACATCTCCCGCATGATGGTCCTGGCAAGCGACATCGCCAAGGATTCCGGCTGGAACATCTCCCAGATTCCTCTGGTGGGCTGCGCCCCCGAGTGGATGAGCGAGAAGGCCGTGTCCATCGGCAACTACGTCGTGGCTACCGGTATCGACACGTTCCTGGGCGTCGATCCCTACACCAAGGGCTCCACCGAGGTCACCGAGCTGCTCCAGGGCGAGCACGGCGTCAAGGACTGGGTCGAGGCCAAGTACACCGTCGAGCTGGACATCGAGAAGCTGGGCGACCGGATGATCGAGGCCATCGAGGCCAAGCGCGCGGCGCTGGGGATCTGATATCCGGTATACATACTTTTCTTTTGTGAACAAAAGAAAAGTATCAAAAGAAAAAACTTTTTGCGCGAAACGTTCGTTTCGCTTATGGGGTTTTTGATACTGTCTTAATAAAAGAAGGATTTCCTATGAAAGTAGCCATCACCGGCAAGGGCGGAGTGGGGAAGACCACCTTTGCCTCCACCCTCTGCCGTCTCTACGCCGCCGAGGGGCGCAATGTTCTGGCCGCCGACGTGGACCCGGATGCCAATCTTGGACTGGCGCTGGGGCTGACGGAGGAGGAGGTCAACGCCATTGTTCCTGTGTCCAAGATGAAGGAGCTGGCGAAGGAGCGCACCGCCGCCAACGAGAGCAACACCTTTTACAAGCTCAATCCGGAGGTCTCCGATCTGCCGGACGAACTAAGCCGGGACGTCAACGGCGTGAAGCTGCTGGTCATGGGCACCGTGGACACCGGCGGGTCCGGCTGCGTGTGCCCGGAGCACGTGATGCTCAAGGCCATCCTGTCCAACCTGGTCTTCCGCAAGGACGACGTGGTGGTGATGGACATGGAGGCCGGGCTGGAGCATCTGGGCCGGGGCACCGCGTCCATGATGGACCAGTTCATCGTGGTCATCGAGCCCGGGGCCCGGAGCATCCAGACCTATGAGCGGATCAAGGGTCTGGCGGCGGATATCGGCGTACACAAGGTCCGGGTGGTGGCCAACAAGGTCAGGGATGAGCGGGACGAGGAATTCCTCCGCCGCCGCATCCCGGAGGAGGACCTGCTGGGGTTCATCCACTACAACGCCGACGTCATCGAGGCGGACCGAAACGGGCAGTCCCCCTTTGATTACAGCGATAAGGCCGTGGAGGAGATCCGGGCCATCAAGAACAAAATGGACAGCGAGAAATAAACATAACTTCTGATCATATCGTGAGGAGTGAATTAATAACGTGAAAACATTATTCGAACGCGTTTTCTCCGGCAACGACGAGATGTACGCCCTGGCCGTCAAGGCCGTGGACGAGGCCATGGCCAAGCTGGGCCCCGACGCCCCCGCCACCTTCGGCGACACCGCCTACTCCCTGCCCTGCTTCTATGCCATGACTGGCAAGAAGGTGGGCACCGTGGGCGAGGCCAAGGCCGCTCTGGAGAACGAGGTCAAGGCCTTCATGACCCGCAACAGCCGCACCAAGGATATCTTTACCTCCGGCGTGGCCACCGCTCTGTCCGCCGAGATCATCGAGCTGATGAAGTACGCCATGGCCGGCGGCTCCCCCTACGAGGAACCCGTCATGGGCCACTTCACCGACGCCCAGGTCCGTGAGCTGGGCGTGCCCCTGGTCACCCGGGACATCCCCGGCGTGGCGGTCATCATCGGCGCGGCTCCCTCCGCCGAGGAGGGCGCGGCCCTGGTCAAGGAGTACCAGTCCCAGGGCATCTTCGTCACCCTGGTGGGCGGCATCATCGACCAGTGTGTGGAGCAGGGTATGAAGCTGGGCTTCAACGTCCGCAACGTGGCCCTGGGCCGTGATCTGAGCAGCGTGGCCCACGTGGTCAGCGTGGCCCTCCGCGCCGCCTTCATTTTCGGTGCTGTCCAGGCCGGCGACTACGAGGGCATGTGGCGCTACACCATGGACCGCGTCTTCGCCTTTGTCAACGCCTACGCCCCTGTGGACGACATGACCGTGGCCTGCGGCGCCGGCGCCATCCAGCTGGGCTTCCCCGTTGTCACCAACGACACCGAGGAGAACAACATGTTCCGGGTGCCCAAGAGCCTGATCATCCAGACCGACACCACCAAGTTCAACGCCACCAGCCTGGAGGCCCGGGACATCAAGATCAAGATCACCAAGATCGACATCCCCGTGGCGTTCTCCTCCGCCTTCGAGGGCGAGATCGTCCGCCGCGGCGACATGCAGCTGGAGTTCGACGGCTCCCGGAAGACCGGCCTGGAGCTGGTCCGCGCCAAGGAGCTCAGCGAGGTGGAGG
>CAJTVO010000056.1 GCA_910579485.1 uncultured Oscillospiraceae bacterium | reverse complement strand
TGGTACTTTTCGTTCACACGAAAAGTATGCCCCCGTCCCCGCCCCGGAAGGGGCGGATATAACTATTAGAAGAAAGCGGGAGCGGCCCGCAGGGCCGCAGATCAAAACAGCGTGATCTGACTGGTATCCGCCATCCCGGCAAAGGCCCCCAGCGCCTTGAGCTGGTCAATATGCGTCTTGGACAGCTTATTGCAGCAAGCAGAAAATTCCTCCACAGAAATAAACTCCTTGCCCTTCCGCTTCTCAACGGTGTCAAGGGCGGCGGTTTCTCCCAGGCCACGCACGGCGGTAAAGGGAGGGATCAGCACATCATCCCCCTTGCAGACGAAACGGACCGCCTCCGACTCATAGATATTGATCGGCTCGAACCGGAAGCCCCGCAGGTAGAACTCGTAGCAGACCTCCAGCGTCACCGCCAGGTCCTGCTCCACAGCGGCGGCGTCCTTGTTGTTCCATATCTCCTGCAATTTTCGCTTCACGTTATCGAATCCGGCGCAGCAGTACTCCGCGTCAAAGGCCTTGGCCCGGATGGAGAAGAAGGTCGCGTAGAACGCCAGGGGTTTATGGACCTTGAACCAGGCGATCCGGAAGGCCATCATCACATAGGCCACCGCGTGGGCCTTGGGGAAGAGGTAGCCGATCTTTGCCAGAGAGTCGATGTACCACGCGGGCACGTCGTGCTCCTCCATGGCCTCCTTCCAGCCCTCCTCAAAGCCGCCCTTTTTGACCTTGCCCTTCCGGACGGATTCCATGATCTTGAAGCTCATCTTGGGGTCCAGCCCCTTGGAAATGAGGTACAGCATGATGTCGTCACGGCACCCCACCGTCTGGGTAACGGAGGCCGTGCCGCTGACGATCAGGTCCCGGGCGTTGCCGATCCACACGTCCGTACCGTGGGAGAAGCCGGACAGCCGCACCAGAGTATTAAAATCCGTGGGCTGGGTGTCCATCAGCATCTGCCGGGTAAATTTCGTGTTGAACTCCGGGATAGCCACCGCCCCGGTGGGCCCCAGAAGGGGATCGTCCTCGAACCCCAGCGCCTTGCTGGTGGTGAACAGGCTCATGGTATCCGGGTCGTCCAGGGGGATCTGCCGGGCGTTGACCCCGGTCAGGTCCTCCATCATCCGCACCATGGACGGGTCATCGTGACCCAGCATATCCAGTTTCAGGAGGTTGTCCTCCATGCAGTGATATTCGAAGTGGGTGGTGATGATGTCGCTGTCGGCAGCGTCCGCCGGGTGCTGGACGGGACAAAAATCCTCCACATCCAGATCGTCGGGCACGACCACCAGCCCGCCGGGGTGCTGTCCCGTGGTGCGCTTCACGCCCACGCAGCCCAGGGCCAGACGGTTCTCCTCCGCGTGGCCGGGATTGAGGCCCCGGGCCTCCAGATATTTTTTCACGTATCCATAGGCGGTCTTCTCCGCCACGGTGCCGATGGTCCCCGCCCGGAACACCTGGGTCTCGCCGAACATCTCGATGGCGTGCCGGTGGGCCCGGGCCTGATATTCTCCGGAGAAGTTCAGGTCGATGTCCGGCACCTTGCCGCCCCCGTAGCCCAGGAAGGTCTCGAAGGGGATATCAAACCCGTCCTTGACGTATTTGGTCCCGCACTCCGGGCAATCCTTGTCCGGCATATCCGCCCCGCAGCCGTAGGACCCGTCCAGGATGAACTCATTGTGCTTGCATTTAGGGCACCGGTAATGGGGAGGGAGGGCATTGACCTCCGTGATGCCCGACATATAGGCCACCAGGGAGGAGCCCACGGAGCCCCGGGAGCCCACCAGGTAGCCGTTCTCCAGAGACCGCTGGACCAGCTTCTGGGCGGACATGTAGACCACGTCGTACTTCCCCAGGATGCCCCCCAGCTCCACGTTCAGCCGGTCCACGATCAGCTGGGGCGGGTCCTCGCCGTAGAGCTCGTGGACCTTGTCCCACACCAGCCGGTTCAGGTCCTCCTCGGAGTTTTCCAACCGGGGAGGGAACAGCTTTCCCTTGGGCAGCAGGTCGAAGGTCTCCACCTGGTCCGCGATGGCCCTGGTATTGGTGACCACCACCTCCATGGCCTTCTCCTCGCCCAGGTAGGAGAACTCCTCCAGCATCTCGTCGGTGGTCTTGAAGTAGATGGGCAGGGGGGAGTCGCAGTCGGAGAACTTCTTGGTATCCAGCAGGATATGCCGGTATATCTCGTCCTCCGGGTCCAGGAAGTGAACGTCCCCGGTGGCGCACACCGGCTTGCCCAGCTCCTCGCCCAGCCGGACGATGGTGCGGTTGAACTCCCGCAGCTCCTCCTCGTCTCGGGCCTTGCCGTCCCGGAGCATGAAGGCGTTGTTGCACAGGGGCTGGATCTCCAGAAAGTCATAAAAGGAGGCGATGCGCTTCAGCTCCGCCCAGTCCCGGCGGTCTGCCACCGCCTGGAACAGCTCTCCGGCCTCGCAGGCGGAGCCCACGATCAGCCCCTCCCGGTGCTGTACCAGCTCGTCCTTGGGGACCAGGGGGAAGCGTTTCAGATATTTCAGGTTGGACATGGAGACCAGTTGGTAGAGGTTTTTCAGTCCCACCTTGTTTTTCGCGATAAAAATGATGTGCTTGGGCTTCCGGTTGGCGTGGCCCCTTTTCCGCAGGGGAGGCATGGCGTTGTTGATTGCCTGGAGGGTGTGGACGTCCAATTCTTCTTCCATGCGCTTGAAGAAGTGGGGCAGGAACAAGCCGCAGGTGGCGGCGTCGTCACTGGCCCGGTGGTGCTGGAAGGCGGGGAGCCGCAAGTGCTCCGCCACGATGTCCAGCTTATATTTTCCCAGCTCCGGCAGCAGGTTCTGGGCCAGGATCAGCGTATCCACGTAGGTCGGATCGAAGTCCAGTCCCTCCTGGCGGCACCCCTCCCGGATAAAGCCGATGTCGAACTCCGCGTTGTGCGCCACCAGAGGCCGCCCGTTAGCGAAGGCGAGAAAATCTTTCAAAGCCTGGGCGGGCTTGGGCGCGCCCTTGAGCATCTGGTCCGTGATGCCGGTGAGGGCGATGATCTCGTTGCTGAGGTGCCGCTCCGGGTCCACGAAGGTCTGAAACCGGTCCGTGATCTCCCCGCTGCGGATGACCACCGCGCCAATTTCGGTAATGGCCTCCTGGCTGACCTTCAGGCCGGTGGTCTCAATGTCGAAGGCTACGTATTCATCGGCAAAGGACGCATCCTGGGCCCCGTGGACGGGGATGCGGTCGTCCAGGTTGTTGATGAAGTACCCCTCCATGCCGTAGAGGATCTTGATGTCCTTGGCGGAGTGCCACGCATCCGGGAACCCCTGGACCACGCCGTGGTCCGTGATGGCGATGGCGGGGTGGCCCCAGGCCTCCGCCCGCATGACGATGTTCCCCGCCGGTCCCGCCTTGGGACTGAGGGAGGAGAGGGCATCCATGTTGGAGAAGGTGGTGTGGGCGTGGAGCTCCACCCGCTTGACCTCCGCCTTGTCCTGACGCATCTCGTGGGGGTAGGTGGAGATGTTCTTGGGGTCCAGCAGGATGTCGCTGCCGTCCCGGTTGAGCTTGACGTACCCCTGGACCTTCACCCACAGTCCGGGCTTCACGTCCTTCTTCAGCCGGGCCTTTTCCTCCTTCTCCAGATACTTGGTCACCCGGACGGAGGTCTTGAAGTCCGTCATGTCGAAGGTCAGGCAGAAGACCCCCGGGCGGCGGGTCTCGTAGAGGTCGGCAAAGAACACCTTCCCCGCCACCACCACGTTGCCCATCTTGGGATTCAATCCCTCCATGGGCTGGACCGCGCCCTTGATGGGAACGCCCATGACGACCTCGCCGCCCTCCGTCTTCTTACCGGCGGCAGGGGCGGGGGCGGAGACCGTCTGGTGAATGGTCACCCGCTCCAGGGCGTAGGCCGATGCCGCGGCGGCGGCCAGCTCGTCTTTTTTCTCCCCCAGGTCGGCCCGGACGGTGAGGGCCAGGTCCATGGTCCGGCTCTCCCGCGCCACTTCGACAGCTGTCAGAAAAGCGCCGTCCAGAAGGGCGCGGAGGTCCCTGGACAGGGGGAGGCTGGTGAACAGCTCGAAAAAGGGGATCCGCTGCATCGTCTCAAACCTTCCTTATCGTCATAGTTTCGTGATATGGGGCCCTGCGGCCTTCAGCATCAGTTTCTTGGTGCCCACCGCGTCGAAGGCCACCTCCAGCAGCGCGTCGTTCCCCATGGGGCGCACGGAGAGGATCATCCCGTTGCCGAAGGTGCGGTGGTTGATGGCGTCCCCCTTCTCCAGATGGAGCAGGCCCGGCGCGGCGGAGGGAGCGGCGGTCTGGGTGAATCCCGGGTCCCGCTTGGGGCGGGAGTACGAGCGGGAGGCGGTCCGGCCGCCGCCCGCCGGGGGATCGATGGAGGCGGCGTCCCCGGCCCAGCGGGGGGCGGAGGCGGGTTCCGTCTTGCTCTGCCAGTCAATGGGCTCCTCCGGCAGCTCCTCCAGGAACCGGGAGGGCAGGTTGCTGCTGGTGCGCCCGTAGAGCATCCTCTGCCGGGCGGTGGTCATGGTGAGGCGCTGCCGGGCACGGGTCATGGCCACATAGCACAGCCGGCGTTCCTCCTCCATCTCCTCGCTCTCGCCGGAGGCCCGCCCGCTGGGGAAGACCCCCTCCTCCATGCCCACCACGTACACGTTGGGGAACTCCAGCCCCTTGGCGGAGTGCATGGTCATGAGGGAGACGCAGTTGCCGTCCTCGGCGCTGTCGTCCAGGTCGATATACAGCGCCACGCTGTCCAGGAAGCCTGCCAGAGACGTGTTTTCCGGGTCGTTCTCCAGGAAACCCAGGATGCTGGAACGGAGCTCCTGGACGTTCTCGATGCGCCCCCGGCTCTCCATGTCGTTCTTCTCCTCCAGCGCCTTGACGTACCCGCTCTTTTCACACGCCGCGTCGTACAGCTCCGGCAGATCCAGCGAGCCCTCCAGATCCCGCAGCTCCTGGATCATGGCGGTGAAGGCCTTCAGCTTTCCGGCGGCGGCCTTCAGGGTGGGGTATTCCGCCGCCCGGGTCATGACCTCCCAGAGGCTCCTGCCCTCCCCGGCGGCCAGCTGTGCGGCTCTGTCCAGGCTGGTGTTTCCGATGCCCCGCGCGGGGACGTTGACGATCCGCCGCAGCCGCAGATCGTCCATGGGGTTGTTGATGACGCACAGATAGGCCAGCATGTCCTTGACCTCCGCCCGGTCGAAGAACTTCATGCCGCCGTAGACCTTATAGGGGATGCCGTTGCGCTTGAGGGCCATTTCCAGGGCGTTGGACTGGG
Organism: uncultured Oscillospiraceae bacterium; assembly: GCA_910579485.1. Lineage (GTDB taxonomy): Bacteria > Bacillota > Clostridia > Oscillospirales > Oscillospiraceae > Pelethomonas. The sequence goes on along the minus strand of CAJTVO010000056.1, from coordinate 14,744 downwards.
CGTTCATCCGGTAGAGGACGGCGTTGTCCCGCCAGTTCTCCCCCCGGCCGTAGCTTTCCAGGATCTTGCCCGCCACGAAGCTGGCCTCGTCGGACTCGCTGAACACGGTCTTTACCAGCACTTTGTCTCCGGGGCCCTCCTGGGTCCAGAGGGTCTTGCCCTTGCGCCCGGTGTTGTTTTTGATGACGGTGTTGGCCGCGTCCAGGATGTTCTGGGTGGAGCGGTAGTTCTGCTCCAGACGGATGGTGCGGCAGGTGTCGTACTGCTTCTCGAAGTTGAGGATGTTCTCGATGTTGGCCCCCCGGAAGCGGTAGATGGACTGGTCGTCGTCACCCACCACGCAGATGTTTTCATATCCCCCCGCCAGCAGCCGGGCCAGCAGGTACTGAAGGTGGTTGGTGTCCTGATACTCGTCGATGAGCACATACCGGAATTTCCGCTGATAGAAGGAGCGGACGTCCTCGTCCTTCTGGAGCAGGTGGACGGTATGGAGGATGATGTCGTCGAAATCCATGGCGTTGGCCTCCCGGAGGCGGCGCTGGTAGCCGGTGTAGATCTCGGCGATCCGGGGCATCCGCCAGTCGTGGGAGGTACGCATCTCCTGGGCGAACCGCTCCGGGGACCAGTCCTTGTCCTTGGCGTTGGAGATGATGCCCAGCACGGACCGGGGCTGGAACTCCTTGTCGTTCAGCCCCAGGTCCTTCAGGATGTCCTTGATGACCCGCTTGCTGTCGTCGGTGTCGTAGATGGTGAAGTTTCCGTCGAACCCGCCGCCCAGCTTCTCCACGTCCCGCCGGAGGATGCGGATGCAGGCGGAGTGGAAGGTGGCGGCCCAGATGTCCCGGGAGGCGGAGCCGCACATCCGCTCCAGGCGCTCCTTCAGCTCCCCGGCGGCCTTGTTGGTGAAGGTGATGGCGATGACCGACCAGGGGACGGCGGGCTCCACGGCGCACAGCCGCACGGCCTGCTGCCAGTCCTCCGGGGAGGGCTCCTCCGGAAACTGCTCCAAAAAGGCCAGGTCCTCCTCGGAGGCCCAGCCGGGGACCTCCTCGCTGTCGCTGCCCCGGCCGAAGGTGAGCAGGTTGTCCACCCGGTTGATGAGCACGGTGGTTTTGCCGCTTCCAGCCCCGGCCAGAAGCAGGAGGGGACCCTCGGTGGCCAGCACGGCCTCCCGCTGGCTGGGATTCATGCGGGCGTACCGCCGGGCGATGACGGCCCGGCGGGCGGTGATGTAGCGCTGCTCAAAATCTTGTATCATAAGTACGTCCGGTCTCTCTTTCCTGAAATTTCTCAAGTCCTATTCTACTATCCTTAGGCGGCTGGGTCAACGGGAAATTTCCAGTTCTAAAATTTTTGTTCGATACGGGGAGGGCGCGCGCCGTCCCGCCGTCCCGGAAGGGGAGGGGGGAGGCGGCAATAGGAAAGCGGCCCCGTATCCCCACGGGGCCGCCGCGTACTGCGTTTTCAGAACAGCTTTTTCAGTCCGTCCAGCGCGTTCTCCAGCTGTCCGGCGCCCAGCTTGGCCTTGATGCCGGTGATGACGGGCTGGAGCTGCTGCTCCGGAAGGTCGACGCCGGTGAGCTGCTCCAGGGTCTTTATCGGGTCGCTCTGGAAGTTCTTCAGCAGGGCGGGGTCCTCCTGGAGCTTCTTGACGAGTTCGTCCACTTTTTCCTTGATGTCGAATTTCAGATCCATGACGCGATATCCTCCGATCAGTAAAATGTTCCCCGGAGGGAAAAAATGCGGTGCATGGTATTTGATCCATGCACCGCACTGTAGTTGACCTGGCTTAATAGTAACGCTTGTTACGGTTCTTCCGGGCCGCCTCGGACTTCTTGCGGCGCTTGACGCTGGGGCTTTCGTAATGCTCCCTGCGGCGAACCTCCGCCAGAACGCCAGCCTTGGCACAGCTGCGCTTGAAACGCTTGAGCGCGCTGTCCAGGGATTCGTTCTCCTTGACGTGGACTTCAGACATCTATTTCCCTCCCTCCGATACATCCGGTTTCATCCTGGATGCTCTCTAGGGCCAATTACATGGCTTAACAATAAGGAATTATAACCAGTTTTTTTCTGTTTGTCAAGGCAATTATGCAGAAACTTCAGGAAACTTCACTGAAACCGTTTCCGGCGGCTGGGGCCGGGGCCCTCAAAGCCTTGGCAGAGCCGCCAGACGGGCCTCCAGCTCCTGGAAGGAGCCGCGGGGATAGCCGTCTATTGGGAGCTCCTTGGGATTCTCCAGGCAGTCGGTCACCAGAAAGACCTCCATGCCCGTCTCCCGGGCGGACATATCGTCCGAAGGGTTGTTGCCGGCCATGAGGCACTGGCCGCCCCGCTTCCCCATGCGCTCCAGGATGTCCCGGTAGTAGGCGGGGCTGGGCTTGCTGCGGCGGCTGTTTTCATAGGTGGTGACCCAGTCGAAGTCCGCCTGGGTGAGGCCCACCCAGCGCAGCCGGGTCTCCACCGCCACGGCGGGGAAGATGGGATTGGTGGCCAGCACAAGGGTATAGCCCTTCTCCCGCAGGGAGCGGATCAGTCCGCTCCGGTCCACGTTCTCCCGGAGTACGGTCCGCACCCCGTCGAACTCTCTGGCATAGAAGTCCTCCAGGATGCTCTCCAGCGCCAGGGCCTGGACGCCCAGCTCCCCGGTGAAGACCTCCCAGAACACCTGCCGGTTGGTCAGGGTCCCGCTGTTTCCGATCATGGCGTCCACGCCCTTCCACAGAGCCTGGACCAGGGCGTCGCCGTCGTACCCCATGGGGACCAGGCGGCGGACCAGGGCCTTGAAGTAGGTATGGACGAACTCGTCCTGCTGGAAGGGGGCCAGGGTGCCGTCCAGATCGAAGAGGATGGTATCGTACATGCAGTCATCTCCTTTTGGGGGAGTATACCAAAAAACGCCGGGAATGGCAAGGAAAACTTTAGACCTTACCCGCTTTCGCCGCCGGCGCTCTTCTACGCGGCGGCCATCGCCGCGCACAGCGCGCCCGCCAGGCCCCGCGCCATGGTTACGGCCCCGAAGACCTTGGCGGTGCTGTCCCGGACCATAAATCTACTCAAATTTGCGAAAATTTTTGAGATACTATTCTGGAAACGCGGCGTTTTTTTGCGCATGTGAATCAATGAGCACCTGGCGGCGTTCCGCCTGGGAATAGAACGCCGTCCCCCTGCAAATACTGCACCCGAAAGGAAGTGACTCTATGACCACAGCCTTCTTCCGGACTCTGATCCTCTATTTTATCCTGATGGTGGGCCTGCGCCTTATGGGGAAGCGCCAGATCGGCGAGCTGGAGCCCAGCGAGCTGGTGCTGACGCTGATCATCTCCGACCTGGCTGCCGTGCCTATGCAGGATTTCGGCATTCCCCTGGTCAACGGCGTGTTCCCCATCGTGACCCTGCTGTGCGTGTCCATGCTCCTGAGCTTCTTCAGCCTGAAGTCCATCCGCTTCCGGGGCCTGATCTGCGGCTACCCCACGGTCATCATCCGGGACGGCAAGGTCCTCCAGCGGAATATGGCTCGGAACCGTTTCACTGTGGACGAGCTGCTGGAGCAGCTGCGCAGCCAGGGCTACAGCGACCTGACCGCCGTCAAGTACGCCGTCCTGGAGACCAGCGGCCAGGTGTCCGTCCTGCCCTACACCAAGGACAGCCCCGTAACGCCCCAGGTCATGAACATGACCGTTCAGGACGATGTGACCCTGCCGGTGCTGGTCATCAACGACGGGCACATCATGTCGGAGAACCTCTCCGCCAGCGGCTACGATGCCGTATGGCTGGACAAGCAGCTGAAGGAGCGCCGCCTGACCTCGCCCCGGCAGGTGTTCCTCATGACCGTGGATGAGGCGGGGGCCGTGACATGCGTAGCAAAGGAGGCGAAAGCGTGAAGGCGTTCTATATCCCTGTGGGGCTCCTGGCGCTGATCCTGGGATTCTCTCTCTGGACGGGGCGCTACGTGGAGCTGCGAACCCAGCACTGGACCGCCCTGCTGGAGGAGACCGGGGAGGCCGCCCGGCAGGAGGATTGGGGGGAGGCCGCGGACCGGCTGGAGCGGGCCTATGAGGACTGGGACAGCAGCCAGACTTTTTTCCATACCATCATGGAGCACGACGAGCTGGATAAGGCGGAGGACCTTTTTGCCGGAGCCTTCGCCGTGTGCCGGGAGGAGGACGGCGCGGACTTCCACACCCTGCTGGCCCAGCTCATCAACCAGCTCCGCCTGCTGGCGGAGACCCAGAACGGGGGTATCAAGAACGTGCTGTAGCCCCCTCGTCCTCCCGCCAGGTGACATACCGTCCCTCCATGGACACCAGTCCCGCCTCCCGCATTTTTTTCAGCTCCCGCATCATGGCGCTGCGGTCGGTGCTGATGTAGTCCGCCAGGGCGCTGAGGGTGAAGGGGAGGGGAAAGGTATCCGTGCCCGCCTCCAGGCGGCAGATCCGGAAATAGCACTGGAGTTTCTCCCGGATGCTCCGGCGGCTGAGGACCTCCACCCGGCGGCTGAGCCGACGGGTCTGCTCCGTCACCAGCTGGAACATGTTCTGCACCAGGCGGCTGTGGTGGGCGCAGGCCTTCTCGCAGCGTTTCATCAGGTGGCCGTAGTCCATGAACAGCGCTTCGCTCTCAGCGGAGCTGACCACCTCCACGCAGTCGCCCAGCTCCGGCGTGAAGGCCAGGGCCTCACCGAAGACGCCTCCGGTGTCAATGCGCTCCAGGATGGTCCGGGTCCCGGCGTAGTCGTACCGGACCAGCTCCGCCTGCCCCCGCAGCAGGACGCCCACCTCGCCGCCGCCCTCGCCGTAGGTGCAGATGGTCTGGCCGGACTCGTACCGGGCCCGGCGCATACAGAAGCAGTGGATCATGGCGTCCACCTCGTTGTTGGTGATGCCGTGGAAAACGGCAAGATCGCTGTAGTCCATGCTGTGTTCCTCCCTGAACCGCCCGATATCTTGTGGGTCAAGGGAAAGGGGCGGCACAAAATATAGAAAACTTTTCTGGCTTTGTTGCTGATGCAACATCCTTTTTCCTGCCTCCTATGATATACTGGACCAGCACAAAAGTAAAGACCCAATTTCATTTGGGACAAGCATTGGAGGAGATGGACCATGATGCAGGTAAACGTGACCGGCGGGAGCATCGGTCAGGAGGAGATGGACGCCTATATCGCCCGGGCCAACAGCAAGTACGCCATCGGCACCGTGCAGGCGCTGGATATCCACGTGGACGGAGACTATGTGGACCTGCGCTACCGTCTGGTGCCCCGTCCCTTCAGCCGGATACGCCGGATCACCGGCTATCTGGTGGGAGACATGAGCCACTGGAACAACGCCAAGGCGGCGGAGGAGCGGGATCGGGTGAAGCATATCTGAGCCTCCCGGCCCGTTCGCCCGGAGGGGTGGTAGAGCAGAACAGCGCCGGGGGCGGAGGGCCTCTCCGGCGCTGTCCGCTTTTTCCCGGACGAATATGGTGAAGATTTGGGCCAGGGAAATCAATTTTGAGAAAATAACGCCGCATTTGTAGGGCGCGACGACCCGGCGCGCCCTACAGACGTAAAATTGATTTCCCTGGATTTGGGCAATTCCGTCTTGCCAAAACGCCCCGCGCCGGGTATAATGGAAATACCATGGATGTGCGGGGCGCGGATGCGGGCCCCGTATTTATCCGAGACGCCCTGGATTATTGAGAAAAGAGGTGTCATAGTATGTCACTGAAAGGTAAGCTGGCGGAGCTGCTGTTCCGGCAGAAGCAGGAGGAAGCGCCTCAGGAGGAGGCCGCCGCCGTCCAGACGCCGGAGGCGGAGCCTGCTCAAGCGCCGGAAGCGGCGGGGGAGATCGACCTCACCGAGCTGGAGCTGCCATCGGAGCACCCTCTTTACCGGCTGTACCATTTGCGCCGTCAGGAGTCGGGCTATCTGCCCACGCCCCGCCTCTGTCTGGATGAGGACGGCATCCTGCCCAAGAAGGTGGTGCAGGTCGAGCGGGAGCGGCTGAAGACCCTGTTGATGGCCAAGAGTTCTGCCCGCCTGCGGCAGACCAAGCCCAAGAACAAAGCGAAGAAGAACGCCAAGAAGAAGGACGAGGATAAAGAGGAGGGGGCAAAGGAGAGCCCGGAAGAGGAGGACCAGCTGATCCTGGACGCCCAGCCCTGTTTTTTCTTCTCGGCGGATAAGCTCTACGCCTGGGGCATCGTGTTCCCGCCGGTGGGCTATGGGGAGGAGGTCACCAAGGAGATGCTCTACCGGTCCATGGCGGAGAACGGGATTCTCTACGGCGTGAACACCCATCGGATCGAACGGCTGCCCATGGAGCGGGAAAAGTACTTTACCCTCTTCCTGGCCGCCGTGGGAAAGCCCGCCTTTGACGGGACCAACGGCAACATCGTGGACAATTTCCCGCGAGAGCCGGTCCGCGTTCTGGAGGTGGATGAGTTCGACCGGGTGGACTACACCGCCCTGAACCTGATCCACAACGTGAAGCAGGGCCAGGAGATCTGCCGGCTCATCAAGCCCACCGAGGGCGAACCAGGCCGGACGGTGCTGGACACCGAGATCCCCGCCAAGAGCGGCAAGTCCGTGCCTCTTCCCAAGGGCCGGAATACGGAGATCAGCGAGGACGGCACCCTGCTGGTGGCCTCCATCGCGGGGGATGTGGAGTTTACCGGGCGCAGCTTCCAGGTGAAGCCCGTGCTGGAGATCCCGGGCAACGTGGACTTTTCCACGGGGAACATCAACTTCCTGGGGGATATCAACATCCACGGCGATGTCCTCAGCGGCTTTACCGTCCGCGCCATGGGCAACATCCAGGTGGCCGGCGTGGTGGAGGCCGGCAGCACCGTGGAGGCCGGCGGGGACCTGATCGTGGTCAAGGGCATCCTGGGGGACGGGTCCACCGTCATCCGGGCCCAGCGGAGCATCTTCTCCAAGTACATCGAAAATTCTACCATATACGTCCGGGAGAACCTCCAGACGGACTGCATCGTCAACAGCCAGATATACAGCGACGGGGAGGTCCTTGTGCTCTCGGGCCGGGGGACCATCATCGGCGGCCGTATCTGGGCGGCCAAGCGGATCAACGCCCTGATCGTGGGGGCCCGCTCGGAGTGCAGGACCTCCGTGCAGCTGGGGGGACTGCCCTGCACCAACTTTGAGTACGAGCTCGTCCAGCGGGAGCTGCGCCTCTTGGAGATGGAGCTGGAGAAGCTGGAGTGCCAGCTGGACAGCACCGGGAAGTCCAGCCTTCTGGACAAGACCCGGATGAAGCTCTCGCTGGCCGAGCTGAAGCTCAAGCAGCTGGAGAGCGAGCTGGCGGATATCCGTATCGAGGCGGAGGAGCAGAACACCGGGCGGCTGGAGTGCGGCGTGGCCTATCCAGGGACGGAGATCAGCTTTGGAGAAGAGACGCTGCGCCTGCGCCATGAGCGCCGCAAGTGCGCCGCCTCCCTGGTGAAGGGCGAGATCGTAGTGACATAGGTCCTGCGGTCCGCCGAGGAGGAGCCATTTTATGATCAATATCATATCGCGGGAACGGCTGACGGAAATATTTGACGGGGTCATCCGCGAGATCACCCGCCAGGTGGTGGGAGTCAACCTCTCTCCCGGTGAGCTTTCATCGGCGGGGGAGCGCTATACGGTGTATATCAAGTTCGACGATCATCTGGGGACCGGGCTGTCCTTCTGCGCGGAGCGCGCGGTGTTCATCCGGGTAGCCCAGTGCATGATCATGGAGGAGGATATCTCTTCCGAGGACATGGAGGCGGTGGCCCAGGAATATCTCAACATCCTGTGCGGACACATCGCCGCCCGGCTGTTCCCGGACACGAAGACGCCGGTCCGGTTCAGCGTCCCCGCCTTTTACCCCGGCCGGTACGTGCCGGAGGGATATGCGGAGCATATCGTCCTGACGTATACCAGCGATCAACAGGAAAGCGCGCAGCTGATCCACTGTGTGCCTGCGGAGGGCGCGTACGGCGCGGCTGCGTGGAAACAAACCAAAGGAGTGGACTGATTGATGAAAAAACGGGTTATGGTAGTCGATGATTCCCGTGTCATGGAGCTGCAGATCTGCAAGCTCCTGGAGGGGTCTAAATTCGAGGTGGTCGCCTACTGCGAGAACGGTGAGGAAGCGATCTCCCGCTATGAGGAGATCCAGCCGGACATCGTGACCATGGATATTATTATGCCCGGCATCGACGGCCTGGAGGCCGCGCAGGTGCTTCTGGAGGAGCATCCCGACGCGCGGATCGTTATCGTGTCATCCCTGATCTGTGAGGAGACTATCCAGGATGCCGAAGCTATCGGCGCGAAGACCTTCCTCTACAAGCCTGTCCAGAAGGAGGGCCTGCTCAAGGCTCTGGAGAAGGCGATGATGTAAGAGCCTGTTTTTACAGGCGTTGAATGCGGGCTTTCTGACCGCCTGTGCTGGCCGGACGCCCCTCAGCTGAGGGGCGTCCGGCCACTTTGTCTTGTTCTGCGGTCCGGTATCCCGCACCGCCCATGCAATTTTTGTCACAGTCCGCATGTTCGCCCGGTCCTGCGCATATACATGGAGCATATCGGGATAGGGAGTGTTGGGCTTGAAGGGAAACATCGAGGAGCGGGCTTGCGAGCTGGCCTCCTATATTATTGAGAACCGAACCACCGTGCGGGAAGCCGCCAGACGGTTTGGCATCAGCAAGAGCACCGTACATAAGGATATCCAGGAGCGATTGCCCCTTTACAACAGAAACCTCTATCTGCAGGTGAAGGAAGTGCTGGACGAGAACAAAGCGGAGCGGCATATACGCGGAGGGATCGCCACCCGCCGGAAATACCGCGGCGAGGAGCCGCATTAAAAAGAGCAGCCATCAGGAGGAAGCGATCATGAAGTCATGCCGGAAACAGCATCAGCCGCCGCGCCGCGCGGCCCAGGCGCCGGACAATGTCCAGAGCCCGCCAAGTCCGCCGCCGGCGGCGCTCCACCGTTACGTACATCCCATCCGCACCATCCGGCCGGCGGCGCGCTCCCCGCTGGAGGAGGTCCTCTCCGACATTTTGGAGACCCTCTCCCGCCAGTCGGAGCAGCTGGACGAGGTCCTGCGGCGGATAGAAGGCGGCGATGGGGATACAAAGTAACAAATGGTGACAAATTTTCCGCTGTGCTTGTGTTATTGTTTTTTTGAGCGTATAATAGAGTCCGGCGCGGTAAAGCCGCGCCGGACTCTGGAACAGAACAAGGAGCACACGATCCATGAGGCGCAGCAGAAGAAGGACCAGCGGCCTGCAGGCTGCCGCGGTGGCGGCGGTCTGCATCCTGTTCGTGATGACCGCCCTGTTGGGGCTGTACAAATGCTTTTCCAAGGAGCCGACGCCCAAGCCGGAACCGGTGGGCGGCACGCTGCCCTCCGGGGAGGCGAACGCGGCGGAACCGGGGGCCGCCGTCCCCGGGAAAAACAAGTCCGGCCGGAAGGAGCGGTTCCATACCATCCTATTGGGCGGCCTGGACGATGAGAACGGCGGCAGCGATACCAATCTCCTGGTGGCGGTGGACGCCAAGAACGGGAAGATCGACGTCATCAGTTTGCCCCGGGACACCCTGCTGGATGTGTCCTGGCCGGTGAAGAAGCTGAACAACGCCTACCACCACGGCGGCTTTACCCAGACCATGGAGGAGGTGTCCCGCCTGCTGGGCATCCCGGTGGACCACTATGTCACCGTGGATCTGAGAGCTTTCGTAGAGCTGGTGGACGCCATCGAGGGTGTGGATTTTGACATCCCTGTGGAGATGGACTACGACGACCCCGAGCAGGATCTACATATCCACTTTCCCGCCGGGCCCCGCCATCTGACCGGCAAGGAGGCCCTGGAGGTGGTCCGCTGGCGGCAGAACAACGACGGCACCGGCTACGCCACCGCCGACATCGGCCGCATCGGCACCCAGCAGGCCTTTTTGATGGCCGCGGCCAAGCAGATGCTGCAGATCTCAAACTGGGACAAGATACGCTCCTACGCGGAAATATTTCAGAAGTGGGTGGATACGGACCTGGAGCTGGCCAACCTCATCTGGCTGGGGGAGCAGGCCCTGACCGTGGGCAGCGACAACATCACCTTCCACACCCTGCCGGGAGACGGCGCTGGCTATTATAAAGGAGGGTCCTACTACGTGCTGGACCCGGCGGCGGTGCTGGAGCTGATCAATTCCTGCGCCAATCCCTACCAGCGGGAGCTGACGCTGGAGGATATGACCATTTTGGTGCCTTAAACAAAGGAGGACTGACCCATGAAGAGACGCATCTGCGCATGGACCCTGACGGCGGCCCTGCTGCTGGCGGTCCTGCCCGCCCCGGCCCAGGCGGCGGAGAAGAGCTTTTCCAAGGTAAGGACCTACGAGGACCGGTTTTCTGACGTGACACCCTCCGACTGGTACTACGAGGATGTGAAGGCCCTGTACGAGCTGGGCCTCACCGAGGGCGCGGGTAATGGGGACGTCTTCGACCCCAACGGTCAGCTGACGGTGGCCGAAGTAGCTGCCATGGCCTCCCGGCTGCGGAGCTTCTATGAGACCGGCGACAGCATGTCGGGCCGGGACGCCTGGGGCGGAGACGGCGGGGCGTGGTACATGCCCTATGTCCGCCACCTCCAGTCTTTGGAGATCGTCGGCCAGGAGTTCGAGGGCCGCTACGACCGTCCGGCGACCCGTGGGGAGATGGCCCACGTGCTGGCGGGCGCTCTGCCGGAGGAGCTGTTCCTTCCGGTGAACCGGGAGCTGGTGGCGGAGGGCCGCGCCAGCGGCCAGTATCTCCAAGACGTGGGGGAGGAGACCCCCTATCAGGAGGACATCCTCCTGTTGTACGACTGGGGGATCGCCGGAGGCTCGGCGGGGACCGGGGCCTTCCAGCCTGGGGAGCCTATCTCCCGCTGCCAGGCGGCGGCCATGGTGGCCCGGCTGGCTTATGAGGAGCGCCGCCTGACCCTGGACTGGGAGATACTGCCCGCCTACAGCCGGAAGGGGACCTCCATGGGGGACCTAGTACACAGCGACGGTACCTTTTATGAGGCTCCTGCTCTGGATGATGCGGAGAAGATCGACGCCGATGTGCGGTACATGCTCTCTCGGGGACAGCGGGAGCTTACCTTGAACTACCCCGCCAATACGCTGACTAACGCGGACATCAGCCGTTTGCTTTCCGTGTTTCTGGATGCCGTCCGCCAGTATGTGGAACAGACCTATAATTACATCTCTGTTTCCTTTTCTCTGCGCACCGGCTACGTCCAGCTGACCTTCTCCAGCAGCCTCTATGATGAGTCCCAGACGGAGTTCTACCGGGAGGAGACCATGGAGTACGCTGTCGCGGTGCACGACTGGATGTGGGAGACGGGCCAGGTGACGGCGGATATGACGGAGTACGACAAGGCGAGGGTCTACTTCGCCTGGATATGTGAGAGCTGCCGCTATGACCACACATACGCGGATATGAGCCACTCCGCCTACCGGCTGTTCGACGAGGGCATCGCCGTCTGCGATGGCTACACGGCGGCCTACAATCTGCTGCTGAAGCTGGAGGGCATCGACTGCGGCACCTGGTCCGCCGCCGATCATATCTGGACGACCGCGGAGCTGGAAGGTAACACGTATCACATCGACACCACCTGGGGCGACCAGACCTACGGCGTAGAGTACCGCTACTTCGCCATGACCGAAGTGGACGCCGTATCTCGTTTTTAATTCTTTTTCTTGAAAGAAAAAGAACCAAAAAGAACTTTAAGTTCGCTCTTGAGTGCATTGGGGGATGAAGATTTCCACACGGTAACGGAGATAGGCTTTTGATTGAGGGATCATCAGGAGCCGCCCCGGAAGGGGCGGCACGATTAAGACAAGAACAGAGAGGAAACGGATTTGGATATTATCGTATTGGCTGGCGGCCTGTCGCCGGAGCGCCAGGTATCCCTGGTATCCGGGCAGGGGATCTGCCGCGCATTGCGGGGCCTGGGGCACCGCGCGGTCCTGGTAGACATGTTCCTGGGCCTGGAGGCTTGGGAAGGGGAGTGGAAGGATATTTTTGACGCCCCGGACGGCTTGTGTACCCAGGAGGAGATCACCTCCCGGGCTCCCGACCTGGCGGCGGTCCGGGCGTCCCGGCGGGACCAGTCCCCCAGTCTTTTCGGTCCTGGCGTATTGGAGGTCTGCCGTTTGGCGGACGCGGTGTTCCTGGGGCTCCACGGCGAGTGCGGTGAGGACGGGCGCGTCCAGGCGGCCTTCGACCTGCTGGGGATACCCTATACCGGTTCCGGGCATCTGGGGTCCGGCATGGCCATGAACAAGGCCGTCACCAAGCAGGTGATGGAGCAGGCGGGCATCCCCACGCTCCCATGGCGGGAGCTGACCTACCGGGAGGAGGATATCCCCAGGCTGGCGAAGGAACTGCCTCTGCCTGCGGCAGTGAAGTCTATCAACGGCGGCTCCTCCCTGGGCCTCGCCCTGCCGGATACCCGGGAGGAGCTGGAAGCGGCCCTGCGGGAGATGCTGGACTACGGCGGCCACGTGGTCGTAGAGAAGAAGATCCGGGGCCGGGACCTTACCGTGGGCGTCCTGGGGGAGGAGTACCTCCCGGCGGTGGAGATGATCTCCCAGAACGGCAGTTATTTCGATTATGCCGCCAAGTACCAGACGGGCCAGAGCCTGGAGATCTGCCCCGCTCCCATCACCCCGGACCAGCAGAAGACCATCGGCGAGCTGGCCTTGAAGCTCCACCGCACCTTGGGCTTGCGGGCCTACTCCCGGACGGACTTCCTCCTGGACGAGGAGGGCCGCGCGTGGTGTCTGGAGATCAATACCCTCCCCGGCATGACCCCCGGCAGCCTGCTTCCCAAGGAGGCAGCGACCATTGGTATGAGCTATCCGGAGCTGTGTCAGAAGATTTTGGACCTGTCCTTAACATAAAAAACTTCCATTGGAAGATCGTGTATTCCACTTCGTGTTGTTTGACCGTAAAGCGCTAAGACCGCCAAAGGCGGCAAAGGCAGATGTATGGCCCGGGGGTGCCACGCTCCCGGGCCATCAGAAAAGAAGTGCCTTTCGTCAAACCGCACAAACCGACCCGAAAATTTTTGTGACCCCTCCTGAGGGAAATTGCATCAATTTCCATTGCAATCATCGGAAAAATCCGCTATAATGAAACTGCAAAAAGGAATACGGTGGTAGCTGTAACGAAGTGCTCTCGCGCACGGGCTGCAACTATCACTCAGCTTGTGCTTGAGTGTTTCAAACCGAAGGGTTTGGAGCATTTTTCTTTTATTCAGAAGAAGGTAAGAGGAGGAAAAAACATGTACATTCTGGCAAACGGCAAGCTCATCACCCGGGACGAGGCGGTCCCCTATCTCCCCGATGGCGGCGTAGCCATCGATGGCACCAAGATTGCGGCGGTGGGCTCCACGGCGGAGCTGAAGGCCAAGTACCCTGACGCGGAGTTCATTGATGCCAAGGGCGGCGTCATTATGCCGGGTCTGGTGAACGCCCATACACATATCTACTCCGCCCTGGCCCGTGGACTGAGCATCAATGGCTTCAACCCCACCAATTTCTACGAGGTCCTGGACGGCCAGTGGTGGTACATCGACCGCCACCTGACCTTGAAGGGCACCAAGGCCAGCGGCGATGCGCTGTACCTGGACTGCATCAAGCAGGGCGTCACCACCATCTTTGACCACCATGCCTCCTTTGCCGAGATCCCCGGCTCCCTGTTCCAGATCGCGGACAGCGCCAAGGAGTTCGGCATCCGCTCCTGCCTGTGCTACGAAGTCAGCGACCGGGACGGCCAGGAGAAGGCAGACCAGTCCGTTCAGGAGAATAAGGACTGGCTGGATCACTGCGAGAAGAACCCCAGCGAGATGCTGGCGTCCATGTTCGGAGGCCACGCCCTGTTTACCATCAGCGATAAGACCTTCGAGAAGATGGCAGCCGCCAATAATGGCCGTACCGGCTACCATATCCATGTCTCCGAGGGTATGAACGACGTCTACGACAGCCTGCAGAATTACGGCCGCCGTCCGGTCCAGCGCCTGCAGGACCACGGTATCCTGGGTCCCAAGACCATTCTGGGCCACTGCATCCACGTGAATACGGCGGAGATGGATATCATCCAGGCCACCGGGACCATGTGCGTTAACAATCCCGAGAGCAACATGGGCAACGCGGTAGGCTGCTCCCCGGTGCTCCAGCTGATGAAGCGGGGCATCACCGTGGGTCTGGGCACCGATGCTTATACCAATGACATGCTGGAGAGCCTGAAGGTGGCTCTGACCATCCAGCGGCACAACGCCTGTATGCCCAATGTGGGCTGGGGCGAGGTGACCACCATGCTCTTTAAGAACAACCCGGCCATTGGGGAGAAGTACTTCGGTGTGACTCTGGGCCGTCTGGCCCCCGGCGCGGCGGCGGACGTGATCGTCATGGATTATAAGCCGTTTACGCCGTTCTCCGATGCCAATATTGATGGGCATATGCTCTTTGGCATGACGGGGCGGCAGTGTCAGACCACTATTTGTAATGGTAAGCTTCTGATGAAGGACCGGGAGCTGGTGGGCATTGATGAAGAGGCTGTCAATGCAAGGGTCTTGGAGGAGTCCAAGAAGCTCTGGGGAGAGCTCAATCACTGCGAGTACTAAGATTTGCCGCGCTTCGCGCGGCAGGGGAGTTGTTTCTATTTGATTGCCCGGGGCCTCCGCGGCCCCGGACGCCCTGCGGTTACTTTTGCCGCGCGGCAAAAGTAACCAAAAA
>CAJTVO010000055.1 GCA_910579485.1 uncultured Oscillospiraceae bacterium | reverse complement strand
AGCGGCGGCAAGCTCATCGGGCGCATCGTCATCTTCCGCCGCCAGTACGCCCAGGATATGGGCTTCGTCATTCCCTCCATCCGCTTCCACGACTCCTCCGCCCTGGGCACCAACCAGTACGTGGTGAAGATCAAGGGCGAGGAGGTGGCCCGGGGAGAGATCCTGGTGGACTACTACCTGGCTCTGGAGCCCACGAACCCCACCGGGGAGATCGACGGCATCGAGACCGTGGAGCCCGCCTACGGCATCCCCTCCCGGTGGATCCTGCCGGAGAACAAGGAGATGGCGGAGATCTACGGCTATACCGTCATCGACCCCCTGTCCGTCATGCAGACCCACCTCAGCGAGGTGGTCCGCTCCCACGCCTACGAGCTGCTGGGCCGGGCGGAGGTGATGCAGCTGGTGGAGAACCTCAAGCGCACCGCCCCCGAGCTGGTGGAGGAGGCCATCCCCAATTTCCTCACCTACGCCAACCTGGAGCGCATCCTCCGCAACCTTCTGCGGGAGGGCGTGCCCATCCGGGACCTGGGGACCATCCTGGAGACCGCAGTGGACGCCCTGGGCTCCACCAAGGACCTGGATATGGTCACCGAGAATGTCCGCGCCGCCCTCAGCCGCACCATCACCCGCCGCTTCTGCGAGCACGGGCAGCTGCGGGTGGTCACCCTGGACGCCGAGGTGGAGAAGCGGGTCATCGCCTCCCTCAGCAAGAACGAGCAGGGCATCTATCTGGCCATGGGCCCCGATCTCATGCAGCAGATCGTCACCCAGCTGGCGGAGCTGATGAAAAAGTTCAACGACCTGGGCCAGACGCCGATCGTGCTGACCAGCCAGGTCATCCGGGTATATTTCAGCCGGATGCTGGCCCAGTTCTATCCCAACCTGTACGTGCTGGCCTTTAACGAGATCACCAGCGACGTGCAGATCCAGTCCCTCGGCAACATCACCCTGGCCCGGAATGAGAGAAAGGCGGCGGCGGTATGAGCGGCGGCCAGGCGGCCACGGCCATGACGCCCGAGCCGGGCTATACCCAGGAGCAGCTGGACGCCATGAGCAAGGAGGACCTCCTCCTGCTTTACCGGAGCACCGGCTGTCAGGAGCTGAAGTGGACCCTGGCGCTGCGCTACGTGGGGCTGGTGAAGTCCATCGCCCTGCAGGTGCGGGGCGTCTACTCCAGCTTCGCGCAGGTGGACGACATCATCAACGAGGGCGTCCTGGCCCTGGTGGGGGCCGTGGATAAGTTCGACCCCGATAAGGGCATCAAATTCGAGACCTTCGTCTCCAA
Source organism: uncultured Oscillospiraceae bacterium (assembly GCA_910579485.1). GTDB lineage: Bacteria > Bacillota > Clostridia > Oscillospirales > Oscillospiraceae > Pelethomonas. Next base: position 19,110 of record CAJTVO010000055.1, on the reverse strand, counting down.
GCGCATCCGCGGGGCGGTCATCGATCTGGCCCGCCGCCAGGACTGGGTGCCCCGCAGCGTACGGCGGAAGGCCCGGGAGATCGACCAGGCCAGCGTGGAGCTGTACGCCGAGCTGGGCCGCAGCCCTACCGACGAGGAGATCGCCGGGCGGCTGGGAGTCTCCTGCCAGCAGTACCAGGAGGACCTGGCCAACACGGCGCTGTGCAACCTTCTGAGCCTGGACTCCCTCTTCGACGACCAGGACCAGGGGGGCATGGACGTGGCCGACAGCGTGGGTACCGGGCGTCCCGAGGACTCCCTCCTGCGCCAGGAGCTGCTGGACACGCTGACGGAGGGCATCGCCTCCCTGCGGGAGAACGAGCAGACGGTGGTGTCCCTGTACTACCGGAAAAATCTCAGCATGAAGGAGATCGCCCAGGTGATGGATGTCAGCGAGCCACGGATATCCCAGATCCATTCCCGCGCGATCCAGAAATTAAAGCTATATATGCAGCAGTACATGAACGGGGGAACTCAGCCCCCGGCGTGAGAGGAGCGAATACATAATGTTCAGAGGCTTTTATCAATTGACGTCCGGTATGCTCAGTCAGGGCCGCCGGCTGGACGTGATCGCCAACAATATGACCAACGTCTCCACCGCCGGCTATAAGGCCGACCGGTATACCGACTCCACCGCCTTCCGGGAGGTCATGCTCAGCCGGGTGGGCAACAAGGACAAGGTGAACACCGAGGAGATCGGGCCCTACGCCTACATCCTGGCCCCCGACCAGCTGTATACCGACTACACCCAGGGTTCCCTGGAGGAGACGGAGCTGCCCCTGGACTTCGCCATTGAAGGGGACGGCTTCTTCGCCATCGAGTGGAACGGGCAGGTGGCCTATACCCGGGCGGGGAGCTTCAATCTGGACGACGAGGGCTATCTGGTCCTGCCGGGCCAGGGCCGCGTGCTGGACGAGGACGGCCAGCCCATCCAGCTGCCCACGGACAACATCTACGTGGACGTGGACGGGGGCATCTACACCCTGGCCAACCGGAACCATCTGGCCACCCTAGGCGTGTTCTCCTTCGCGGACAACGGCGCCCTGGAGCGCAACGACCACGGCCTCTTCACCGGCGGCCAGCCCCAGGCCAGCGAGAACTTCGTCATCCACCACAAGTGGGTGGAGCGCTCCAACGCCAACATGGTCCACGAGATGGTCTCCATGATGAGCGCCCAGCGGGCGCTCCAGAGCGCGGCGCAGATGAGTAAAATTTATGACCAGGTCATGACTAAAGATACGACGGAATTGGGTCGATTGTAAGAGTGAGGGGAGCACAGGCCCTCAGATAGGAAAGGAAGGTGCGTAAGGGATGAATATGTCTTTTTACAACGCCGCCGTGGGCGCGCAGCAGCAGCAGCTGCGCATGAACGTCCAGTCTAATAATATTGCCAACGTCAATACCCAAGGCTATCGGGCGGAGCGCGCGGCGTTTGGAGAACTGATGAACCGGAACGTGGTGGGCATCGACGACGCCCGGCTGCCTAAGGGCACCGGCGCGCGGATGATCCACGCCCCCGTGGACTTTACCAGCAGGGGCTTCATGGATACCGGGAAGACCTTTGACTTCGCCATCAACGGAGACGGCTTCTTCGCCCTCTTCGACCCGGAGACCCAGGAGATATCCTTCACCCGGGACGGGTCCTTCACCATGACCCAGTTCTGGATCCCCCCCGCCGAGGACGCGGAGCCGGAGCTGGACGAGAACGGCGAGGAGATCCCGCCCCAGCCCACCTCGGTCTGGCGGCTGAGCGACAACCAGGGCCGGTGCGTCCTGGACCCCCAGGGGAACTTTATCGTCATCGATCCTGAGGACCGAGGGGCGGAGTTGGAGCTGGGCGTATTCGACTACGCCATTCACTACGGGATGCAGCACGCCGACAGCTCTCGGTTTTTGGCCACGGACCTCAACGGGCAGCTGTACCTGGGCACCGGCGAGGTGAAGCGGGGCCTGCTGGAGATGTCCAACACGGACCTGACCCAGGAGTTCATCAAGGTCATCGAGTCCCAGCGGGCGTTCAGCTACTGCCTGAAGATGGTGACTACGTCCGACGAGATCGAGACCACCTTCAACAACCTGCGCGGGTAATTTGGAGGACGGGCTATGAAGATCAAGAGCTTTGACCAGCTCAGCTCTATGGAGCTGGATACGCTGCGGGAGATCGGCAGCATCGGGACCGGCAACGCGGCCACCGCCCTGGGCCAGCTGCTGGAGAAGCGGGTGCGCATCACCCTGCCGGAGGTCCGGATCATGGGCTATAACGAGGCCATCGACTGGATCGGCGGCCCGGAGGCCGTGACGGCGGGCGTGCTGGTGGGCATGGGCGGCCAGATGAGCGGCGTGATGCTGTCCGTGCAGAAGCTGGAGTTCATCAATCTGGTGCTGGAGACCATGCTGGGGACCCGGATAGAGGATTACGGGGAACTGGACGAGCTGTGCCAGTCCACGCTGATCGAGATCGGGAACATCCTGATCTCCACCTTCATCAACGCCCTGTCGGGCCTGTCCGGCATTTCAGTCAATCTGACGGTCCCCGCCTTCGCTGTGGATATGCAGGGCGCCATCCTGGCGGTCCCCATGGCCATGTACGGGGGGACCAGCGACTATCTTATGACGATCGGAGCGAACTTTATCTGCGATAACCGGCAGGTCCCCTGCCACCTGCTGCTTTCACCTGACGTGCGGTCTCTGAATTTCTTATTAGCAAAGCTGGGCGTTGCGGAATGAACGATAAGATTACTGTCGGAATTGCGGATATGAAGATGGCCAAGGGCTCGGGGATCCTCATCACCTATGCCCTTGGGTCCTGTATCGGACTGTGCTTCCAGGACCCGGCGCTGCATCTTGGTGCGCTGCTGCACATCATGCTGCCGATGAACATGGAGGCGGGACGAAAGAACGCATTCAAGTATGCGGATACCGGCATCCGGGAGACGCTGCGGCAGATGACGTCTCAGGGGGCGCTGAAGTCCCGGATCACGGTAAAGATCGCGGGGGGAGCCAAGATGTTCGAGGTGAAGGGCGGAGGCCTGGGAAACATCGGACAGAGGAACATTGAGAGCGTCCACACCATCCTGCGGCAGGAGGGCGTCCGCCTGACGGCGGAGAACGTGGGGGGCACGGTGGCCCGCACCCTGCTTTTTGATGTGGCCAGCGGCCAGGGATGTATCAAGTCCTATGGCCGGCAAGATATCATTTTTTAAGCGTGACCGAGGGCAAAATTTAAGAGATGGGAGTGTCAGAAAATGGCTGATACGCAAAACAGCCGGATCCTGCTGGAGTCCGGTACCAATGAGATCGAGATCATGAAGTTCACCATCGCGGGGAACCTGTACGGTATCAACGTGGCCAAGGTCCGCGAGATCATGATCTCTGAGCCTGTGAAGTCCATGCCCCATGCCCACCCTGCGGTGGAGGGCATTTTCAAGCCCCGGGACGCGGTGCTGACGGTAGTGGATCTGCCCAAGTATCTGGGGGTGGACAGCGAGAAGAACCCCAAGGATATTTTCATCATCACCAACTTCAACAAGATGTTCATCGCCTTCCGGGTCCACACGGTGGACCGTATCAGCCGGATCTCCTGGACCGACATCCAGAAGCCGGATAAGACCGTCTCCGGCGGCGCCGAGGGCGTGGCCACCGGCATCGCCCAGTGCGACGGGGAGCTGGTGACCATCCTGGACTTCGAGCGGATCGTGGCGGAGATTGCCCCGGAAACCAGCATCCAGGTGTCCGAGGTGGAGAACCTTGGGCCCCGGGACCGCAATGAGAAGCCCATCTGGGTGGCGGAGGACTCCATCCTCCTCAGCCGGATGATCGGGGACTCCCTGCGGAAGGCCAACTATGTCAACCTGCATATGTTCTCCGACGGCCGGGAGCTGTGGGAGGCCCTCAACGAGCTGCCCGAGAGCGGCGACCTGAGCCGTCAGGCGGCGCTGATCATCACCGATATCGAAATGCCCCAGATGGACGGGCACCGGCTGACCAAGCTGGTGAAGGACAGCCCCCGCTTCAAGAGCATCCCCCTCATCATCTTCTCCTCCCTCATCAGCGAGGAGATGCGCATCAAGGGCCGCCAGCTGGGTGCCGACGAGCAGCTGACCAAGCCGGAGATCGGGCACCTGGTAGACGTGATGGACCATCTGCTGGAGAAGTCTGCATCCCAGAACAGGTAGGGAGGAGTAGAGCGCTATGGCCAAGATCGCAAGGACCAAATACATCGTCCGCCAGCCCATCAAGGACCTGAAGGGGAACACCCTGGGGTATGAGATCCGGTATACCGGCGAGAACTACGGGTACAATGAGGAGACCGGCCAGGACTTCATGGCTGCGGAGACCATCTACAACTTCCTCACCCAGGCCGGGGATAAGACCCTGAAGGGCGGACTGAACTTCATGACCTTCACCACCAACCTGCTGATGAAGAACACGCCCAAGCTGTTCGCGCCGGAGGACTTGGTGATCGAGGTGTCTGAGAGCGTCATTATCCACCCGCTGGCCATGCGCTTTTTGGAGCGCTATCACCAGGAGGGATACTCCATCGCGATAAAGGACTTCCAGTTCGCGCCCCGGTATATCTCCAACCTGCGCCACTTCGACTATGTGATGGTGGACCTCCATCACGCCGAGGACGACAGCGTCAAGCGGCTGACGGAGATGATCCACAGCATGGGGAAGAAGTGCATCGTCACAGGCGTAGATGACGAGGACCTGTACCAGAAGGCCTTCATCCTGGGGGCGGACGCCATGTCCGGGCGCTATGCCGCCGAGCAGATGTTCACCGCCGTCCACTCCGCCAGCTATCTGCAGAGCAACTTCTTCCGGCTGCTGGTGGCCATCACCAAGGATGAGCCGGAGGTGAACGAGATCGAGGAGATCATCTCCATGGACGCGACCCTGACCTACAGTCTGCTGCGGATCGTGAACTCCGCCTACTTCGCCCTGCGCAACCGGGCCACCAACGTTCACCAGGCGGTGACCATCCTGGGCCTGGGGCAGCTGCGCCAATGGATCTACCTGATGGGGTGCAGCAACGAGAAGGGCGAGCTGGACGAGAGTCAGGAGGAGATGCTCAAGCTTTCCTTCACCCGGGCCAGCTTCGCCAGCGAGCTGATGCGCTTCGCCAAGAACATGCCCATCAACCGCAACGACGCATACCTCATGGGGATGTTCTCCACCCTGCCCTTCCTGATCGCCGCCCCGCTGGAGGACATTCTGGCGGAGGTCGCCATCTCCGAGCACGTCAAGGCGGCGCTGCTCAGCCACGAGGGGCGCGGCGGAATGCTGTACGATCTGCTCCTTGCCTACGAGCGGGCGGACTGGACCGCGATCAACCGCCTGGGAGAGGAACTGGGCCTGCCCATGGAGCGTCTGCCGGAAATATACTTCCAGTGCCTGGACGAGGTCAACCACATTTGGCAGCAGCTGATGGACACCGGCGCCTCCGCCGGGGAAGCGTGAGGACTTATCCGATAAGAGCAATAAAAGGCCGGACCTTTTGAGGTCCGGCCTTTTCGATGCTCCACGCCCGGGAGGAAAGGGGGAGGAGGATCTGGCGATGGAGCGGGAAACGGTCACAGGAGAGACTGCTCGCGGTCATGACGGGGGCTGTCCATAACGGCCTTGCAGGCCCGGGTCAGCTGGGCGAAGATCGTGCTGTTGTAGCGGCTCTCGTAGACGGTGAGCATGGCGTGCGCCTCCGCCCGGCGGCGGACGATGTACGCGGGCTGGACGTTGGTCAGCGTCAGGGCCTTCACATCCGCCTCGCAGCGCTTGCAGGAGCACAGGCCGAACATCTTGATATACCGGGGCGCTTTTTCCTCCACCAGAGCCTCCATTATATTTATGACCACCAGATCGTTGGGGTCAGGCGCGGGATGTGGTGCAGGGATGGGCGCGGGCAGCGGCTCCGGTTCGGGAATGGGTTCGGGTTCCGAAGCGGGTTCTGGAATGGTCTCCGCCTCAGGTTCGGGCTCTGAGGCGGCTTCCGGCGCGGGCTGCGGCTCCGGTTCGGGAATGGGCTCGGGTTTCGAAGCGGGCTCTGGAATGGTCTCCGCCTCAGGTTTGGGCTCTGAGGCGGCTTCCGGCGCGGGCTGCGGTTCCGGTTCGGGAATGGGTTCGGGTTCCGAAGCGGGTTCTGGAATGGTCTCCGCCTCAGGTTCGGGCTCTGAGGCGGCTTCCGGAGCGGGCTGCGGCTTCGGTTCGGGAGTGAATTCCGGCTGCGGAACAGGCTCGGAAACGGGTTTAAGTCCGGACGCAGGCTCCGGAATAGGTTCAAGCTCCGGTTCGGGTTCAGGGACAGGTTCCGGCTCCGGAGCGGGTTCCGGTTTGGGCTCCAGGGCGGGGGCCGCTCCGGCGGAGGGCACGTCCCCAAGTTCGGAGAGCAGTTCGTTCTCCAGCGCGTCCTTGATCTGGAGGGAGACCTGCTCGTCGTTGCTGCGGGCTACCTCGAGAATGGGCGGCGTCAGGGGACGGGAGGCCTCGACAGGCGCGGCGGCCGCCTCCGGCGCGGGTACTGCGGCGGCATCCTCCGGGGGGGCGGCCGGTTCGGCCTGGGAGACGGCGGGAGGCCGGATGGCTTCATTCTCCCCGCCCGGCGCGAGGAGATTCAATACGTGGGCAGTCTTACTGCTTTTGGCGTTTTTCTTCGCGGTGGCCATGAATATGATCTCTCCTTAGGAATTTTATCGATGGATGCTGCGGTCCCATCAGGGGGACGGGAGCGCCCGGACGATCTCGTCGATGAGGGCGCGGAAATCCGCGGCGGGCTTGGAGGAGGGCGCGTAGCTCAGGACGCTCTCCCCGTGGGCGGGGGCCTCCGCCACCGATACGCTGGTGCGGACCTTGGCCTGGAACACGGTGGTATCCAGCTGGGCGGCGATCTGGCCGGCCATGTCCAGCACCTCGCGGTTCAGGGTGAAGCGCTGGTTGTACTTGTTGAGCAGGATGCCCAGGACCTTCAGCCGGGAGTTGTAGCAGCGGCGCACGGTGTCGATGGTCTCCCGGATCTGGGCCACGCCCAGGAGGCTCAGGATCTCCGGGGCCATGGGAATGATCAGGCCGTCGGCCACAACGTAGGCGTTCACCGTCAGCACGTTCAGGGCAGGCGGCGTGTCCACGATGATATAGTCGTAGTCGTCCTGGACCTCGGTCAGGGCGGCCTTCAGCAGGAACTCCCGCCCGGGGCGGTTGAACTCCAGCTCTGCGGCGCTCAGCAGGATGTTGCTGGGCAGGATGTCCCCGCACTCCGACGGGACGATGACCTCCTTGATGGGGCGGGAACCCTTCATAACGTCATAGACGGTGGCGCAGTTGTCAATATCCAGGCCCAGGCAGAAGCCCAAACTCCCCTGGGGGTCCAGGTCTACGCCCAATACCCGCCGGCCCATCTGATGCAGGCCTGCCAGAAGGGCGCAGGAGGTAGTGGTCTTCCCCACGCCGCCCTTTTGATTGGTGATCGCGATAACAGCAGACAAAATATCCCCTCCGCTCTGCAAAATCTTTTCAGTGGCTCTTAACTTTACTATACTACGTGACGATAAAAAAGTACAGAGGGATATTCTTTTTTTCTGCAAAATTTAAAAAAGATTCTGATAACTTTTTGATAAAGGGGAGATCGACATGGCATCTATCGGCGGCGTCAGCGGCAGCAACATGACCAGCAGCCTCTATAACAGCGCCAACGTCATCAGTGGACTGGCCAGCGGCCTGGACACGGAAGGCATGATCGAAGGCCTGGTAAAGAGCTACCAGACCAAGATTCAGAATTTGAGCAACAAGGCCACCAAACTGGAGTGGAAGCAGGAGGCTTACCGCAGCATCATCAGCAAAATGTACTCCTTCGGGAGCAAGTACACCTCCTACAGCTCCGGCACCAACCTCATGAGCGCGTCCTTCTTCAACAGCGCGGTCAAGATCGCCACCATGGGAGCCAACAAGGACAAGGTGAGCGCTACCGGCCGCACCGAGAGCGACATCAGGCTGACCAGCGTCAAGCAGCTGGCCACCTCCGCCCGGTACAGCACCGCCAGCAACCTCAAGGGCATCAGCGACGACTTCTCCTTCATGGCGGAGGAACCCGTCAAGTTTGACGACACCTTCGACACGGGCACCCTGTCCGGCTCCCTGACGCTGAACTACGGCGGCAAGACCGTCAGCGTGGTGTTCGATCCCAGCAAGGACATGATTGACAACAACCTCAGCGCCAGCGAGAAAGCCGCCAAGCTGGGCGAGATGATCGAGAAGAAGCTGGACGACGCCAAGGTCACCCTCTCCAGCGGCGAGACTAAGGCGGCCAGCGAGCTGATCGACGTGGAGGTCAAGGGCGGTCAGATTACCTTTAAGGACAAGACCACCGGCGGCAACAACGTGTATATGTCCGGAGCCAGCGACAGCGTAAAGAGCACCCTGGGCCTGGACCTGGATGAAGCGGACGAGAAGAAGCCTGCCACCATCTCCGTCACCAGCGGCACCAAGCTGACCAAGACGGAGGAGATCGGCAAGTATATCTCCGGCGCGACCATGAACGTCTCCCTGGATGGGAAGAGCAAGTCCATCAAGCTGCCCACCATCACGAAGAACGCTGACGGCGAATACCAGATTACAAACAGCGATGGCAAGAAGGAGGCCCTGACCGGCGACAGCTATGCCGCCGCGGTGCAGGCGGCCCTGGACAAGGAGTTCGGCGCCGGCAAGATTAAGGTGACCAACGAGTCCACCGCCACAGATTATGACGGCAGCAAGCTCGCCAACAGTATGCAGCTGAAGTTCCAGTCCCAGGCCAACTCCGATCTGGTCGTCAATACCGACGTGGGCAAGGCCATGGGCATCGGCAACATCGCCACCAACTACCTCAGCACCAGCAAGACCCTGGGCGAGCTGATGGAGGAGGGCGCTTGGGACGGTCTCACTCCCGCCAAGGGCGTGGGTGGTCCCATTGAAAAGAACGGCAAGCTGGTGGACCTGAAGGGCAACCTGGTGAACAAAGACGGCAACCTGGTAGACAAGGACGGCAACGAGCTGTACGCCTTTAAGATCAATGGTGCCACCATCGGGAACTACGGCAAGGGCACCACGCTGTCCACCATCATAAGCGATATCAACAGCAACAACGAGGCCGGCGTGAAGGTCAGCTACTCCCAGACGACCCGGAAGTTCACCTTCACCAGCAAGGACACCGGCTCGGAGAACGATATCAAGATCGACGGGGGCCTGGCGGAGACCATATTCGGCTCGACTGAGCTCAGCAATACCAGCCCGGAAGGCAAGACCTTCGGCGACATCTACGGAGCTCCCTTCCTTAACGGGCAAAAGGTCAAATTCCAATTTGACGGCTTTGAACTTAATGTCCCAATTGGGAAGACCGATAGGATCGAGGATGTTGCCCGCAAGCTGAACGAGTCGCTTGATAAGAACCATGGCTATACCGCTGCTTACAATAAATACACGGGCCAGCTGGAAGTGACCGACAAGGATGGCCAAAACGTCCGCTTTGAGATGTCGACCAAAGATGATCTTGGTGTGGAGGAGGATCTGAAGCTCAGCTTCAATCCGGAGTACGCACCCAAGATCTCCTACACCCGCGGCCAGGACGCCAAGTTCTCCGTGGAGATCAACGGCGAGGCGATGGAGATGACCAGAGGCTCCAACACCTTCAGCCTGGACGGCCTGAACGTGACCTTGAAGGACACCTTCAACACCGCCGAGGACATTGCGGCCAACAACGGGCAGATGACCGAGGCCGTCACTTTCCAGCGCAGCACCGACTCCGACAAGATCGTAGAGGCGGTGAAGAGCATGATCGCCGACTACAACGAGATGATGGCGGAGATCCGCGGCCAGTACGCCACCCTGCCCTACCAGAGCAACGGCTCCTTCAAGGACTATGAGCCCCTCACCGATGAAGAGAAGGCCAGCATGAGCGAGAGCGCCATCCAGAAGTATGAGGAGAAGGCCAAGCAGGGACTGCTCTTCAACGACAGCAACCTCTCCGCCCTCTATAACCGGATGCTCAACGTCTTCTCTCCCGGCGGCGAGGACGAGGCGCTGCTGCGGCAGATGGGCATCAGCGTTTCCTTCTCCGCCACCGACAACTCCAGTTCCATCACCCTGGATGAGGGCAAGCTGCGCGATATGCTGGACAGCGATCCCGACGCGGTGGCCGATCTCTTTACCCGCAGCGCCAGCGCGGGCAATGCGTCCTCCGACGGCCTTATGCAGTCCATGAAGACCCAGCTGGACCGCTACGCGGGCACCACGGGCGCCGTCAAGGGCATCCTGGTACAGCAGGCCGGTACCCCCCTGAGCTCCCTGACCCTGATGAACAACACCTGGCAGAACCAGATCGACAGCATCTACACGGATATCGAGAAGTGGCAGGATAAGCTGACGGCCCAGGTGGATAAGTATACCAGCATGTTCAGCAAGCTGGAGACTCTCATCTACCAGATGAACTCCCAGAGCTCCACCTTGGCCGGTATGATGGGCGCGGGCGGCTGAGTCTCCCGATGACAGAAAGGAGCGGCGCCTCGCATGGATAGAAGAGGCTACCAGCAGTACAAGCAGCAATCGGTGGGGTCTATGACCCCCGGCGAGCTCCTTCTGCTGCTGTACGACGAATTGGTCAAGCGCGCGACGATGGCTTCCATCGCTCTGGATAAAGGGCAGTTCGACGCCTTTGAAGCCGCTGTTGACCGCTGTACCGACATTGTCAATTATCTGGATGAGACGCTGGACCGCCAGTACCCCATCAGCCAGGATCTCAGCCGTATGTACGAATACTTCACCTATCAGCTGGGCCGGATCAAGATCGGCCGGAACAAGAAGGAGCTGGAACAGCTCCGGCCCCTCCTCACCGACATGCGGGATGCGTTCCATATCGCTGAGAAGAACAGCGGCTCCCAGCAGAGGAAGGACGGCCAGGCATGACCCGGGATGATTGGTTAGAGTTGACAGTACTGGAGAGAAAGAAGTATAATTACCTGACAGAGGTACAGGACGTGACCCGCCAGCTGGCGGAGAGCCTGGACCGGAACGATCAGGTGTCCACCAGGATGCTGATCGCCATGCGGCAGGACCCCATCCGGCAGCTGGCGGAGGTGGACAACAGCGAGAAGCTCCGTCTGGGAACCTTCTCCGAGGCGGACCAGGACAGGGTGAAGGCCCTGTGCCAGGGGGAACCGCCCCGGGAGGACGGCGAGCGGATCTTCTCCGAACAGGCGGGAAAGACCCGCCGCCTGCTGGAGCAGGTGGTGGAACTGGACCGCCGGACCAGCCTGCGGATGGCTGGAGAGAAGTCCTACTATAACAAGTAAAGAGCCGTGACTGTTCCGCCGGCTGGGGCCGGCGGAACAGGCGCGCTTGCAAGAACGGGAGGCGGCGCCGCGGCATGGCGGAACTTCGTCTGGAACAAGTATCAAAGCGTTATATTGAGGACCGGCGTGCCCTCTATGCGTTGAAGAATATCAGCCTGACCATCGAGCAGGGGGAGTTCGTCTTCCTCATCGGCAGCAGCGGCGCGGGCAAGACCACGCTGCTCAAGCTGATGAGCGGGGAGTTGTCCCCGGACGAGGGCACGGTGTTCCTCAACGGGGCCAACCTGTCCCGAATGATCGGGCCCTGGCGGGTCCGGGCCACCCGGACCTTCGGCGTGGTGAGCCAGCAGGGGCTTCTGATCCGCAAGCGGACCGTGGGAGACAACCTGCTTTTGGCGGCTAACGCCGCCGGACTGCGGCGCAAGAGCCAGGAGGCGGTGACCAAGGCCCTGGGGATCGTTGGGCTTCCCGGCGTGGAGGGCTGCTACCCGGCGGAGCTGTCCATCGGCGAGAGCCGGCGGGTGGAGCTGGCCAGGGCGGTGCTGAACAGCCCTTCGATCCTGCTGCTGGATGAGCTCACCGCCAACCTGGACGACGACGTCATCTGGGATCTGCTGCATCTGCTGACGGAGCTGAACGCCCGGGGAACCACCATCGTCATGGCGACCCATGCCAGTCAGTACGTCAATATCATGCGCAGGCGGGTCATCACCCTGGTAGACGGAAAGGTGGCGGGAGATGTTAAAAAAGGGAAGTACGGCGACATCGTCTGAGCGCCGGCTGACATAGATCCTTCGACCCACAGCAATATCCCTGCAGAATATCCGGCACGGCTCTCTGCCGCCCCGCCGGAGGAACCCTGGGCAGAGAGAAAGGCCGGATATCCGGCAAAAGAGAAACCCGCCGCCGGCATAGGACCGGTCCGGGAAAAATTAGGAGGAAAACGCGCCATGAATTTCAAGAACATGTCTATCAAGAAGAGCTTGATCGTAGGGTTCGGTACGACAATTTTGGTTTCTCTGGCTATCATCATTGCCTCTCTGGTGATGATGAGCGCTCAAAAGAGTGCCTACCAGGACATCCTTGACCATTATGTGGAGGCTAACCAGAGGGCCTCCGAGTGCCGCATCGACTACAATATCGCCGCCCGGGGCCTGCGGGACGCTGTCCTCTCCGGCAATATGACCAACCTGGATACTGCCAAGACCAAGTTGGCCGCCCTGGAGACCGCCATTACGGAGCTTAATGAAAGCTTCCCCATGGATGACAAGTCCCAGCTCAATACCTTCATCAACACCATGACGGAGTGGGGCAAAGAGGCCCAGAATATCATGGAGGTAGCCCGTACAGACCGCGAGAGCGCCGTTCCCATGATCGTGAATCAGTGCTCTCCCAAGCTGGCTGCCGCTGCCACGGCCGGCGATAATCTGGCTACCCAGCTCCAGAATGGACAGGCGAAGATCATTGAGCAGCAGAATCTTACCTCCACCATCGGCATCGTCGTCATTATAGCGGTGATGGTGGTCGCCACTTTCGTCGTGCTGCTGATAGCTACCAAGATCATCCGGAGCATTACCGAGCCCAGCAATCAGGTCCGTGCCGCGCTGGTGGGCTTCAGCCAGGGTAACCTGGGCGTGCCCGTGGAGTTCAGCGGCAAGAACGAGCTGGGAGAGATGTGCGACGCCCTGCGTACCAGCCAGCATGTCCTTCACAGCGTCATTCAGGACATTTCCGAGACCACCGGCCAGATGGCCAAGGGCAACTTCGACGTGGAGCTGACCGCCACCTTCCCTGGCGACCTGGCTCCCATCCAGCAGAGCGTGAATCAGTTCGTGATCCGTATGAGCGACACCATCACCAACATCTCCCAGTCCGCCAGCCAGGTGTCCGCAGGTTCCGAGCAGGTTTCCAACAGCTCCCAGTCCCTGGCCCAGGGCGCTACCGAGCAGGCCAGTGCCGTGGAGGAGCTTGCCGCTACCATCAACGACATCTCCACCAGCTCCAAGCAGACCGCCGCCTCCGCCGAGGAGGCCCAGAGCAGCGTGGCCCAGGCCGCCGCGCAGGTCAACGCCAGCAACGAGTACGTCAAGCAGCTCAACGTGGCCATGCAGAACATTTCCGGCTCCTCTGAGGAGATCAGCAAGATCATCGCGACCATCGAGAACATCGCCTTCCAGACCAACATCCTGGCTTTGAACGCCGCCGTCGAGGCCGCCCGTGCCGGCAGCGCGGGCAAGGGCTTCGCCGTGGTCGCCGACGAGGTGCGCAACCTGGCCAGCAAGTCTGACGAGGCCGCCAAGGCCACCAAGGACCTCATCGAGAACTCCATCACCGCCGTCCGCGAGGGCGCCGACGTGGTGAACAAGGTCACCGAGTCCCTGGAGCAGACCACTGTCTTGGCGAGCGGCGTGTCTCAGCTGATGGATCAGGTCACCGAGGCCGTGGAGAGCCAGACCACCGCTATTTCCCAGATCACCGAGGGCATCGACCAGATCTCCGCAGTGGTGCAGACCAACTCCGCCACCAGCGAGGAGTGCGCGGCGGCCAGCGAGGAGCTGTCCTCCCAGGCCAACATCATGCACCAGCTCATGGCCGAGTTCAAGGTGGGCAACCGCGGCAGCCTGGGCGGCGGCGGCTTCAACGGCAGCAGCTCCTTTGCCAGCAGCGGCGACGGCTGGGCGGAGGTCCCCTCCTCCACCCAGGACCCCCTGATGCTGGGCGGCCACAGCAATGACAATCCCTTCGGCGGCATCAAGTATTGAGCTTGACGGGGAAAGAAGCACTTAGGATACATAGTGGATATGGCGTCCCGGAGGATCGGGATGCCATATCCATTCTCCCTGTCCTAGCCGGGAGAGGAACGAGGTGAGCGATATGCCCCAGGAGTGGAAGAAACAGGACCCGGCGCTGATCTACGCGCTGGACATCGGTACCCGCAGCATCATTGGCGTAGCGGGACGGGTGTCGGAAGAGCGTCTGGAGGTCCTGGCCATCGAGAAGGAAGAGCATGGCCGCCGGGCTATGCTGGACGGACAGATCGAGGATATCGATCAGGTGGCCAAGGTGGCCCGGCGGGTGACCGAGCGCCTGGAGGCCAAGCTGGGCTGTAAGCTCAGCCGGGTCTGCGTGGCCGCCGCGGGGCGCGCCCTGCGGACGGAGAAGGGGCACTACGCCATGGAGCTGCCCCAGGTCACTCGTATCGGCAGCGACATCATCAGCCAGCTGGAGAGCGGCGCGGTGGCGGATGCTGAGGGCCATCTGGGCGAGGAGCAGGACGGCCAGCGGCGCTCCTACCTGGTGGGCTACACCGTGTCCGGCTATCTGCTGGACCGCTACCCGCTGGCTACGCTGAAGGACCACAACGGCCAGCAGCTGGAGGCGGAGGTGGTTGCCACCTTCCTGCCCAGCGAGGTGGTGGAGAGCCTCTACACCGTGATGGAAGCCGCGGGGCTGGAGGTCGCCAGCCTGACGCTGGAGCCTATTGCCGCCCTGAACGCGGTGATCCCCGCAGATCTGCGGCTGCTGAACCTGGTCCTGGCAGACATCGGCGCGGGCACTACGGATATCGCCATCTGCCGGGACGGCGCGGTGGTGGGCTACACCATGGCCACCACTGCCGGAGACGAGATCACCGAGACGCTGATGCGGCGTTTTCTCATCGACTTCGCCACGGCGGAGCGGATGAAGATGCAGCTGAATGAGGCCACCATCGCCTATCGGGATGTTCTGGGCCTGGAGCAGACCGTGGCCGGGACGGAGATCCAGGAGACCCTCCGGGGCGCGGCCAAGGCCCTGGCCCAGGAGATCGCCCAGCGGGTGACCGGGCTCAACGGCGCGTCCCCCTCCGCCATGTTCCTGGCGGGCGGCGGCAGCAAGCTGCTGGGCCTGCGGGAGCTGGTGGCCCAGGAGCTGGGCATGGATGAGCGCAGGGTGGCCCTGGCGGGCAACAACTATGACATCAGCGCGTTCTCACGGGAGTACGAGCTGAACGATCCCGAGTATGCCACGCCCCTGGGCATCGCCGTTTCGGCGGGGCTGGGGCTCATCAGCGACAGTTACCGCATCATGCTCAACGGCAAGCCCGCCAAGCTCTTCCGCAGCGGCGCCCTGACGGTGCTGGACCTGCTGATGATGAACGGCTACACCTCCTCCGACCTGGTGGGCCGCACGGGCAGAACCCTCAGCGTGACGGTAGACGGGCAGCGCCTGACCTTCCGGGGGCAGAGCGCCACGCCCTGCGTCCTCCGGTGCAACGGGGAGGATGCCAAGCCCTCCATGCTGGTGTATGCCGGGGACGCTATCGAGTTCACGCCGGCAGTGCCCGGGGCCTCTGCGGAGCGGACGCCGGGGGACCTGCTGGGAGCGGACTACGCCGGGGGCGTGCTGATTAACGGACGCCCGGCGGCCCTGGATACACCCCTGCGTTCCGGGGACCAGGTGATCTCCACGGTCAACGCCGTCCCGCCGGAGGAGCCCGAGCCGGAGGAACCGGTGCCCCAGCCGGAGCTGTGGGCGGAGCCGGTAAAGGCGGCGGAGGCCCCGCCGCTCCGCCGTCCCCTCTTTTTGTACCTGAACGGCGAGGCCCTGGTGCTGCCCGGGAAGACGAATGGGAGCGCCTACTACCTGATGGACCTGCTGGACCGGTCCGGCATCGATTTTGAGAAGCTGGACGGGCCGCTGGTACTGCAGGTGAACGGCGCGGACTGTCCCTTTACCCAAGAGCTGCGCAACAACGACCAGGTGACGATCCGCCGGGGTCCCTGAGGTCCCGGAACTGGTTGCATGGGATTGCGATACCCGTCATAGAAGCGAGGAAGGTTTTTCATGAAGAAGCTAGGCAAGATCCTTCTGCTGGCCTTGCTGGCCCTGTGCCTGCTCACCGCCTGCAGCAAGAAGGATTTATCTCTGGAGATATATTCCCTGGGAGAGAGTGAGACGGACGACGTGGCCGCCCTGGACACCATCCTGGAAGAGGGGGAGGCCATCCTGGCCTCCATTGACGCGCCCACCGACCAGGCTGTTACGGAGGGCCTGGCGGTGGCCCATACCTACCACTACCGTCAGATGCGCGATCCGGCGGCCCTGGCCGCGCGGTACATCGAGTTCCTGCAGACGGAGGAAAACGGCTTCGTGCCAATGGACGGCGAGAACCATAAGCTGGCGGAGCCGCCGGAGACGGACCTCCTGTGGGGCACCGTGATCCTTGGCAAGGCCGCCGCGGAAAACGAGGAGGCTGGCAAGCGCATCCTGCGGGTCATCGTGGGCTGGTCGGAATATGCGGTAGCGGTGCAGGTGGCCTATATCAACGGGTCCATCCTTCCCCCCGTCGTGCCCAAGGAGACGGAGGGTGAACAGACGGAGGCCGCGCCTAAGCCTACCGACATCGCGGGACAGGTGGAGTACTTCACCTCCCTTGATCCTCAGGAGCTGGGGCTTGAGGGCAGCGACATGAAGGAATACATGGTCTTCCCCCAGCAGGGCTGGGTGATGGTGGACGACATCTCCTGCCGCGTGATCAGCGTATACCGCCAGGATGCGCAGACGGCCAGCAACGTGCTGGTGGGCACCTTTTACCTCAGCAGCGATCTGAGCCAGATCTTTAAACAGACTGGCGAAGGCCAGATCACGCCGGTCCAGGTCACTACGGGTGATTAGTGCGGGGCGACCCGCGCTGTCATAAAAGACGGAAGGAAAGGAGATCACGAACATGATGGACAGCATTGCGGCCGCCAGCATGAGCATGAGCCAGATGCAATTCGCCAGCGCTTATGACACGGCGATCATGAAGAAATCGATGGACAACATGGAGAGTCAGGCACAGGCCCTGATCAACGACATGTTGGCCGCCATGCCCGCACCGAGTCAGTACGGTTTTGACGTATACGCCTGAGGCGGGTAGGAATAGGAGAAATGTTAAGAAGACGGTGCAGATTGCACCGTCTTCTTTGCGCGCCGGCAAGAAACGACTTGCGGAGACAGGAAAACTATGGTATAGTAGACACAGCCGTCAGGGGCGGACCGGTGGTCTGTTGGATCTGGCGGCGTCCCGAACGGGAAGGAGGGAGCGCCGGTGGCGGAGAAAAAGGGCGTCAAGATCGCCGCCCAGAACAGGAAGGCCCACCACGACTACTTTGTAGAGGACCGCTATGAGGCGGGTATCGAGCTGTTTGGCACGGAGGTAAAATCCATCCGCGCGGGCACGCTCAACCTGAAGGATTCCTACTGTATCGCCAAGAATGGGGAGATATATCTCCACGGGATGCACGTGAGCCCCTATGAGCACGGGAACATCTTCAACCGCGACCCGGAGCGTCCCCGCCGCCTGCTGATGCACAAGCGGGAGATCAACCGCCTCCAGGCCCTGGTCCAGCAGGACGGATACGCCTTGGTGCCCTTGAGCGTCTACTTCAAAAACGCCCGGGTGAAGATCGAGGTGGGCGTGTGCAAGGGCAAGAAGAACTATGATAAGCGGGACTCCGTGGCGAAGCGGGATGCCAAACGGGACATCGACCGGGCCATGAAGTCTTACAATCGGTAAAAAGCGAGGAGAAAAGTACGATGAGTAATCCAATTGTGACGGTCACGCTGGAAAATGGCCAGGTGATGACCGGGGAACTGTACCCTGAGAAGGCGCCCAATACGGTGAACAATTTTATTGCGCTGGCCAATAGCGGGTATTATGACGGTCTGATCTTCCACCGGGTGATCCCAGGGTTCATGATCCAGGGCGGCTGCCCCAACGGCAACGGCATGGGCGGTCCCGGCTACTCCATCCGGGGGGAGTTCTCCGGCAACGGCTTTGAGAAGAACGATATCAAGCACACCCTAGGTGTGCTGTCCATGGCCCGGTCCATGCATCCTGACAGCGCCGGGAGCCAGTTCTTCATCATGGTGGACGAGGCGCCCCATCTGGACGGCCAGTATGCTGCTTTCGGGAAGATCACGGAGAATGTGGAGGCTGCGGTGGAGATATCCAAGGTGTCCCGCTCCATGAGCAACGACCGGCCGAAGGAGGCCCAGGTCATCGCCTCCATCCGGGTGGATACCCAGGGGGAGGAATATCCTGCGCCGGAGAAGAAGTGACCGCCTGTTACAGAAAATTAACTTGTTTTCTCGCAGGCAACATGGTAAACTGACCATATGCTCCGTTTGCGAGGCGGTCTATGGGCGGTCCTTGGCGGTGGTTTTCCGCCGAAGGACCGGCCCCATAAGCCGCCTGGGGCGGATATATCCGGGGGTGTACCGGTTTCGACGGGGATGAGGAAGCGGGATCAGCGGGCGGTGGCGCCCAGCCACCTTAATAATGGGCACCTTTATAAATTAAAGAACAACAATAACACTGTTCTTGCTGCTGCCTGATTAGGCGCGGCCGTCCAACTTAAGAGTACCGCGGCTTAAGAAGGGCGTCGTTTAGCGGTGAACGTGCGTACGGAAAGAGTTGACCGTGCCATGCATCATGACTCTCACCTGACCTGCAGGCGTGACGGCTTGCCTGCCGGAAGGGGAACGGAGGGGTCCGGCCCCTCGCAATAACCGTCTGCGCCCGGAGAAAATCCCGTGGAATTGTTTTCGGACAGGGGTTCGACTCCCCTCACCTCCACCATTCGGACCGTACTCGAACTTTTGAGTGCGGTCCTTTTTCTTGTATGTTGTAGAAGATCATCGCCTGGCCGTTTCTGACCTCGATCCGGGCGATGAACGTGTCAACGAGACGCTGCCGGAAGGCGGCGTCTTTTGTATCCCCATTTCTGAACGAACG
>CAJTVO010000054.1 GCA_910579485.1 uncultured Oscillospiraceae bacterium | reverse complement strand
ACGCCCATCCCTTATTCCACAGCGACAGGGGCTTTCAATATACGACCAGGGTGTTCCACGACAAGCTGGCCGCAGCCGGGATGACACAGAGCATGTCCCGGGTGGGCAAGTGTATTGACAACGGGCCTATGGAGGGCTTCTGGGGCATCCTCAAGCGGGAGCGTTATTATGGAAGGAAATTCACCAGCCGGGAGCAGCTGGACCGGATGATCCGGGAGTATATTGCCTACTACAATTTCAGCCGCCTCCAGCGCCGCCTGGGCGTCCATACACCGATGGAGGTCTTCATCCAATACAGAGCAGCCTGACAAAATTTTGCATTTTCTTTCACTGTCTACTTGACGGGGTGCAGTTCACAGCGTCCAGAAGCAGATGAAGAACACCCGCAATATCTGTGTTTGGATGCTGGCTATACTGGCAGCGCTGAAAAGGTACAGTTGCGTGGCTATATGCCCCGTATTCGTCCCCGCGGCGAGGAAAAGAAGGGGCTGGAATGCAACCTCGACTTCCGGATCCGCCGTTGGGTCGTTGAGGGCACACACTCTTTTTTCAACTGTTTTCGTAAATTGTTGGTCCGTTATGAAAAGAAAGCTTCCAATTATTTGGCTTTTGTTCAGTTTGCTTGCGCAGTTATTGTCTGGCGCAAATTCTTGCGCGTTCATTGCTAATCGGGGGCTTTATTCCACTTCACTGGTGCGATCCTTTCCTCCGTACTCTTTTAGCTATTTACGGATAGGCTCTTAGTCCACCGCTGCTTCCAATTTCCGCAGAAAATGCCACGCTAGTACCATATCTTCTATCGTTATCGTTGATATCCCAAGGTAAACGCTCCCGCAGGAAGGGGCGGTTTTCCGTCCCGGATATGCGGCGATCTTCTCTCTGAAGAAGTTTGTTGACATACGTCTACTTGTATGATACGATGTAGGTACACTCCAGCGTAATTATTTTAAAGGAGGCCGTACCGATGAGACAGACCGAACTTTCTCGCGAATGGAAGATGATGCAGAAAATTGCCGCTGTCTTCTGCGCCGCTATCCTGCTCGCTGCGCTCTGCGCTGCCTGCAAGGCAAAGGAACTGCCGGATACCTATGTGGAGGGCAGCGACTACCAGTATATGCAGATGGAAGACGGGCTGCGCTTCACCCTGACAAGAGCGCAGGGCGGCAAAGGCATGTATTTCCTGCATGGGGATTATATTTATTTCCTTGATAAGGAGACGAACATTATTTTACCGCTGTGCAACAAAGCGGATTGTCTTCATGATCAGGAAACCGATTCTGAAAAATATGTCTACTGCAACGCCTGTATGCTTCCGTCCAATGGCTTTCCAACAGGCGAACTAGGCATTTCTTATTGTAATGGTGTTCTCTATTGTTTGGACCGAGGATTTGGCAGTCAATCCGCAATTCTCTATCGCATATCTGAAGACGGCTCAAATCGGGAAGAAATCTATAAATGGGAAAATTGCCAAGTTAACGAATGGCTGATCCATCGAAATGTTCTTTACTATACAAAACGCATTTATGAAAATACCGATGGAAAAGTAAAAGAATCTTATCAAATCTGCGCGCTCTCCTTGACAGACTCGGCAAAAAAGGAGAACGTTGTTTTCACTGCGGACGCGGATCTGGAGGTTGTTACATTGGGTAAGCCAACAGCATACGGCCATCATCTATATTTTCAGATTGTTGCCTATATTCCTGCAGAGGAAGAGATCACCGACGACAATTTTTTGGAATATTTATACTACAAGACATTTGAATATAATATTGTGAGCGGTCAGATCTCGGAGCTTTTGCTCCCCGATATGCTGTCAAGTGAATACGTGTCTGGCGTTGTGTTTTGGGACGATAAGCTGCTGTTCGATTCGTTTGACTTCGCGGCGGATGATACAGCCTCCTCTGATTGGTATATTGCAAAATTAGATGGCTCAAACCCAGAGATATTCATGACAGACATTCCAAAGTACAGTATGTTTACAAGTGACGGAGAGTATTTATACCTTACAAATGCGCACACCGTTTCGCGAGGCAAGGAAGATGAGGATGATCTTCTGTATGAGGTCTATGATCAGGACCTGGAAAAAATCGATACCTTTAAGCCAACTACACTATTGATATTTAACGGTGTTTTGCCCCTTGGCACCGACGCGATGTATCTGCAATACGACAGCGGCGATGAAAACGATCCAAGCTGGGGCGTCATGCGGTGGGACAAGCAGATCGGCACCTACCATGGTGAACCTATCGACAAGGATATCGTTGATATCCCAAGGTAAGCGTTCCCGCAGGAAGGGGCGGTTTTCCGTCCCGGACATGCGGCGGTCTTCTCTCTGAAGAAGCTTGTTGACACATGTCTACTCATATAGTACAATGTAGGTACACTCCAGCGTAATTATTTTAAAGGAGGCCGTACCGATGAGACAGACCGAACTTTCTCGCGAGTGGAAGATGATGCAGAAAATTGCCGCTGTCTTCTGCGCCGCTATCCTGCTTGCCGTGCTCTGCGCCGCCTGCAAGTCGAAGGAACTGCCGGATACCTACATCGAGGGCAGTGACTATCAGTACATGAATATGGAATCTCTGCGCTTTACATTGCGGCATGTACGGGGCAGCAAAGGGCCTTATGTGCTGCATGGAGATTATATCTATTTTATTGACGAGGGATCAAACCTGATCCTGCCGCTGTGCAACAAAGCGGACTGCCTGCATGACCAGGAAACAGACCCGGAAAAATACGCCTACTGTAACGCCTGTATGCTTCCGGCCGATGGATTTCCAACAGGCCAGCTGGGTATTTCTTATTGCAACGGAGTTCTTTATTGTTTGGATGACGGATTTAACGCCTCTCCTCCGACCCTCTACCGCCTGTCTGAAGACGGTTCAAAGAAGGAGCAGGTCTATCAATGGGACAACTGCTCAATCAATGAATGGCTGATCCATCGTGATGTCCTTTACTTCACGAAGCAAGTTCATGAGAATATTGATGGAAAGATCAAAGAGAATGTGCAATTGATGTCCCTTTCCCTGACTGACCCGGCTAAGAAGGAGAAACCTGTCTTCTCTGCGGATGCGGACCTGGATATTTTTACATTGGGCAAACCAAAAGCATATGGCAACCATTTATACTTTCAGATTCTGGCGTATACCCCTTCCGAGGAAGAAATCGATGATGACAATTTTCTAACCTATTTATACTACAAAACTTTTGTCTATGATATTTTGAATGATACGGTTACTGAGATCGTTCTTCCAGGCACATCACAGACGGAGTTTATTTCCTCTCTCGAACTTTGGAATGACAAGATACTTCTGTCTTCGTTTGACTTTGCACCGGGCGGTACAGCGGAGTCTGATTGGTATATTGCGGAGTTGGACGGCTCGAACCCGGAAATATTTATGCGGGATGTTCCAAAGTACAGCTCATTTGTAAGCGATGGAACATATCTATATCTGACCAATGCTCATAAAGTCGCGCGGGGAGAAGAAGATGAGGATAACCTCATATACGAGGTCTTCGACAACAATCTTGAGAAGATCGACACGTTCAAGCCGCCCACAACGATTATTTTTCATGAAATCCTGCCCCTTGGGACCGATGTGATGTATCTGCAATACAGCAGCGGCGATGAAAACAGCACGGCTTGGGGCGTTGTTCAGTGGGATAAGCAAATCGGTACCTATCATGGTGATCCGATCGATAAGGATGTTGTTAAAATCAAGAGGTAAACGCTTTCAGGGATAGGAGTCCGCCAAGATGAAACTTTTTGGATATGAATGGCTCAAACTGTGGCAGCGCCGCCTGTTTATGGTACTTGCTGTGCTGCTGCTGGCAGGCAATCTTCTAACGCTGTATATCTTGGAAAAGAATACCTCCGCCTTTTTCTATGTCTATGAAAACCGGGAATTGTACCAGGCCTTTCAAGCGGGAGACGCTTCTGTTGACGCTAACGGCTGGTATCAGGAAAAGCTGGACGCGCAGAACTCCTACCGGCAGTCCTACGCCGTATTTACAGGTGAGATGGCGTCCCGCGCGGAGCAGATGAGATCAACAGCGTTTTTCTCTGATCAGGACAGCTTCGTTTATCGCAATCTGCGGCAGACCTGTGCGGACTTTGCTCCCTTTACCGGACTGGAAATAAAAGCAGACAACGACTTTGGCCTCCAGGCGCTTTCCAGCTACAACAGCGGCGTACTGTTCCTGTTGGTCTTTCTGGCTGTACTTTCATATTTTGTGATCTTTCATGAACGTGACGCGGGACTGACGCTGCTCCTGAAGGGGAATCGCCGGGGACATACACCGCTGGCCCTGTCCAAGCTGGCGGCGATGCTCTCTGCCGCCATGCTGTACGCTCTGCTCCAGGAAACGGGGACGGTCCTGTTCCTGGGGGGGATATACGGCTATGGCGATTTGAGCCGCCCCCTCCAATCCATGTCCCGGTTCCGAAACTGCGCCCATTTCCTGACGGTCGGACAGGGGCTGGTCACAATTATCCTGCTCCGCATTGCTGCCGCCGTATTTTTTGCCTGCCTGCTGTTCTGTATCGGGATGTGCATAAGGAACGGGGCGGCGGCGATCACGGTCTCCGCCGCTGTGCTGGGCGGTGGATACATGCTCTATCAGACGATCCCTCTCAGCGGCGGACTGAACTGGCTGAAATGTGTGAACCCCTTCTATTGCTGGAGCATGGCGGCCTCCCTGGGAGAATACCTCAACTTGAGTCTGTTCGGGAAACCAGTCAACAAGGGCTCTTGCGCGCTGGCGATACTGGGGAGCCTTGCCGTGCTGATGCCGGCAGCGGGGGTACTCGTTTTCAACCGGATGTATCAGGTCAAGTCGAACAGCCGTCTGGAGAAGCTTCTGTACTGGCTCAGAAGAAAGCTGAGCCGCCTGACCCATAAGACCAGCCTGCTGTACTACGAATTTTACAAGATGATGGTCCAGCAGAAAAAGGGGATCGTCCTGCTCCTTTTACTATCCTGGGGGATCTATGAGACCGTCAACGTCTTCGGCCCCGCCTACTATGCGTTCGCCAGGGACGCCGCCTATCAACACTATATAGACCTTCTCCATGGGCCGGTCACGGAAGAGACTCTGGAGTTCGTGGCGGAGGAGGAGCAGCGCCTGAACGCCCTCTGGCTGGAGCTGATGGAGATCGGCAGCGAGCCCAGCGGCAGCGACTTTCTCCGGCAGCTCCAGATCCAGTCGGAACTGGAATATCTGGAGGACGGGTTCTATCTGGTGCAGCAGCAGCTGGAGGATCTGAAGGGAAAAGAGGGGCCGCTTGATGAGAAGCTTCTGATGAACGAACGCTCTTACGCCGCTCTCTGGTGGGATACGGAGCGGGACCTGGGGCTGTTTTTCATAGGCTCGGCCGCATTGCTGTTTTTTATCAGCAGTATCCGCACCATGGACGAACGGAAGAAAATGCTTCCGCTGCTGCGGTCCACCAGGAATGGGCACAGAAAGCTGGATCAGAGCCGGTCCATCTGCGCTCTTCTGTGTACGCTGCTTGTGTTCGTTGTTACGGAGCTGCCGCTGTTTCTGCGCTACTACAGGATCGACCGTTTTGCCACTGTGGGACAGCGTCTGTGCGACTTTACGCGGGTCCCATTTGCCAGCAGCGCGCCGCTCTGGGTGATGCTTGCGGGAGCGTTTTTGCTGAAGGCGCTGAGTTATACGGCGGTGTGTCTGGGCGGCCTGCGGCTGTCCTCGGCAACGAAAAACGAGACGGTCACGGTGCTGGCCGGGGTGGGGACCGTGGGGGCAGTCATGGTCATCCTGCGCTACCTGAACCTGGACGCAAATTTGCTGCTGATCCGATTTTTGCAATAGAACGAGAGGTGCTCTGGATGGAACTGTGCTTGAGCGGAATCAAAAAGAGCTATAACAACGGGAAAACGTATGCCGTGGACGGTGTTACGGCAACGTTTACCCCCGGCGTATATGGTCTGCTGGGTCCGAACGGGGCCGGTAAAAGCACGCTGATGAACATTATTACGCAAAATCTGAAGACCAACAGCGGAACCGTCACACTGGATGGCGTACCCATTGACCATATGGGCGCAGACTACCGCAGTCTGCTGGGCTATATGCCGCAGCAGCAGACGCTGTATGATGATTTTACAGGCGAGCGGTTTCTGTGGTACATGGCGGCGCTGAAGGGCCTGGATAAAAAACAGGCAAAGGAGGCCGTCAGCCGGACCCTTGACGTGGTCAATCTCCGGGAGGAGCGGTATAAAAAGCTGAAAAGCTATTCCGGCGGGATGAAGCAGCGCGTCTTAATCGCCCAGGCCCTGCTGAACGACCCCAAGCTGCTGATCATGGACGAGCCGACTGCCGGACTTGACCCGAAGGAACGCATCCGGATACGCAATTTTATCAGCGAGGTATCCAAGGATAAGATCGTGCTGTTATCTACCCATGTAGTGTCCGATGTTGAGTTTATTTCCAAGGAGATCCTGGTCATGCGGTCCGGGCAGATCAGGGCCAGGGGGACACCACAGTCACTGCTGGACGGCATGAATGGCCGGGTATTCGAAGTATTGGTCACCCCGGATGAGCAGGCCGCCTACGAGGGGGCGGGGTATAAGCTGTCCAATATCATGCTGACACAGGATCGGACCTGCCTGCGCATCGTATCCGACATCCGCCCGCAAATCGGGCAGGTGCGGGCGGTTTACCCGAATCTGGAGGATGTATACCTGTATCTGGCAGAGTGAGGCGGTCCGGGGGCCGCGGGGCGGGACTGGCGGCCGGCGTTGACCTATTCTTTCAATGGAGCAGCGCAACCGGCCAAGGCGATTACCGGGACCTGTCCGTAGGGACAGATCAGGGCGATTTTAACCATAGGCCGCAAATTCTGCTGCTTACAAAAGTTTGACAAAAGAAAAATCATGTGTTATTATGAAAAAAGAAATTTTTCCTTGCTTTTAGCAACATTGATGATCTTCGCGGTCTGCTTCATCACCGCAGCTGCCACAGACGTATGCCTGCCCGATTTATGCCACCCAGACCACATACACAGAGGCGTGCGACAACCCCTCATGCGGCTACATCTATGACACCTGGGTAGAGAGCGGGACCAAAGTCGTACACAAGCACTGATATCACCGCTGGTCCCATGTGTGACACTGACTTATAAGTAAAAGCAAAAAAGAGCCCTGCATCCTGATCGAATTTTCATGAACGGGGTGCAGGGCGTTTAAGTTTTTACGGAAAGGAACCATAACGATGAAAATGAAGTATACCCTGCCCCTGCTTCTTCTCCTGCTGCTGACGGCCTGCGGCGGCAAGGACGGCACATCCGCTGGTCAGACCGTCTACATCCCGGAGGAGGTGGCGTATACCACCGGCCTGAAAAGCGTCTCTGAAGCCTGCGTTATTGACGGAACGGTCTATCTGCTGGGCAGAACGGACAACAGCGGCGGCTTTCTGCTCCAGAGCCTTCCCCTGGAGGGCGGTGAGGCAGCGGCGATGCCGGAGTATCAGAGCGGCTTTCCCGGGGACGGCTTTCTCTACAACGCCAGCCTCCGGGCCGGGGCGGACGGGTCCCTGTGGGTCACGGAATACGGAATGGTCCAGCTGCCGGGCGAGGACGGGACGGGCTTCCGGCAGGAGGATATCCACGTCCTGCGCAAGCTGGATACGGAGGGAAGGGAGCTGGCCCGGTTCGAATACGCCGCCCTGGAGGAGTCGCTGGGCCTAGGACCAGTATACAGCCTGCTGTCCGATGGGGACGGGACGGTCTATGCAGCGGGCGAGAAATGGATCGCCGTCCTGGACGGAGCGGGAGCGGCGGACTTTACGCTGACATCCAACGCGAGCCTTGCGATATCCATCGCCCTGGGAGACGGACGGATCGGCCTTTTCGAGCGGACCTACCAGCAGGACGGCGAAGCCTCCTGCACGCTGCGGACCATCGACAAGGAGGCCCGGAACTGGGGGGAGACCTTTACACTGCCGCCCACCGCCACGCCTTACGATGGAATGGGGGAAGCGCTGTTCTACTACGAGTGCGCCAACACCCTTTGCCGCTGGCGGAAGGACGCTGCGGAGGGTGAGCAGGTCATGAATCTCATCGACCTGGGGGTGGAGAGCGGCAGCCCCAAGGTCTTTCAGGGGAAGGACGAAGGGCTGGTGCTGCTGCTTACCCGCTACGGGGAAGGGGGCACGGGCGTCTTCCCCTACCTCCTGACTCCGGCAGAGGCAAACGGGCCGGAGGGAAAGAAGGTGCTGACCCTCGCCTCCCTCCAACTGGCGGGTCCTCTCCGGGACGCGGTGCTGGAGTTCAACCGTACCAACCCGGACTACCGTATCTCCGTGACCGATTACAGCCAATACGGAGACCGGCAGACCGCCAGGACCCGTCTGGCAACGGAGATCGGGGCTGGGAAGATACCCGACCTTCTGGACCTGTACACCGCGCCCACCGCCCGGTGGGCGGCCAACGGTATGCTGGAGGACCTGTGGCCGTATATCGACGCCGATCCCGAGCTGGGGCGGGACGCGCTGATGGAGCGGGTATTCCAGGCGGCGGAGATCGATGGAAAACTGTACGAGGCCGGCCCGTATTTTGCGATGCAGACCCTTACCGGCGCGAAAAGCGCGGTGGGAGACCGGATGACCTGGACTATGGAGGACATGCGGCAGGCTCTGGAGGCCATGCCGGAGGACTGCTTGGCTACCAGCTATAGCCGGGCCGGGATGCTGGAGCGCCTGATTGAGCTGAACTGGTCCCAGTTCGTGGACTGGGAGACGGGCACGTGCAGCTTTACCGGAGAGGCGTTCAAGGCGCTGCTGCGCTCCTGCGGGGATCTCCCTGCGGAGCCCTTTCCGGGGGGCGAGGAGGCCGCCTGCCTGAACAAGGAGGTCATGCTGTACAGCATGTGGGCCGACAGCTTCACCTTCCCCCAGCGAGCGAAGTATATCTTAGGGGACGAGATATCCTATGTGGGCTATCCCAATGAGTGGGGAGAGGCAGGCAGCGGCTTCGCCCTCAGCAGTTCCGTGGCGATGAGCTGCTATTCCAAGGAAAAGGAGGGGGCGTGGGCCTTCCTGCGTACCCTGCTGCTGCCCCAGGGAGAGAAGGCGGACTCCCTCCAATACCTTCCCGTGAATAAGGCCAGCTTCCAGGAGCAGATGGAGCGGCTGTCAACGCCCGTTTATCCCGTGGACGAGGACGGCGAGTACCTGTATGACGACAGGGGCGAGCAGATCGAAACACCCGTGGCCCGGGAAAGTTATGACGGTGGGGTGGAGCTGACCTATTACGCCGCCTCCCAGGAGGAGTGCACCCAGCTGATGGACCTTTACAACGGGATCGATGCCTACTTCCGCCGGGACCCGGAACTGACGGCCATCATTACCGAGACCGCCGGGGCTTACTTCGCCGGGGACAAGTCTCTGGAGGAGACGGCGGAGCTGGTCCAGAACCGGGCGAACCTGTACGTGAACGAGCAGTCATAGAGTGAAGGGAGCCGCCGGGGAGGCGGCTTCCTTCATCAGATGCGTCCCTTCCTGTAATTGCTGTTTGCTTTCCCGCCGGTTTTGTGATAAACTGGTAACGATACCCGCCGGAAACGTGCTGTCCGGCGGGAGGGAGGGAAACATATGGAGAGCATCGACGTCAACTACGGCGGCCTCAAACGCTACGACACCGCCAAGCCGCCCCTGCGGCAGAGGAAGGTCTTTACCGCCATCCTCCGGGCCCTGTGCGGCCTGAGCATGATGGGGCAGGAGTACAAGATCGAAAAGATCAACATGGAGGGGCTGAAGCCCCCGTACATCCTGCTGTCCAACCACATGTACTTCGTGGACTTCCACCTCTGCTCCATCGCCACCTGGCCCCATTCCGTCAACAACATCGCCACCATCGACGGCTACTACCGCCGCCCCTTTATCATGGAGTGGCTGGGCTGCCTGTGCAAGCGGAAATTCACCACCGACATGGCCCTGATGCGCTCGGTGAAGAAGGTCCTCCAGGAGTACGGGGACATCCTGTGCATGTACCCGGAGGCCCGGTACTCCCCCATCGGCACCACCGCCATCCTGCCCGACTCCCTGGGGAAGCTGGTGAAGAAGCAGGGGGTCCCCGTGGTGGTGCTGCTCCACCACGGCAACTACCTCCACACCCCCTTCTGGAACTACCGCAAACCCCGGAAGGTCCCCCTCTACACCACCATGACCCAGGTCCTGACCGCCGGAGACGTGGCGGAGAAGTCCGCCGCCGAGATCGGGGACGTCATCCGGCAGGCCATGGACTACGATGAATACCGCTGGCAGCGGGAAAAGGGCATCCGTATCACCGAGCCCTTCCGGGCGGAGGGGCTCCACAAGGTGCTCTATCAGTGCCCCCACTGTTTGACGGAATCGAAAATGGAGAGCCATGGGGCCGTCCTGCGCTGCGCCGCCTGCGGCAAGGAGTGGGAGCTGGACGAGCTGGGCGTCCTTCACGCCCGTGAGGGGGAGACGGAGTTCCCCTATCCCCCGGACTGGTTCCAGTGGGAGCGGAGTCAGGTCCGCTCCCAGCTGGAGGCGGGGACTTACCGCTTCGAGGACGAGGTGGAGGTCTTCTCCCTGCCCAACGCCTGGCGGTTCCAGAAGCTGGGGACGGCCCGGCTCACCCACGACATGGAGCGGGGCTTCGTGGTGGAGGGGGAGCACAACGGGCGGCCCTACCGTATCCACCGCCCGCCCCTGGGGATGTACGGGCTCCATGTGGAATACGACTACTGCTACGTCCGCCCGGAGGACTGCGTGGACATCTCCACCGACAACGACAGCCTGTACTGCTATCCCAAAAAGCAGAACGTGGTGACCAAGCTGAGCTTCGCCACCGAGGAGCTGTATAAGATAAAGATGGAGGAGAAGCGGCGTGCCCGGGCAAAAAAAGATAATACTATCCCTTATATTTGAGCGACATAATACAAGGAGGAGCGTTTTTATGATAAAGCATATCGTCATGTGGAAATTTCAGCCCGGAAAGGACGCGGAGGTCCGCGCCTTCCTGGAGGGCCTGCGGGGATTGTACGGCGTGATCCCTCAAATCAGGGAGCAGGAGGTGGGCGTGAACTGCGCCCCCGGCAACTACGACGCGGTCTTGGTCTCCGCCTTCGACTCCCTGGAGGACCTGGAGACTTATAAGAACGATCCCCGCCACCAGAAGGTGTCCGCGCTGTGCAAGGCCATCCGGACCGACCGCGTGGCCGTGGACTACGAGGTGTAACCCATGGCGGCGCGTTTGGACAGCTTCGCCCTGGCGGAGCTTGCGGCTCGCCCGGAGGACGCCTTCCGGCTGGCGGAGCTCGCCATGGCGGAGGGGAGCCGGATCCCCGGGTACGGCGGGGATCACTACTACTACCGCATCGGAGACGCGGCGGCGGTGATCCGCACCCGTCTGGACCCGGAGACCGGGGAGGAGGAGCTGCTGGGCATGGACACCCACGCGGCCTCCAACTGTCAATGGACCTGCCGGGTGGTCAAGGACGTGACGCCGGAGGACGCGGGGCCCCTCAGCCGCCGGGTTCTGGTCCGCCGGGAGGGGGCCGGGGACACGGCGGTAGTGGACCTGGTCTGCGCCGGGGTACTCCCGGACCTCCGGGAGGGGGACCAGCTGCGGCTGAATATGGCGGGATTTCCTCTGCGTATCTCATACGATGAGGGGGAGAGTACCGGCGTGGTGGAGGCCCAGGGAGAGACGGTGCTCCTTCAGGGCGTGGTCAAGGACGCCCGGGTGGGGGAGACCTACCTGGGGATGGAGCCCCTGACCAGGTTTATCAGCGTCACGGTGGAGACACGGATGGGGGACGTGGAACTGTGCCATCCCATGGAGCTGGTGGCCGAGGGCCAGCGGGACCTGGTGAAGCCCGGCACGGTGGCATCCGCGCTGTGCGTCCTCTCCGGGAACTGCGCGGTGGGCGAGTACGCGGGAGGCATCGTGTTCGACGAGGCCCACGACTTCGCGGCCCTGGGCCGGTTCTTCCGGGAGGGCGGCGCGGAGCGGCTGGCGCCCCTGCTGCGCACCGACTGCGCGTGTACCTTCCTGGAAAACCGGCAGGAGGGGACGGAAAACGCGCTGGCCCTGCTGTCCATGGTCCAGAAGGACATGGCGGCGGCGGGGCTGAGGCGGTGCGTCCCCGGCGTTCTTACCGGCGAAGGGTCGCGGGGGCGGAAGTGCCTCCTGCTGGGGAACGAGGAAGGTTTTGCCTTCCTGTGCCTCCTGGAGCTGGACAGCCTGGGCCGGGCGCGGGAAGTCCAGATCACCAACGATCCGGGATGCGAGTTTGAACCGGTGGAATGAACGCGGAGCAGGCAGGCGTAAATTTGTAGGGCGCGACGACCCGGCGCGCCGCTGATGGGCAGATATTGCCAACGGCGCGCCGGGGTCGTCGTGCCCTACAGGCGCAAAATGGATCTCCCTGGGGCGGGGGGGCTTGGAATTAAATTCCAAGTCCTCCGCTTTTTATGTTAACAATGGATTCATTTTTTCCACAATATGATTGCCTTTTTCCCGATTATCTGCTATACTTTCACTCGTATGGAATTTTTAAGCCCCTGGGGGCGTTCGAAATGGAGCACTGTGCATGAACACCTATTTGTCTATCTTCCTCATCACCGCCCTTACCGGCGTGGGCGGCCTCGCGCTGGGCGGCGGGCTGGCCGCCGCGGTCCACAGCCCTTCCGACAGGACCGTCAGCCTCCTGCTCCGCTTCACGGCGGGGGTGATGCTCAGCGTGGTCTGCTTCGACCTGGTGGCCGACGCGGCGGAGGAATCCAGCATCCTGCCGGTGCTTTGCTGGATATTGATCGGATACCTGTGTACCTACCTCCTCAACTGCTGGATCGACAAGCAGGCCCACCACACTCATTCCCACGGCGGGCGGGAGCATGGGCATCACGAACATGGACATCATGAGCACGAACATGAACACGGGCATGAGCACGGACACCACCACCTGGGCCATGACAACGGGGAGCTCTGCGCCTGCGGACACCACACCCTCCACACGGCGGGGCTGGTGATGGCGGCAGCGGTGGCCCTCCACAACGTTCCCGTGGGCATGGCTATCGGCGCCACCTTCGCCGGAGCGGCCCACGGCGGCGGGGGCGTCCTGGCCGCCCTGATCATCGGACTGCACAACATCCCCGAGGGCATGAGCATCGCCGCGCCCCTGCTGGCGGGAGGCGGAAAGCCCGCCGGGGCCGTCGGCATCGCCGCCCTCAGCGGACTGCCCACCATCCTGGGAGCCCTCGCCGGGTACGGCGCGGGGACCATGAATCCACTGGTGCTGGCCGTCTCCCTCAGCTTTGCCGCCGGAGCCATGCTGTACGTGATCTTCGGAGAGCTGCTGCCGGAATCGGAGCATCTGTGGCAGAGCCGCCTGTCCGGGCTGTCCACCATGCTGGGCATGCTGCTGGGCATGGCGCTGATCTTTACCCATATCCATTGAAAATAACAGGAGGAGTGTGTTGACTTATGGAGAAAGAGAGCAACCCGTCCGTGTCCCCCCAGAGTCCCAAGGAGCTGCTGCAGGTGGAGAAATTCAGCCTGCCCCGCACCATCCATCTGATCCCCCTGGACTACATCGACGGCTTCGCCGTCCGCCCCGGCTTCTATGAGATCAACGGCGCTACCGCCATCCCCGGCGGCGTGAACTTTACGATCTCCTCCCACGGGGCCACCTCCATCGAGCTGCTGCTGTTTCACCGGGAGGAGGAGGAACCCTTCGCCGTGCTGCCCTTCCCCCAGAACTACCGCATCGGCAACGTCTACTCCATGATCGTCTTCAAGCTGAACATCGAGGATTTTGAGTACGCCTACCGGGTAGACGGCCCCTATGAGCCGGACAAGGGCAGGATCTTTGACAAGAGCAAGTACCTCCTGGACCCCTACGCCAAGGCTGTCACCGGTCAGAGCGAGTGGGGCAGCAGCTCCCCCCGGGGGCAGCACTACAAGGCCCGGGTGGTGAAGGACGACTTCGACTGGGGCGACCTGGAGTCCCCCCTCATCCCTATGGAGGACCTGGTCATCTACGAGCTCCACGTCCGGGGGTTCACCAAGGACGGCTCCTCCGGCGTGAAGCATCCCGGCACCTTTGCGGGGCTCATGGAGAAGCTGCCCTACCTCAAGGAGCTGGGGATCAACGCCATTGAGCTGATGCCCATTTTCGAGTTTGATGAGATGCAGGATTACCGGGAAGAGGGAGGGCAGAAGCTCTACAACTACTGGGGCTACAGCACTGTCAGCTTCTTCGCGCCCAACACCAGCTACACCGCCAGCCTGGAGTTCAACCGGGAGGGCACGGAGCTGAAGAACCTGATCCTGGCCTGCCACCAGCTGGGGATGGAGGTCTATCTGGACGTGGTGTTCAACCACACCGCCGAGGGCAACGAGCGGGGCCCCTTCTTCTCCTTCAAGGGCTTTGACAACAACATCTACTATCTGCTGACCCCTGATGGGAAGTACTATAATTTCAGCGGCTGCGGCAACACCCTCAACTGCAACCACCCCATCGTCCACCAGATGATCATGAACTGCCTGCGCTACTGGGTCACCACCTACCGGGTGGACGGCTTCCGGTTCGATCTGGCGTCCATCCTGGGGCGGAACGAGGACGGGTCGCCCATGAACAAGCCGCCCCTGCTCCAGGCCATGGCCTTCGACCCCATTCTGGGGGATGTGAAGCTTATTGCCGAGGCCTGGGACGCGGGCGGGCTGTATCAGGTGGGGTCCTTCCCCTCCTGGAACCGCTGGGCGGAGTGGAACGGCCGGTACCGGGACGACATGCGCCGGTATCTCAAGGGGGATCAGGGCTTCGCCCAGGCGGCGGCCCTGCGGATCATCGGGTCCAGGGACATGTACGATCCCAACGGGCGGAAGGACGCCTCCGTCAACTTTATCACCTGCCACGACGGGTTCACGCTGTGGGACCTGTTTTCCTACAACGAGAAGCACAACGAGCGCAACGGCTGGAACAACACCGACGGCGCCAGCGACAACAACAGCTGGAACTGCGGCGCGGAGGGCGAGACCGGGGACTACGGCATCAACGCCCTGCGGCGGCGGATGTGCCGCAACGCCTTCGCCCTGCTCATGTGCTCCAGGGGCATCCCCATGTTTTTGGCGGGGGATGAGTTTTCCAACACCCAGTTCGGGAACAACAACGCCTACTGTCAGGACAACATCACCTCCTGGCTGGACTGGACGCTGCTGGAGAAGAACCGGGGCATGTTCGAGTTTTTCCGGTATATGATCCGCTTCCGCAAGGAGCACCGGGTCCTCCGGGCCAACGTCAGCGACGGCTGCTGGGGCCTGCCGGACGTCGGCTTTTACGGCGTCAACGGACACTGCGGCGGATTTGGGGAGCACGACCGGTACGTGGGCGTGCTCTTCACCGGCGGAGAGCGTGGCGTGGGGCCCCAGGCGGTCTACGTGGCCTCCAACGCATGGTGGGAGGAGCTGTACGTCCACCTGCCGGAGCTTCCCGCCTCGGCCAACTGGACCCTGGTGGTAGACACCTGGGAGGAGACTATACCCGCCCCGCGCTCCGTCTCCGGCGGGTTTACCATCAGGCCGAGAAGCGTGATGGTATTCGTGGGGAGGTAGGGTCGTTCTTTTCTTTGTGAACAAAGAAAAGAACCAAAAGAAAAACTTTTTAATTGCCCTACGGGCCTTTCGCGTTGGTGCATACGCCTATTGAAGGGTCCCTGCAAAAGGGAAGTGCCTGCGGCGCGAAGCATCCGCTTCGCGCGAATCGCAGGGGTCTAAATTCGGCCGCGCGGCTCACGCCGCGCTGGGGGGCCCGCCTAACGGGATTTTCTTCAAATTTGAAAAATTTTTATCAAAAACCGGGCGCAACCGCCTATAGTTGCGCCCGGTTGGTTGATTTTGGGGTGGGCTGCTGGTATCCTCGAAGCAAATCCACACCCAAGGAGGACCGCTATATGACCTATGGAACATGTATCAA
Organism: uncultured Oscillospiraceae bacterium; assembly: GCA_910579485.1. Taxonomy (GTDB): domain Bacteria; phylum Bacillota; class Clostridia; order Oscillospirales; family Oscillospiraceae; genus Pelethomonas. Next base: position 5,008 of record CAJTVO010000054.1, on the reverse strand, counting down.
ACAGGCCCGGGAGGACCTGCGCCTTACCCAGGAGCAGCTGGCCGAACAGCTGGACATCTCACGGCAGGCCGTCAGCAAATGGGAGGCCGATCTGTCCCGGCCCACCCGGGAGAAGCTGGACAAGCTCTCGGAAATTCTCAATATTCCCCCAGACACCTGGGTACAGATCGACGCGGAGATGGAATCCGCCAACAAGCCCCCGGACACCTCCCGGCCGTGGAAGGTCGCCACAGCGGCGCTGGCGGCGGTTTGCGCGGTGCTGGTCATCTGTCTGACCATTGCTCTCTGGCCCAAAACCAATGTGGATGTGTGCCGCCCGGCAGAGGATCAACGGGACCAAGAACCGCCGGAGGAGGACACCGTCCCGGAAGAACCCTCTGCCGCGCCTGCGGATACCTCCGCCATTTATCCGGACACCCTGCCGCTTACCGTGCGCCATGATTTTGATTTCGGCGATCAGCCCTTGGGGGAGTACGACCCGGCGCTGGTGCCGTTCTTGGATGATCTGGAGGAATTGCAGGAAAACAAACTGGCGGGCTTCATGTTCGGAGACACCGCAAATCATGGACCGGGGAACAGCTGGTGTCATCTGAGCATCGTCAAAGCCAACACCCGCACAGATGAGCGGAACACAGCCTATTCCGATGTATATCTCCTCTATGCCATCCCGAATGAAAACGGAGATTTGGAGTATCAGATATTGCTCCGCATGGAGGAGGAAAATCACTACGTTAACACCGATCCTGGCGCCGTAACAGTGGAGCCCTTCTTCAACGTCCTGGGCCACGACGGCTTTAAAGTTCTTATCACCGTAGGAGCTTCCGGCAGATGGGGCTTTTATCTCACCCAGCGTCCCGATGGGACGCCCGCCATGATGACCACTACCACGGGTACCTCTCTGGAGGCGGACGTGGACGAGGACGGCGTGCTGGAGATCGTCGATATGTGGAAGAACGACCCCACATGGGAAATCACTGACACAACGGAAGGGGAGGAGGGCGCTTTCTGCTATACCCTTTCCAAACGAAGCGAGGACTTCCCCGGCGCCTTGAGCCTTGCCTTTTTCCCAGAAAAGGGCGGCTTCATTGTGGCCGGAGCTGAGAATCCGGTCCTGGCCCGCTATATTCTCCGAGATGGTGCCATGGTCCGCGTCCCCTGGACGGATTTTTCCCCCCTGGACTACCCGGATGTGGTGGGGACAGAGATCACCTTTGTGACAGACTATGACAGTGTAGGTATCTTGACGGACGGGATCGGCCCGGATGAACTGCTCCCGTACAACCCCACCGTCCACATCACCCACCGGCAGCAGGCGTATCTGGCCCTTCAGGAGCTGTATGATCTGACGGGGCTAAAGGTGGACAGGTGCTACTGTGTAGCAAATAATTTTGGAGTGTGTTTTTCACTTTTTCCGGACGGATTCGACCGACGCAGCTTTTTCTCCCTTGATTTCAATGCCCGCTATGGCAATTCGGACAACATCCCCAGTTTCCTTATCAGCTGGAAAGAACTGGATAACGACTGGTCTCCCCTGTCACTGGAGGACGCGGTCCACCCGGAGAGTTGGGTACAGGGTGAGGCGGAGACCATGCTGTGGTACTATGAACGCCTGAAAATATTCAGCACCGGGGAGGCGTCCTATGTCAACGATGGAGAACTCTGGCTGGAGAACGGAGACCTCTACATCTACCAAATGGGGGATACGGAATGGGGGCCTGTTCTTTGGTACCTTGTCGGACCCTACCCCAACGGGGAGATCAACCACTGACACAAAGACCCGGCGCAGCGATAAGCTGCGCCGGGTCTCGTTATATCAATTGCTTCCGCTCCTCCATGGCACGGAGGGCCTGACGGGTGTCCGCGTCCGCCAGCTCCCGGGCGGGGCACTCGAACAGCAGCAAGTCCTCCTCGTGGCGGCGGATGACACTGCTGCCGCCGTGGTCCTCCTTCAGCGCCAGCAGTTCCGGGAACCAGGCGGCGGGGAAGATGCACGGGTTCCCCCGGACGCCGTCGTGGCCCAGGCCCACCAGCTTGTCCGGATGGCGGCGGAAAAATTCCACCTCGCCCTTTACCGTCTCCCGGCGCAGCATGGGCTGGTCCGACACCTGGAACAGGGCAGCGCCGCACTCCCCCAGGGCCTCCAGCCCCAGGCGGATGGTATGGCTGATGCCCCAGTCAGGGTGGGGGTTATGGACGGGAAGGAAGCCGAACTCCGACGCCAGGGCTTCCACCTCCGGGTACTGGGTCACTACGGCTACGGCGGAAAATTCCTCCGCCGGGACCGCCTCCAGGGCGCGGAGGATCAGCGGCTTGCCGTCGAACAGCGCCGCCAGTTTGTTCTCCCCGAACCGCCGGGCGTCCCCGGCGGCCATAACTACACAGCCAATGCGCATGTCTTCTACGCCTCCTTCGGATTTTAAGTATAGTATACCCCGCCGCGCGCGGTCCAGTCAACCGGAACGTTATTTAAAAATTAAAATAGCGAATAAAGGACACTTGGCCTATACAGGCAGACGGAGTTGTGATATAATAATAAAAATTTTCAGCAGACGGAGAAAATTTTGTCCCTCTTACCAAATCCGTCCATCATTTAACAGATCGGAGGCTGACGCCCTATGAGCAAAAGCGTAGGTCAGAGCAAGATCCGCGTGGACGCCTTTGACAAGGCGGCGGGCCGCGCGCAATACACCGACGATCTGTGCGACCGGTCCGCACTGGTCACACGGATCGTCCACTCCACCATCGCCCACGGCATGGTGCGCTCCGTGGATACGGCGGCGGCGGAGCAGGTCCCCGGCGTGGTGCGGGTCTTTACCTGCTTCGACGTGCCGGACATCCCCTTCCCCACGGCGGGACATCCCTGGTCCACGGACCCCCATCACCAGGACGTGGCCGACCGGCTGCTGCTGAACCGGCACGTGCGCTACTACGGCGACGAGGTGGCCGTGGTGGTGGCGGAGGACGAGGTCGCCGCCGCCCAGGCGGCCCGGCTGGTGAAGGTGGACTATGACGAGTATCCCTTCGTGCTGGACGTGCAGAAGGCCATGGAGCCCGACGCGCCCCAGGTCCAGGAGAACTACCCCGGCAACATCCTGGCCCACACCACCATCCGCAGCGGCGACTATGAGGCCGCCAGCAGGGAGCCGGGGCTCATCAAGGTGGAGGGCTGGTATGACACCCCCACTGTACAGCACTGCCACATTGAGAACCACATCTGCGCCGCGCGGATGGAGGGCGGGCGGATCACCGTCACCTCCTCCACCCAGATCCCCCATATTGTCCGCCGGGTATGCGGGCAGGCTCTGGGCATCCCTTGGGGAAAAGTCAGGATCATCAAGCCTTATATCGGCGGCGGCTTCGGAAACAAGCAGGACGCTCTCTATGAGCCCCTGTGCGCCTGGCTCACCACCCAGCTGGGGGGACGGCTGGTGAAGGTGGACTGCTCCCGGGAGGAGACCTTTGTGTCCAACCGGGTGCGCCACGCCATCCGGACCCATATCATCTCCTGGGTGCGGCCCGACGGGTCCTTTGCCGCGCGGAAGATCGAGTGCTTCTCCAATCAGGGCGGCTACGCCTCCCATGGACACGGCATCGTGGCCAAGGGCATGGGGGCCTTCCCCCAGATCTATCCCTGTCCCAACGTGGAGGGCGACGCCTACACCGTGTTCACCAACCGGCCCTCCGCGGGCGCCATGCGGGGCTACGGCATCCCTCAGGCCATGTGGGCCGGGGAGAGCCACATCGACGACGTGGCCCGGGCCCTGGGCCGGGAGCCCATGGAGTACCGCAGGCAGATCGTAATGCCCAAGGGGTACGTGGACGGGTTCAGCAAGAACGAGAACTACTACGACACCTTCCGGGAGGTCATGGACAAGGGCATGGCCGCCATTGACTACGAGCGGAAGCGGAAGGAGTACGAAAATCAGACCGGCCCGGTGCGCCGGGGGATCGGCATGGCGCTGTTCTGGTATAATACCGCCGTGTGGCCCATTTCGCTGGAGTCCTCCTCCTGCCGGATGGTCCTCAATCAGGACGGGTCCGTCCAGGTGCAGACCGGCGAGACGGAGATCGGCCAGGGGTGTGATACCGCCTTCGCGCAGATGGCGGCGGACGCCATCGGTATTCCCTTCGAGGATGTACATATGGTGTCCAGTCAGGATACGGATGTGACGCCTTTCGGCACCGGGGCCTATGCCTCCCGGCAGACCTATATCGGCGGCTTCGCCCTGCGGCAGACGGGCGGAATCCTGAAAGATAAGATCCTCACCTGCGCCGTGGAACTGACCCGGCAGACCCGGGCGAATCTGGACCTGATCGATGGGAAGATCGTTCGTATCTCCGACGGGCGGGAGCTGATGACCCTGGGGGAGCTGGCCACGGAGGTCCTTTACAGTCTGGAGCACTCCCAACATATCACCGCCGAGAGTACGTATCAGATCAAAAACAATGCCTACTCCTTCGGATGCACCTTCGCGGAGGTGGAAGTAGACATCCCCATGTGCCAGGTGAAGCTGTTGAACATCGTCAACGTTCACGACTGCGGGAAGCTCATCAATCCCGCCCTGGCGGAGGCACAGGTCCACGGGGGCATGTCCATGGGCATCGGATACGGGCTTTCCGAGCAGCTGCTGTTCGATGAAAAGAGCGGCAAGCCGCTCAACAACAATTTGTTGGATTACAAGCTGTCCACCTTTATGGACCACCCCAATTTGCAGGCATTGTTTGTGGAGAACCCGGAGCCCACCAGTCCTTATGGGACCAAGGCCCTTGGGGAGCCGCCGGCGTGCTCGCCGGCCCCGGCCATTCGAAACGCGGTTTTGAATGCGACTGGCGTCGCGGTCAATGACGCGCCTATGACGCCGCACATTCTGTTCAGGGAGTTTACTAAGGCAGGGTTGATTTAAGCTGCTCTGCCGCCCTTCGGGCGGCACGGAGGTTGGTTCTATTTGCCAACCCGGGGGCTCCGCGCCCCCGGACCCTGCGGTTACTTTTGCCGCGCGGCAAAAGT
>CAJTVO010000053.1 GCA_910579485.1 uncultured Oscillospiraceae bacterium | reverse complement strand
GCAGGGGCCGCAGAACCCCCTGCCATAACTTACCTCTTGCACTTTCCCTCCCCCATCCGCTAAAATAAAGAAAACCCCTCCTTTTGTCGAAAAACAAAAAGAAAGGATCGTCTATCAATGAAACGCCTGTATACCCTCCTCCTGACCCTGGGCCTGCTGCTGGTCCTCACCCTCACCGCCTCCGGCGCCGGGAACGGCGTCCGGATCTTCGTCAACGGATCGCCTCTGGACGCCCCCGCCTCCTACATATCCGCCGGCGGCACCACCATGGTCCCCCTCCGGGCCATCGCCGAGGCCCTGGGCTGCACGGTGGCCTGGGACCCGGCCACCGCCACGGTCTCCATCTCCTCCCTGCCGGAGGACGCCGCCCCCGACGGCTCCCCCCTGGTGGTGCTGGACCCCGGCCACGGCGGAGACCACAACGGCGCGGAGTACGGCGGCGTCAAGGAAAAGGACCTGAACTTGGCCATCGCCTCCAAAACCGCCTCCCTTCTGGAGGCGGAGGGCGTGACCGTGCGGATGACCCGCTCCATCGACCAGAGCGTGGACCTCTACGCCCGCTCCGGCCTGGCCAACACCCTGGGCGCGGACCTGTTCGTCAGCGTCCACTGCAACGCCAGCGTGGAGCACGACGACGCCCTGGGCGTCTACACCTGCGCCTACAGCCAGGGGACCGAGGGCTGGCAGCTGGCCCAGATCCTCCGGGAGACCATGCTGGACGCCACCGGGGCCGCCGACTTCGGCATGGAGGAGCGCCCCAATCTGGCGGTGCTGCGTACCGCCCAAGTGCCTGCCGCCCTGGTGGAGTGCGGCTTTATGTCCACCCCCTCCGAGCTGGCCCTGCTGACCCAGCCGGAGTATCAGGACAAGCTGGCCCGGGGCATCGCGGACGGTATTTTGGCCTGCCTGGCACAGTGATCTCCCTCGCGGCATAGACTGACATGTGGCAGTCCCGGCGGGACACGGTCCCCGCCTTCGACCGATCATGCTATTTCCTAAGGAGGTCCCTCTGATGGAGGATATAAGCACCCTGGACCGTCTGGCCGTAGGCCGGCGCGCCGCCGTCACCAGCCTCTCCGCGCCGGAGCCCCAGCGCCGCAGGCTGCTGGAGCTGGGCTTCGTCCCCGGAGGACAGGTCGCGGCGGTGCAGGAGAGCCCCTGGGGCGATCCGGTGGCCTACGCCGTGTGCGGCGCGGTCATCGCCCTGCGCCGCGACGACGCCCGGCAGATCGCCATACGGCAAGTCGGCTGAACATAGAAGAGGACGCCGCCGGAGACGTTTCCGGCAGCGTCCTCTTCATCATTCGTCTTCCGTGTCCTCCCCAGACTCCTCCGCGGGCTCCGGCTGGGGCTCCGCCCGGCGCAGCACGAGGAACACGGTCAGCACCATGGCGCAGCCTCCGCAGGCCAGCGTCTTCCCCCAGTTTCCGGAGCTGTCCGCCAGCGCGGCCAGGGAGAAGGGCACCGCCAGGTCCCCAAAGAACAGGAACCACCGCAGGGACGCCTCCCGGCAGGCGAACCCCGCCAGCTGGTAGAAGGCGCAGGCCAGCACCGCCGCCGCCAGCACCGGAAGATAGTACCGGGCCAGCACCGGGTTGCTCTCCTCCGGCAGATAGACCAGCAGCAGGAACAGTACCGAGAAGACCATGGCGGGCAGCAGGGGTAAGACCCGCCCCTCCCCGCTCCTGACCTGCTTGACAAATAGAAGAAGGCCTCCCGCCGCCAGAACGCCCATCACCGCCGCCGCGATGGCCAGCGCGCTCATCCCGCCGCCAGCCAGACCGGCGGCGCCCAGCAGAAGGCTCCCTCCCGACAGCAGCAGGATGCCCGCCGCCAGCATGGGGAGGTCCTGCTTCTCCATCGGCCGGAAGGCGCCGTCGTAGGAGTACTTTCCCCGCTGCATCCGGAAGCAGAGCGCCGCCTCCACAATGATCAGCAGGATGAGGACCGCCGCCAGGACGAGGCCCGGGACCGACCGCAGGGACAGTCCCGTCTCCGGATCGAAGCCGCTTTTCAGCTGCGCCCAGCGCAGGGCCAGGAGCAGGAGCCCCTCCACCCACAGGCGCAGGCCTTTAAAATATAGTGAGTTCTTCATAGCGCAAATTCCTTTCTGAACCTCCTTGGGATCGCCTCCTCCAGTATACCACGCAAAAATGGATTTGTCATTCATTTTTTGGACAAGCAGCGCATATGTTGGGAGAAGAAGGAGAGGATGCGCCTATGGGAAAGCAGATCTTGGTGTCGCTGCTTCTGATTTTCTTGATTTTTTTCCTGCCCTGGCTCTGGGGAGGCCCCGCCAGGGAGCCCGTTCCCCAGCCCGAGCCTCCGCCGGCAGACGTCCAGCCCCCCGCCGAACCAGATAACGAGCCCGCCCCGGATCAGGAGGAGCAAGAGCCCGGGATCGACCGCTCCTCGCCCCTGAACGTGCTGGTGGAGGGAAAGCTCCAGCAGATGGACATGGAGACCTACCTGCTGGGCGTAGTTCGCGCGGAGATGCCCGCGGCCTTTCACGAGGAGGCCCTGAAGGCCCAGACCGTAGCGGCCCGGACCTACGTCCTCCACAAGATCGCCGGAGGGGGCAGCGCCAACCATCCCCAGGCGGACGCCTGCGACGACATCACCTGCTGTCAGGCCTACAAGTCCCAGACGGACGCCGCCACGGACTGGGGGGCGCACGCGGCGGAGTACGAGGAAAAGATCCGCCGCGCCGTCACGGAGACCGACGGGGAGTGCGTCCTCTACGAGGGCGCGCCGGTGCTGGCGGTGTTCCACTCCTCCTCGGCGGGGACCACCCAGGACTCCCAGAGCGTCTGGAGCGCCAGCCTGCCCTATCTGCGGAGCGTGGAGACCCCGGAGGGGGAGGATACGGTGCCCAACTACCATTCCACCGCCACATTTTCCGCCGGAGAGCTTCGGGACCTCCTGCGGGAGGCCCTGCCGGAGACGGTCCTGGAGGGCAGTCCCTCCAACTGGTTCACCAACATCGTCCAGCAGCCCGGCGGCATGGTGACCAGCCTGTCGGTAGGCGGGGTGGAGGTGGGCGGCAACCGCCTGCGGACTATTTTGGACCTGCGGAGCGCCTGCTTTACCATCGCCTTCGACGGCGATGAGGTGACCTTCTCCGTCTCCGGGTACGGGCACGGCGTCGGCATGAGCCAGTATGGGGCCAACGTCCTGGCGGAGGATGGGATGACCTATCAGGAGATCTTGAAGTGGTACTATACGGGGACCGAGGTAGGGGTGATCGAATAGGTCTCGCGGGGTTTCCCGCAGATACGGACCCCGGCGCGCTCCGAAAGTCCGGGCATTGACCATTCTGAATATGCTTTGATCCTCCCCAGACCGGCAAGGCGGAACGGCTTTCCCCGTTTCGCCTTGCCGGTTCGCCTCGACTTCCCCCTTGCAATTTTCCCCGATCCCGGATATACTACCACTGAGATACCGAACATGCTCCGGGGAGGGATATTCCATGATCTATCATATTCTGGCCGTCGGCGACGTAGCCGGCGAGCAGGGGCTGGCCCATCTGGAACGAAGCCTGCGCCCCTTGAAGCGGCTGAAGGACATCCATTTTACGGTGGTCAACGGCGAGAACGCCGCCATCACCGGGATCACCTCGGATCAGACGGAGCGGCTCTACGCCGCCGGGGCGGACGTAGTGACCCTAGGGAACCACACCTTCGGCAAGCCCCAGCTTGCAGCCCGCCTGGAGGAGGACCCCTACCTGCTGCGCCCGGCCAATTATACGGGACGGGCCCCGGGAAAGGGCTGGGGGGTCTATGACTGCGGACGGGTCCGGATCGGGGTCATGAACCTCATTGGCCGGTGCGGTCTGGACTTCAACGCGGACAACCCTTTTCTTACTGCGGACAAACTCCTGCGGGAGGACAAGCCCACGTTCACCCTGATCGACTTCCACGCCGAGGCCACCAGCGAAAAGCTGGCCATGGCCTACTACCTGGACGGCCGGGTCTCCGCCCTGTGGGGCACCCATACCCACGTACCCACCGCCGACGAATGCGTGTTCCCTAATGGGACGGGCTATATCACCGACCTGGGCATGACGGGCCCCATCCGGAGCGTCTTGGGCATCAAGCCGGAGCAGAGCGTGGAGCAGTTTTTGGGCGGCCTGCCCGGGCGGTACCAGGTGCCCGACGGCCCCTGCAAGATGCAGGGCGCCGTGTTCAGCCTGGACAGCGCCACGGGCCTGTGCGCGGGTGTGGAAAGGATCGAGATACGATGACGGCAGAGCAGATGTGGCGGGACTTTACAGCCGCCCGGGGCCCAGCGGAGGCGGACTATGAGGCCTGGGCCTTCGGCGGGGACCCGGACGGGCTGGCGGGGCTGGTGCTGGCGGGCATAAAGACGGCAACCGCCTCCGCGTATCCCCTCTACGGGCTGGAGGGGGAACCCCTGCCGGAGGCGGGGGAGTACAGCGTCATCCTGGACAGCCGGAGCGAGGCGGTGTGCGTGATCCTGACGGACCGGGTGGCGGTGGTCCCCTATGGGGACGTGGGCCGGGAGCACGCCCGCCGGGAGGGCGAGGGCGACCGGTCCCTGGCCCATTGGCGGCAGGTCCACGAGGCCTTTTTCCGCCAGGAGATGGCCGCCGCCGGTCTGGTCTTTACCGAGGATATGCCGGTGGTGTGCGAGGAATTTCACGCCGTCTGGCCGGAGAGGAGGGCTTGCGATGCCTAAGATCATACACGCGGCGGACTTCCATCTGGACAGCGCCTTCGGGGGCCTGCCCACGGAGAAGGCGCGGGAGCGCCGCCGGGAGAGCCGGGAGCTGATCGACCGCCTGGCCCGGCTGGCGATGGAGGAGAAGGCCGAGGTGCTCCTGCTGGCAGGGGACCTCTTCGACGGGGAGCGGGTCTTCCCGGAGACCCTGGAGCGGCTGGGGGAGGCCCTGGCCTCGCTGCCCTGCCCCGTGTTCATCGCCCCGGGCAACCACGACCCCTACACGGCCATCAGCCCCTACGCCCTCCGGCACTGGCCGGAGAACGTGCATATCTTCCGCCGGGAGGAGCTGGAGGCCGTCCATCTGCCGGACCTGGACTGCGTGGTCCACGGCGCGGCCTTCACCTCCCGGTCGAAGGCGGAACAGGTCCTGGCGGGATTTTCCGCTCCCCAGGACGGCAGGACCCATCTGCTGTGCCTCCACGGGGATGTGGGAGCACCCGGCAGCACCTACGGCCCGGTGCTCCGGGAGCAGCTGGCCGCCAGCGGCCTGCACTACGCGGCTCTGGGCCATATCCATCAGTACAGCGGCGTCCAGAGGGACGGGGGCACCTGTTGGGCCTATCCCGGCTGTCCGGAGGGTCGGGGCTTTGACGAACTGGGGGACAAGGGCGTCCTGGCGGGCACGGCGGACCGGGAGGGGGTCTCCCTCCGCTTCGTCCCCCTGTGCCGCCGCCGGTACCGGATCCTGGAGGCGGACGTGACCGGGGCCTCCCCCCGGGAGGCGCTGGAGGCAGTCATCCCGGAGACGGCGGACCAGGACATCTGCCGGATCGTCTTCACCGGTGAGGCGGACGAGCGTGGCGTGGACCTCCCCGCCCTGGAGGGCGCGTACCGGGACCGCTTCTACGCCCTGGAACTGCGGGATAAGACCCGCCCCGCCCGGAGCCTTTGGGCCAGGGCCGGGGAGGACTCCCTGCGGGGCCTGTTCCTCCTGGAGATGAAGGGCCGCTATGACGCCGCCCCCTCCGCGGAGGCCCGGGAGGAGATCGCCCTGGCGGTGCGCTTCGGGCTGGCAGCCCTGGATGGCCGGGATATCGGGTAAATAGTACGTATATTTTGCGTGGAGCAATTTTTGATTTCTTTGGAGAAGGAGCGGCTGAAGGATGATGGAGAAAAAAAGGATCCTTCTGATCGGTACGGGAGGCACCATCGCCTCTGAAATGGGTGAGAACGGCCTCACCCCGGAGCTGACCAGCGAACAGCTCTTAAAATACATTCCCGATATCTCGGGGATCTGCGAGATATCCTGCTGTCAGCTCTTCAGCCTGGACAGCACCAATATCCAGCCCAAGCACTGGGCCCGGATCGCCGGGGCCATCCGGGAGCGGTACCGGGAATTTGACGGCTTCGTGGTGGCCCACGGCACGGACACCATGGCCTACACGGCGGCGGGACTGAGCTACCTGATCCAGGGGTGCCCCAAGCCCATCGTGCTGACGGGGGCACAGAAGCCCATCGGCTTCGAGACCACTGACAGCAAGCAGAACCTCCGGGACGCGGTGACCGTGGCGGCGTCGGACATGGCGGGGGTGATGCTGGTCTTCAACGGGAAGATCATCCAGGGCACCCGGGCCAGGAAGACCCGGAGCAAGAGCTTCGAGGCATTTTCCAGCATCAACTATCCCCTGCTGGGGATGGTCCAGGACGGGCGCATCATCCGGTACATCCGGCCCGAGGCCCGAGCGGTGCCCCAGTTCTATGACGCGGTGAACCCCAGGGTGGCACTCATGAAGCTGATCCCCGGGGCGGACTGCGGCGCAGCGGCGTATCTGCTGGAGCACAACGATGCCCTCGTTATCGAGAGCTTCGGCGTGGGGGGCCTGCCCACCTACAAGGCGGGGGACTACTACGACACCGTGAAGGCGGGGCTGGACGCGGGAAAGATCGTGGTCATGACGACCCAGGTGGAAAACGAGGGCAGCGATCTGGCGGTCTATCACGTGGGGAGCGCCATCAAGCGGGACCTGCCCATTCTGGAGGCCTACGACATGACCACCGAGGCGGTGTGCGCCAAGCTCATGTGGATCCTCGGCCAGACCACCGACCGGAAATGGGTGGAGGAGCTGTTCTATACCCCGGTGGCCTGCGACATTCTGGCGGGAAAATAAAAAGTCCGCCTTCCGGGAGACGGCCGGTCTTCCGGAAGGCGGTCATGATTCAGTTCAGCGGCGCGCCGCATTCGGCGCAGAACCGCGCCCCCTCCACGGACGGGGCCGCGCCGCACACCGGGCACGTCCGCTTCTGGGCGGCGGGCTTTCCGCAGCCGGGGCAGAATTTCGCTCCCTCCGGCAGGGCCGCGCCGCAGGACGGGCAGAGGGAGGCCGGCACCTCCGGCGCTTCCGGGGCCTTCGGCGCGAAGTCGTTGATGTCCAGGGGCTTGCCCAGGAAGGTATAGCGCTGGACGAAGTCGAATATCTCCTGGGGCAGGCGCTGCTGGCCGATGGCCCCGATGGCCGCCGTCAGCAGCAGGGGCGAGAAGATGATATAGCCCAGCGTGGCCGCCCCCAGCTTATCCACCCAGCGCCCCGCGCCCAGATCTACCGTCAGCATATTGCTGTAAACGCTCAGCCGGACCTGGATGGCCTGGTCCATGCCCACGAATTTTTTCCACCCCTCCGTCTGCCGGGCCTGGATGAAATAGCTGGTCTCGGACTGGGCGACCCCTTCCGTCTCCAGATGCTTCTGCCCGCGCAGGAAATCCTCCAGGGCGTGCGCCACCTCCTCAAGGGTCTGGCTGCCGCCCATGCGGAATACCTTTGCGTCCGCCATGCTGTGTACCTCCATTTCTCCGCCGTTGGGGCGGTCCTTGATGGGGCTATTGTACCACGGCGGAGGGGGAATGTCAATTTGCGCCCTGCCGGTCCAGAATGGCCCGGATTTCCTCAACCTGTTCCGCCGTCAGGGACACCTGTCCGCCGTCGTGGCGGGCGAACCCCTCGGTCAGGCTGACGCCGTAGCCCGCGCCGAACTCCGTGTCCACGCTGTACTCCGGCAGGCACGTGCAGACCTCGCCGCTGTAGTCCAGATACAGCAGCAGGTCCGTCAGCGCTACGGAGTCGTCGTACCAGAAGGAGACTTTCCGGCTCTCGCTGTCCATTCCGGTCTCCCATGACACGGTGGTCACGGTGTTGCCGCAGTAGTACACCGGGTCGTGGTCTACGGTGTTGTCCTCTTCGGACAGATGGTGGATGTGGTCCGGGGCTTCAGGCCCGCCCTCTTTGGTTCCATTTGCCACGGAGGCCGGGGCGTCGGGAGCGGTGATATCCACATTGCCTGGGTTTTTCTCCATAGGCGTACCGCCGGCGTCCGGCGCGCCGCCTCCGGCGGAAGCGGCGCAGGCGGAGAGGACCAGCACCAGGAGCAGTGCCATCACCAGTGTACGCAGATGTTTCATCGTATACGGCCTCCGTTTCGGATCGTTATGACCGTATAGACGCAGAAAGACGGAGAAAGGTTCCCGGGTTTACTCCTCCATCCTCGGCCCCAGGAGCATCCAGGCCGCGCCGCACAGGACGCCGCCCACCGGATAGATGATGGCGGCCCAGTTCCACTTGTAATAGGCCAGTCCGGCAAACAGGAACACGGCGGTAGCCAGGATCATGATGACGGAACAGGCGGTGGTTGCGCGGCGGCGCCTGCTCTTGTCCTCGGGGGTGGGGTTATTCTGGCGGTTGTACTTGGCGATGTTATATTTATCCTCCAGCATCCCGCCGTAGATCAGGAAATATACCGCGCAGGCCACGATGACCAGGAATGCCGCGCCCATATAGGACTCGTAAGGCTCCTTTTCCGGCAGGACGGTAAAGGCCAGGACCATCATCACCACGCCCAGCAGAATGGCTCCCACGCCTCCGGCGATGTACCAGATGTACCGGCAGTGGAACCGTTCTTTCTGCGGCTCGGTATAGAAATCGGGGATAACGGGGTGCTTCTTGCGGAAGTGTTCCTCCTCCATGCTGCTGGCGATGAAGACCACCGCCGCCGCCGCTATGACCAGCAGCAGCATCGCCGTACCCAGCATTTCAGACAGGCCCAGGGCGGACAGGAAGCTCCACAGGGCCACGCTGCCGACGATGGCGGAGACGCCTCCGGCGATCTTGCGGGCGTAGAGGGTCATGAAGCGGTCGTAGCCCGCCGTGTCCTCGCTGAGGGAATTTTCCACGCTGCCCCGGAGGAGGGTGTCCATATCCACCTGGAACATATCGCAGAGCTTTAATAAGGTATCCATTTCCGGGTAGCTGGCGGCGGATTCCCATTTGGAGACGGACTGGCGGCTCACGTCCAGGCGCTCGGCCAGCTGCTCTTGGGTGACGCCCTCCCGGGCGCGGAGATATTGGAGATTTTCGGCTAGTGACATCGTTGTGTCCTCCTTGTTGAGATGGGCCTATCTTACCTGCGCGGAGAGGGCGATTCCAGCGATACATGGTTGCTTTTTGGTGGATTGCCTGTAAACTTTCGGTTGCACGACTGCAATTCGATTGTTGATCGTATTATTTTTAAATTAAATAACAGCTTGCAAATACACCGTGCCTCCGTACTCCCATTATACCACAGAGAGAAAGGACGTGCATCCCATGCACAAATTTTTTGCCTACATTTCCAGGATGAAGTACATTACCCGGTGGTCCCTCATGCGCAACAGCGTGACGGAGAACATCCAGGAGCACAGCCACATGGTCGCCGTGCTGGCCCATGCGCTGGGCGTGATCCGGCGGGACGTGTTCCACAGGCCCTGCGACCCCGACGCCTGCGCGGCGGCGGCGCTGTTCCACGACGCCTCGGAGATCTTCACCGGGGACCTGCCCACACCCATCAAGTACCACTCCCCCGCCATCCGGGACGCCTACCGCCAGGTGGAGGCGGAGGCCACGGAGAAGCTGCTGTCCATGCTGCCGGAGGAGCTGCGCCCCGCCTACGGCCCCATCCTCCGGGAGGAGGACGGGGAGGTGCGCCGGATCGTCAAGGCCGCCGACAAGCTCTCGGCCTACATCAAGTGCCTGGAGGAGGTCGAGGCGGGGAACAACGAGTTCGGCGACGCCGCTGGGGAGACCCTGGAGGCCCTGCGGGGGATGGAGATGGAGGAGGTCTCCTGGTTTCTGGAGCACTTCACGGAGGCCTTCGGCCTGACGCTGGACGGACTGCAAAGGGGATGAAGCGGCCTCCGGCGGCGGATGTGCCGCCGGGAGCCCTTCCCCGGGGGAAAAGTTTTGGAAAAGCCCGGCGGGTTTGGAAAAAATGCTTGCATTTTTCAGGGCAATGTGGTATGATATCCTTGTTAGAGTTAGTAGACCAGAGTGGACTTTTCGGTCCGCTCTTTTTCTTGACCTAATTTCATCGGGAGAAATTCCGCGAGATACGGACAAATGTCGCCTACAGGGCGAAAAAATGAGGAGATACAATGGCAAAAGTTACGGAGCTGACGGCAAAGCTGGCCCTCCCCGTGGTAGAGGAGGCCGGGTGCGAGCTGTGGGATGTGGAGTACGTCCGGGAGGCGGGAACCTGGTTCCTGCGGATATACATTGATAAGGAGGGCGGCGTGGACATCCTGGACTGCGAGAAGGTCAGCCGGGCCCTCAGCGATCTGCTGGATGAGGCGGACCCCATCGAGGGGAGCTACACCCTGGAGGTGTCCTCCGCCGGGGCGGAGCGGCCCTTGAAGCGCCCCGGGGATTTTCAGCGGTTCATGGGCAGTCCCGTGGCCGTGAAGCTCTACAAGGCCCAGGGTGGGCGGAAGGAGTTTGCCGGGGTCCTGACGGGATACGACAACGGGGACGTGACCATTACGATGGGCGACGCCTCCATGACCTTCGCCAAGGCGGATGTGGCGCTGTGCCGCCTGCGGGTTGAATTTTGATAATCGATGGAACGAACACCCTTTTTGGAAATATAATAGGAGTAAGAACATGAAATGTGATGAAATTTTTGCCGCGCTGGATATGCTGGAGAAGGAGCGGGGCATCTCTCCCACCTTTATGATGGAGAAGATCATCCAGGCGCTGACCACCGCCTATAAGAAGGACCACGAGGGCGTGGAAAACGTGATCGTGGACGTGGACGAGGCCAAGAAGGACCTGCGGATGTACGTCCAGAAGGAGATCGTGGAGGAAGTGGAGAACCCCGGCACCCAGATGAGCATGGACGAGGCCCGGGCCAAGTACGGCCGGGTGGACCTGGGCGGCGTGGTGAATATCCCCGTGGACAACGTGGAGTTCGGGCGCATCGCCGCCGGAAACGGCAAGCAGGTCATCATCCAGGGCCTCCGGGAGGCCGAGCGGGGCATGGTCTACGATGAGTTCAACTCCAAGCAGCACGAGATCCTCACCGGCGTAGTCAGCCGGATCGATCCCCGGACGGGGAACGTCTCCCTGCGCATCGGCACCGGGCCGGAGTCCACGGAGGCCATGCTGGCCTCCAGCGAGCAGATCCGGACCGAGGAGCTGGTGGAGGGCCAGCACGTGAAGGTGTACGTGGTGGAGGTCCGCCGCAGCACCCGGGGGCCCCAGGTGCTGATCTCCCGGACCCACCCGGGGCTGGTGAAGCGGCTGTTCGAGCTGGAGGTGCCGGAGATCTTTGACGGCATCGTGGAGGTGAAGTCCATCGCCCGGGAGGCGGGCAGCCGGACCAAGATGGCCGTGTGGAGCGGCGACGAGGCTGTGGACCCCATCGGCGCCTGCGTGGGCCCTGCCGGACAGCGGGTGGGCAGCATCGTCAATGAGCTGCGGGGCGAGAAGATCGACATCATCAAGTACAGCGAGGACCCCGCCGCGTTCATCGCCGCCGCCCTGGCTCCCGCCGACGTGGTGGACGTGCAGCTGTCCGACGAGGGGAAGATGTGCCGGGTTGTGGTGCCCGACGACCAGCTCTCCCTGGCCATCGGCAAGGAGGGGCAGAACGCCCGGCTGGCCGCGCGGCTCACGGGGTACAAAATCGACATCAAGCCCCAGAGCTACAGGGAAGAGGAGTAAGGAGCCCTTCCGGCTGGACCGGTAGACGGAGAAAGGACCCAGTATGCAGAAGCCAAGAAAGATCCCCCAGCGCCAGTGCCTCGGCTGCCGGGAGATGAAAAATAAAAAGGACCTGATCCGCGTGGTCCGCTCCCCGGAGGGGGAGATCAGTCTGGACTTCAAGGGCAAGAAGCCGGGGCGGGGGGCCTATGTGTGCCCCGACGCCGGGTGCCTCGCCAAGGCGAGAAAGAGCCGGGCGCTGGAGCGGGCCTTCGAGACCGCCGTTCCGGCGGAGGTCTACGGCCAGCTGGAGGAGCAGATGAGGGAAGAAAGCCATGGATAACACCCTGTCCATGATCGGTCTGGCCCTCCGGGCCGGACGGCTGGAGGTGGGCGACGAGGCCGCGGGGGACGCCTGCCGGTACAAGCGCTGCCGCCTCCTGCTGGTGGCGGCGGACGCGGGGGAGGGCGCTCAGAGGAGGGCCATGCACTTCGCGGAGGAGGGCCAGTGCCTGCTGGCGGAGATCCCCTGCTCCAAGGAGGAGCTGGGGGCGGCGCTGGGGCGGAAGAGCTGCGCCATGGCGGCGCTCACCGACCTGGGGCTGGCCCAGGCTGTGGCGGGCAGGCTGGCCCAGGGAGACCCGGAGCGCTACGGCGAGATGACGGAGAGGCTCCGCGTCAAGGCGGAACGGGCCGCGCAGCGGCGGGAAAAGACCGCCAGGGAACGGCAGCAGCGGGGCGGCGGCAAACGCCCCCCGGTCAAATATAGGAAGAAATAGGAACGACCACCATAACGCACGTCTGGGGATTGATTCCCCGGGGCGTGAGTCCTCGGACGTGTGTTATGGTGTACAAACCGGAATCACACACTGGAGGTGGCCTGATTGGGTATTGTGAACAAGTATAAAGTAAACGAGCTGGCGAAGGACTTCGGGATGCAGACAAAGCAGATCATCGAGATCCTGGGGAAGTATTTCCCCACGCCCAAGAAGTCCGGGCAGAACCTGGAAGAACAAGAGCTGAACGTGGTTTTTGAGTACCTCACCCAGAACAACCAGGTGGGCAGTATTCAGGACATCTACGCGGACTCCCCCCGGCAGGAGAAGCCGGCGCAGGAGAAACCCGCCGCGCCCGTCAAGGACGCGCCTGCCGCGCAGCCGCCCAAGGGCGGAAAGGCGGCTCCCGCCGCCAAGGACGCGCCCGCGCCCGCCCAGGGCCAGCAGCAGGCCCAGAAGCCCCAGCAGGGCGTCCAGCAGCAGCCCGACGCCCGGGTGCCCAAGACCAAAGTGGTGGACACCCGCAAGGCCACCAACGTCAACCTGGACAAGTACGACGAGAAGCTCCAGGATATGGCGGACCGCAGCGGCCGGTCCGGCGGCGGACGCCGGGACCGGGATCAGAACAAGGAGAAGTTCCGCAACGCCGGGAACAAGAAGCGGGGCCAGATGTCCTTCTCCAGCAAGCGCAAGCAGGAGGAGGCCGAGAAGATGCGCCGCCTCCAGCTGGAGATTGCCAAGAAGACCCCCCTCACCGTCAAGATCCCCGACGAGATCAGCGTGGGCGAGCTGGCCAGCCGCATGAAGAAGACCGGGGCCGAGGTGGTCAAGAGCCTGATGAAGAACGGCGTCATGGCCTCCCTCAGTCAGATCATCGACTTCGACACCGCAGCCATCACCGCCGAGGAAATGGGCTGCAAGGTGGAGCGGGAGGTGGTGGTCACCATCGAGGAGAAGCTCATTGACACCGCCGAGGACCGGCCGGAGGATCTGGTTCCCCGGGCCCCCATCGTGGTGGTCATGGGCCACGTGGACCACGGCAAGACCTCCCTGCTGGACTATATCCGTTCCGCCAGCGTGGCCAAGGGCGAGGCCGGCGGCATCACCCAGCACATCGGCGCGTACCAGACTGAGATCAACGGCAAGCCCATCACCTTCCTGGACACCCCCGGCCATGAGGCCTTTACCTCCATGCGCGCCCGGGGCGCCATGGTGACGGACATCGCCATCCTGGTGGTGGCCGCCGAGGACGGCATCATGCCCCAGACCGTGGAGTCCATCAACCACGCCAAGGCGGCGGGGATCCCCATCATCGTGGCCATCAACAAGATGGATAAGCCGGAGGCCAACCCCGAGCGGATCAAGCAGCAGCTCACCGAGTACGAGCTGGTGGCCGAGGACTGGGGCGGGGAGACCATCATCTGCCCCATCTCCGCCAAGACGGGCATGGGCATCGACAGCCTCCTGGAGATGGTCACCCTCACCGCCGAGGTGGCGGAGCTGAAGGCCAATCCCAACCGCGCCGCCCAGGGTACCGTGGTGGAGGCCCGGCTGGACAAGGGCCGGGGCCCCGTGGCCACCCTGCTGGTCCAGAACGGTACGCTGAAGGCCGGGGACATCATCATCGCCGGTACCGCCGTGGGCCGCGTGCGGGCCATGCTGGACGACAAGGGCAACCGCATCACCGAGGCCGGGCCCTCTGTGCCTGTGGAGATCACCGGCCTGGGCGAGGTGCCCGGAGCGGGCAGCCCCTTCAACGCCGTGGCCGACGAGCGTCTGGCCCGGGAGCTGGTGGAACAGCGGAAGGCGGAGGAGCGGGCCAAGGCCAACGCTCCCGTGCAGAAGGTCTCTCTGGAGGACCTGTTCAGCCAGATCCAGGCCGGAGAGGTCAAGGATCTGAACATCATTGTCAAGGCTGACGTCCAGGGCTCCGCAGAGGCGGTGAAGGCCAGCCTGGAGAAGCTGAGTAACGAGGAGGTCCGGGTCCGGGTCATCCACTCCGGCGTGGGCGCTATCAGCGAGAGCGACGTGATGCTGGCGGCAACCTCCAAGGCCATCATCGTGGGCTTCAACGTCCGTCCCGACCCTGCGGCCCGGGACAGCGCCGCCCGGAGCAACGTGGATATGCGGATGTACCGGGTCATCTACGACGCCATCGGCGAGGTGGAGGCCGCCATGAAGGGGATGCTGGCCCCCAAGTTCCGGGAGGCCCTCATCGGCCACGCGGAGATCCGGCAGACCTACAAGGTGTCCGGCGTGGGCACCGTGGCGGGATGCTATGTGCAGGACGGCAAGATCCAGCGCTCCTGCCAGGTGCGGATCGTCCGGGACGGCATCGTCATCCACGAGGGGATGCTGGCATCCCTGCAGCGGTTCAAGGATGCCGTCAAGGAGGTCGCCTCCGGGTATGAGTGCGGTATGTCCATCGAGAAGTTCAACGATATCAAGGAAGGCGATATCATTGAGTGCTTCGTGATGGAGCAGATCGAGGTGTAAGAAGTCAACCGGTCCGTTTTACGAAAGGATGTGTTATCATGGGACAGACTGATAGCCAATTCAAGGCATTTATTCGTTTCGTTCTGGACGCGCTGCGGGAGGTAAAGCAGGAAAAAGACCCGGAAAAGCGGGATGCCAAGCTGGAGAAGAT
Organism: uncultured Oscillospiraceae bacterium; assembly: GCA_910579485.1. Lineage (GTDB taxonomy): Bacteria > Bacillota > Clostridia > Oscillospirales > Oscillospiraceae > Pelethomonas. Next base: position 5,909 of record CAJTVO010000053.1, on the reverse strand, counting down.
CCTGGATAACCTTCAAAAGACCCTTGAAGACTGACAGACGAAAGGGCGGGCCTTGCGCCCGCCCTTCAGGTATCCGTTTTCCGCAGCTCCTCCGGGTCAAGGCAGGATGCCGCCAGCTGCATCGCCAGCTTGAAGCCCACCTCAAAAGTGTATTGGCCATAGGCCCGGACCGGGTCTGCCTTTAAGTAATTCGGGATCAGGTCAGGATGGTACGGCTGGCACCAGGCATGAAAGAGCTCTTCAAAGATGACAGTCATGGTTTTCACCTCTCAGCTTAATTATGACTAAATATATTATATATGATTTTTAGCGATAAGTCAAGGAGTTTTTATGAATAACTTGGAGCTGTTTGCGTTTCGTGTAAAAAAGCTGAGAAAAGCGCGAAAGCTCAGCCAGCAAGGGTTGGCTGAGGTGCTTGGCCTGACCCAGACGGCGATCAGCGGGATCGAGAGCGGTCTGCGCACTACCACCATCGAAAAATTGATCCTCCTGGCGCAGTTCTTCGAGGTCTCCACGGATTACCTGCTGGGACTGAAGGATGAACCGTAAGGACGTAAAACCCCCGGAAGGCACTGCCTTCCGGGGGTTTTTATGTCCGATCTGATTTACCGCAGCTTTACGGCGGTGCCGTAGGCGATGACCTCGGCGGCCCCCTGCATCACGGAAGACGATCCGTAACGGATGTTTATGACGGCATCCGCGCCCAGGGCACTGGCCTCGTCCACCATGCGCTTGGTGGCGATCTGACGGGCCTCAATGAGCATCTCCGTGTAGCCGGTGATCTCGCCGCCTACCAGGGTCTTCATCCCCGCCATGAAGTCCTTGCCGAAGTTCTTGGACTGAACGACCGTGCCCTTTACGATGCCAAGGGCCTCGATCTCCCGCCCGGGTACGTGGTCAATATTGAGCAGCAGCATCTTCTTCTCCTCCTTGAATCTCTTTCAATCTTGTTTTTAAGCTTATCCAGATAAAGGGAATGCTCCCTATACCCAACACAATGAGCAGCAGCGTCAGCCTGGACAGGAACGCGCCCGGCTCCATGCCGGCCCGCAGCCACAGCAGGACCGCCACCGACGTCAGCCGCATCAGGGTGGAGGACAGCGCCCCCAGGATGGCGTTCTTCCGCCGGGCGGACTGGGACGGGCTGTCAGTATTTGCTGGCTTCATCCTCTTCCCCTCCGTCGATCTCCCGCAGCCGCTGGGCCGTAGCGGCCAGAACGCCTACGATCACCGCGCCGCCCACGGCGGCGTACAGCAGCAGGAAGGGCAGCACGCTCCAGCCTCCCGCCTCCGCCCCCAATAGTCCGGCAGCGTAGGAGATCATGGCCACCAGGGGTCCCACATAGGCGACCACCAGCACCGCCACCACCACGGGGGCGATCTTCTTCTTAGTATTTTTTTGCATCGTCGATCTCTCCTTTCCCGATCTCTCGGATACGCTGAAACAGGGCGAACAACACGCCGCAGATCAAAAGGCTGGGGATGGCGATAAACACCGCCGCCAGGGCCAGAGGCGGCGAACTGGCGGGGTCCTCGGCAAAGCCCCAGACAAACAGACCGATGAGGGCCGTCAGCAGGATCACCATCACCACCGCCACCACAATGGGGGCCACGTAGCGGATGCGCACGTCCTGCCTCTGCTTGTTGGGGAAGGTAGTGCCGGTCTGCTCCAGCTTCTCCAGCTCTGTCAGGACGGCGGCGGCGTCCAGATCGTTCAGAGGCTCGGTGCGCTCCTTGAGGAGTTCGCACAGACGGACCGATTCCTCCAGATTCTGCCGCTCCCGCTCCAGGGTGATGAGGTGGCGGCGCATACCGTCGCCTACGGTCTGGGCGCCCTCCTGCATCCGGCGGATCTCATCAATGGGCACCCCCAGCTTCCGCATGAGCTTGATGCGCCGGAGGACGGCAACCTCCTCCTCGCCGTAGTCCCGGTAGCCGTTGTCGCTGTTGCGGCTGGGGGACAGCAGGCCCTTCTCCTCATAGAAACGGATATTCTTCTTCGTGATGCCCACCAGGGCCTCCACCTCGTTGATCTTCAGGGGTACCACCTCTTTTCAACCCCTATTTTACACCTTCCGCCAGGGGGAAGGTCAAGAGGTTTTTGCATTTTCCCGCAAATTTTTATAAATTTGTGCCGCCCAGAGGCAGGCCAGAGCGGTGAGCAGCAGCACGACGGCCTCCGTGGCGGCGATGGGAAGGTGGGCGTTGGCAACTACGGCAATGAAGTTGACCCCGGCGTGGACGGCGATGGCGGCGGGGAACAGCAGCCGCCTGCCGGTCCGGAGCGAGGCGAAGACCAGCACGGAGAGAGCCATATGCAGCGCCATGGCCGACAGGCGCTCCAGTCCGCCCCAGAGGAACATGCCGGCAGGGGTGGAGAGAATGGTCTCCGCCGCCGCCGCGGCCTCCGCGGGCAGGGGCGCGCCGGAGGTATAGGCCAGTCCCAGGGACAGGTTGGCGATCATGGACAGGCCCATGACCAGGAAGGCCTCGATGCCGCCGTGGCCGATGCCGTAGGACAGGGCGGTGATCCGGGCGGCGCGGGTCTTCAGAACGAAACGGAACGCCAGAAGGCGGCCCGTCTCCTCGAAGAGTCCCGCCGCCAGTCCGCCGTAGAGGGCGTAGAGCAGGATGTTCTGCTGGATGGCGGTTCCAACGGGAGAGCGGAGGACCAGATTATGCAGGATGGGCTCCAGGACCATAGCGAAGAGGACAAAGGTCCCGGCTCCCATCAGGAAAGCGGTCCAGGTCCCGCCCCGGCGGCGGAGGGCGAACATCACTCCCAGAGGCACCAGCAGGGTCATGAGGATGATGGCGATAAGGATGATGATGGTAGATATTGGCATGGGACTTTCCTCCGTTCGGTGGTTTGATGGGGAGATGATACACCTTCCAGCTGGTGGAAAGTCAAGTGGTTTTCGAAATTTTTCTTTGTGGGTGACAGAATGAGGAAAGTATGATAGAATGACAGGGAATGATAAGGACGCGGCAGAAAGCGGACAAACCATACCCGGCGGACCCGCCGGGATCAAATTTGAGAGGAAACGAGGAAAACGAACATGCTGATCAAAAACGCAAAGGTACTGATCGGGAAGGCCTTCATGGAGGCGGACATCCAGTTTGACGGGACCATCACCGCCATCGGGAAGATCGAGGGCCCGGCGGACCTGGACGCCCGGGGGGGATACGTGATCCCCGGCCTGGTGGACATCCACACCCACGGGGCCATGGGCGAGGACTTCTCCGACGGCAACCCGGCGGGACTCCAGCCCATGGCGGACTACTACGCCGCCCACGGCGTCACCAGCTACGTGGCCACCACCATGACCCTCAGCGAGGAAATTTTGACCCCCGCCATGCACGCCATCCGGGACTTCCGGCCCAACGGGGGGGCCAAGTGCGCGGGCGTCCATCTGGAAGGGCCCTTCCTCTGCTACGCCAAGCGGGGCGCCCAGGCGGCGGAGCACCTCCACAAGCCGGACGCGGGGCTGTTCCACCGGCTCAACGAGGCCAGCGGCGGCCAGGTGAAGCTGGTCACCGTGGCCTGCGAGGAGGAGGGGGCGCTGCCCTTCATCCGGGATATCTCCCAGGTCTGCACCGTCTCCCTGGGGCACACCACGGCGGACTACGACACCGCCATGGCCGGATTCGCCGCCGGGGCCAGCCACGCAACGCACCTGTATAACGGGATGAACTCCTTCCTCCACCGGAACCCGGGGGTCATCGGCGCGGCCTTCGATTCCGAGGCCAGCGTAGAGCTCATCTGCGACGGGCTCCACATCCATCCCGCCGTCATCCGGGCCACCCACCAGCTCTTCGGGGACAAGCTGAACCTGATCTCCGACTCCCTGCGCTGCGCGGGGATGCCCGACGGCAACTATGAGCTGGGCGGCCAGCCCATCGTGGTGAAGGACCACAAGGCCACCCTGCTGGACGGTACCCTGGCCGGGTCCTCCATCTCCCTGCTGGACGCGGTGCGCAACGTGACGCGCTTCGGCCTGCCTCTGGCGGAGGCTGTGTACGCCGCCTCCACCGCCCCCGCGCTGGCCGTCGGTCTGAAGGCCGGAACGATCCAGGCAGGCCAGGCCGCCGACCTGCTGGTGCTGGACAGCGATCTGGCCCTGAAGGCGGTTTTCGTAGACGGAAAAGAGCAGGCTCTCCGTCCGTGAGCGGCGGAAAGAAGCGCTGTCAACTGTCTTTTCTTCCAAATTTAGGAGCTTGTTTTTGGCAATTATCACGATAGAAAGCAGGCTCCGGGAGAAATTTTATGCAAGATCAACATTGACAAAAAGTAATCAAAACTGGTAAAATAAATCCAGTTTAGGAGAGAAACCTAAACTGTTGTATCGTTTTTCCTCAATCTTCTCCATCAAAGGAAAGAGCCGCTTTCGTAAGAAGGCGGCTCTTTTCGTATCAATTTTCGGCAACCTGATCAATGGCGTCCAGGACCTGGCGCTTGACCTCCTCCAAGGTCCCGTGGAGGGTGGCTCCCGCGGCCATGGCGTGGCCGCCGCCGCCCAGGAGGCCGCAGGCCCTGGTGGCGTTCACCCGGCCGTTGGCCCCGGTGCGCAGGCTCAGCTTCCACTCGCCGTCCTTCAGCTCCCGGAGGACCGCGCCGCAGTCCACGCCCTCGATGATCCCCGCCAGGGAGGAAATGTCGTCCAAGTCGTTCTCATCCGCGCCGGTACGGGCCAGGAGGGACAGGGGGATGGTCAGGAAGACGCCCCGGTCCTGGTGGAAAAACTCCGCATTGCCCATCAGCTCCGCCTCAATGGCGATCCGGCGGCGGGTCTTGGTGCGGAAGTGGCGCTTGTTGACCGCGAAGTAGTCGATGCCCGTCTCCAGCAGAGCCGCCGCCACCCGGTGGGTGTTGTCGGTGGTGTTGGCGTAGACGAAGCAGCCGGTGTCCGTGGCGACGGCGGCGTAGAGGGGCAGGGCCACCTCCGGGGTGACCTCCCCCAGCGCGCGGCAGATCTCGTAGACGATCTCCCCGCAGGCCGCGCGGGAGGCGTCTACGCAGCGGGCCTCGCCAAAGTCCTCGAAGGAGGGGTGGTGGTCCACCGCCAGGCCGATGCGGTCAATATAGGGCTCCGCCGCCGGGAAGAAGAGGCTCCGGGCGGCAACGTCCACGGACACGATGAAGGCGGGGGAGAAATCCACCGGGGCCCAGAGACCGTCCACATAGACGGCGTTGATGCTGGTCATGTCGGGGTTTTTTAGGAGCCACGCGGTCTTGCCCAGCTGCCGGAGGGCGCGGCACAGTCCGGCGGCGCAGCCGGTGGTGTCCCCGTCGGGGCGGCGGTGGGTCAGGATCAGAATGTGGTCCTGCCGCCGCAGCAGGGCGGCGGCCTCCTGGGGGGAAAGTCTGTTCATTTTTCATCCTCCAGGACGATATGTTCGTTGGCGGGATTGGCGGGCTTGACTACGTTGGGGTCCCGGAGCATCTCCAGGATGTGGGCTCCCTGCTGGATGGAGTCGTCGGCGATGAATTGGAGCTCCGGGGTGTAGCGGAGGCGGAGGGCGGCGCCCAGCTCCCGGCGGAGATAGCCGGAGGCGGAGCGGAGGCCCTTCATCATTTCTTTTTCGTTCTCCTTGTTCAAGGAGCTGATATAAATTTTTGCGTAGCGGAGGTCGCTGGTGGTGTCTACGTGGGTGATGGTCACGAGCCCGCCTTGGAGGCGGGGGTCCTTGACCGTTCGGAGGAGGCTGGCCAACTCCCGCTGGATCTCTTCGTTGATGCGGCCAATACGGTTACTTGACATGCTGATACCTCTTTTCTGCCGCGCTTCGCGCGGCGGGGGAATTGTTTCGTTATGAAACCCGGGGCCTTCGCGCCCCCGGACGCCCTGCGGTTACTTTTGCCCCGCGGCAAAAGTAACCAAAAACGCGCCAGAACCAATGGTTCTGGA